>JAZMZW010000072.1:0-17806 GCA_045586205.1 Faecousia sp. | reverse complement strand
GGTACAATTGGGCTCAGTTGCGGGAAGGGTCACCACAGTGTGATCTCCCTTGGGCACAACCTCAGTCTTCTCCTTGCCACAGTAGATACATCTGTAGAGGCACAGACCATCTTCCTTACAGTTGGGCTCTTTGGTGTAAGTACCCTCGTCGTAGACATGGCGGTCGCCGTCTTCACGGTATGCATAGACGATCTCATACTTCGCCTTGGTATCATCATCAAACAGAGGGTAGTCATTGGGCTGAATGTGGAAGTTATTATCCTTGAGGTAGAAGCCGTAAATGGCAAATCCGGACTCTAAATCAGCCTGATATACGATCTCGGCAGTATTGCTTTCGGGGAAATATTCGTAGACTGCATTATTAGAGGTGAAGAAGAGCCGTTCACCGTCTGTTGCCAAACGGTTGTACACACCCATCCAGTACCAAGTGCCGGGAATGGAGTACAGTTCCTTGACTACACCGTCATTCCATGTGCACAGCTTCTTGGAGCTGTTGATGAAATAAATATTCCCATCCAGATAGCAGAAGGATGTTTGCACATCTCTCCAGAAGGCATCGTCATAGGTAGTGTTCCGGGGATTTGCAGTAAAGTCATCCGCATCGTGATTGTTAGCCTTCAGAACATCGGTAGATACCATGAAATTCGTGTGACGCACATAGCCGCTACGGTCATTGATGGCATCGTCGAAGGTCACATCTAAATGGTATTCCAGTCCGTCGATCTCAATGATATTCCATGCATGACTGAGGGTATTGGATCTAACCAAGCCACAGGGAATGCCAAACTGTGCCATAAAATAGGCAAAGGTCTCTGCATAAGCCTGGCATACACCCGTCCCGTTGACCAACAGACCATAGGCGGTATACATATCATCTCCTGTTGCAAAGGGCACATCATACTCATAGTTTGCCGCCAGATAGTCATGGACCAGCAGTGCAAGCTCCAAATCTGTCAGGCTCTCATCTCTCTGGAACAGGCAAAGAATCTCCTGCGCCGCCGCAATAAAGGCAGCATGCTTTTCCATAGCAACCTCATAGCCTTCCTCATATTTACCGGTCAGACGATATAAAGTGCCGTTGCCTGTGTAGTTATAGGACATTCCGCCGATGAAGAACAGTTCGGGGTTGCAGTAGATCATGGAACACAAGCCGTCTACTGCCTCCGCGGTACAGGGAATGTTGTACTTGTACACATCCCACGGGGAGTTGTCCAGCATTGCCGCATAGCCCTCAGTTTTCAGCGTATTGAGCGTTTCTGCGGAAACACCGATCATTTCCATAAGTTGCTCATCGGTGTAATAAGTATAGCTGGTACGGGATCTGGTGTTACGGCCAGACCTGACCCCCGCCGCCTGTACCGTAGTTCCGCACAGAGCGAACAACAGTGCAAGAACCAAGCACAAAGATAGGACCTTACGCAATTTCATAATGTACCTCCTTGAATATATCCTCTACAGTTTACTCTGCCATGGCAGATTTCCCGGGAGCTTTTGTCCCCTGTTCATATTATACCATAGTCCTTCAAAAAAGCAATGGGAATCCGCACTTCTCTCCACGGAACTTCACAGCATAAATAATTGACACATTTTCACCGGAATGGTATAATACATCTGTCATACAGCGGTATGGACAGATGTGCCTTTTGCACACCCCGGGGTATCAGCCCTACGGGAAGTGGGAAAGCTAGGCTTGCAGAGCCCGGAGCGCCCCTCTGTTATACCTAAGGCCTCATAATTTTTCTTAAGGGGAAAAGTATATGAAAAAGACCTATGTAACATCCATGCCCAACCATATCGGTGCCTTCCTGAAGGCCAGCGAGGTATTTTCCTCTCTGGGGGTCAACATCACCCGTGTAAGCTATAACAAGGCCGTGGACTCCCACACCCTGTTCATTGATGTGGAGGGTACGGAGGCGCAACTGGAAAAAGCCGACATCCTCCTGCGGGACATCGGCTATTTGGGCAATGAGTCCACAGGAAAAACCAGCATCGTGCTGTTAGAGTTCTTCCTGCGGGATGTACCGGGAAGCGTAACGGACATTCTGCGACTCATCAGTGAATTCAATTTCAATATTTCCTATTTAAGCTCTCAGGAAAACGGCACGGATTATCAGTATTTCAAAATGGGACTCCATGTGGATGACCCGGACAAGATCTCCCGTTTCCTCCTCCGTGCAGAGGAACTGTGCAAGGTACGTGTCATCGATTACAACCGCTCCAAGAATGTCTATGACAACAGCATCTTCTACCACAACTATGTCATGGCTCTGTCCCAGATGATGGAGCTTTCCGACGATGCAAACCAGGAGCTTCTTATCAACATCAACCTTGCCATGCAGACCCTTGACGAAAAGGGACTGTCCCCCTACCGCACCTTTGACAGCATCAGTAGGATCGCAGAGCTTCTGAGCCTGTCCAAGGGCAAAAACTTCGCTCCCAGAATCAGTACCCACAAGATTTCCGAGCATACGGAACTGACCCTGATCGAACCTCCCTGTGGCAGTAATACCATGATCATCAAAAGCAAGGGAGAATATCTCTTCATTGACAGCGGTTATGCCTGCTACCGGCAAGAAATGCTGGAGCTGTTCCGCTCTCTGGTCCCGGACTTTGACACGGTCAAGAAGAATATCATCGTCACCCATGCGGATGTGGATCACTGCGGACTGCTTCCCCTTTTCGACGTGGTCTTCACCAACGAAAAAACCGCCCTCTGTCTGGAAAACGAATTCTACGGACGTAACAGCTTCCGTGAGGAAAATCCCGCCCACAAGCCCTATATCCACATTTGCAAGATCCTGACAGAATATCAGCCCGTAGACCCCAAAAAGATCATCCGCCTGTGGAAGAGCCCGGAGGCCTATCACCAGCCCCTGACACAGGTAGGCTTCTACAGCTTCGGAGAATTGAACTTTGAGATCTATGAGGGAAAAGGCGGACATCTGCCAGGTGAGCTGGTTCTCATCGACTACGACCACCATATTGCCTTTACAGGCGATATTTATATCAACATGCATGGACTTACCGCAGAACAAGCAAAATACAACCAATATGCCCCCATTTTAATGACATCCGTAGACTCGGATGTGAAGCTCTGCGCCATAGAGCGCAATGCCATTCTCCAACGCCTGGGGGTGGGCAAGTGGCAGATCTTCGGAGCACACGGCTCTAAAAAAGACTATTCCGTATCCCTGTAAGCCCCGTCAGCATGCCTCGATCATGGCTTGCAGAGCAGCTACGGTCTGTTCCACGGGCAGGGAAGGATTCCCCTGCTCGGGAAGCCAAGGCACATGGATGAAGCCCACAAGGGTATCCGTGCCGTGGAAGCAGTGGAGCAGAGTGTACAGCACATCGTTACACACAAACGCCCCCGCACTGTTGGATACCGTTGCGGAACAGCCCTGCTTTTGGGCGTTTTTTACCATTTGCATCACATCCACCGTGGCAAAATACGCCGCAGGCCCTTGGGGAAGAACATATTCCCCCACAGGCTGATTGCCCTCATTGTCGGGGATCTTGGCATCCCGAATATTGACAGCGATCCGTTCGGGAGTCACCGCACTGCGACCGCCCGCCTGTCCGATACACAGGATCAGCTCCGGCTTCAGTTCCTGTGCTTCTGCCAGCACAGCTTCCGCCCCCAGACCGAAAACTGTGGGGATCTGCAATTTGTGCAAGGTATATGCACCGATCTCCTTGGGTAACAGCTTCACTGCCTCCCATGCGGGATTGATACTTTCTCCCCCAAAGGGATCGAAGCCTGTGATCAGTAATCGTTTGGACATAAGGTTTTCCCCTTCCGTTTTTCGTTTCGCCCCCTACAGCTTGGGTGGCTTCGGAGAGAAGTTCCCAAAGTGTATGGGCGCACAGCCTTTCTTTCCTCAAATTATAATTCCGATCCTCCGCCGTGTCAATGGCAAGCTTCGGAACATCTCAAAGAAGGACTCCCTCCCTTTCCAAAGAACGCAAGCTACCTCCTCCATTTCGATGGCTCACATATTATTCTTAGGAGATCACCATGAACAGAGAAATGATTGCAAAAACAGAAGCCTTTTTAAAAGAAACCTATAGATCCAGCCCCCGTATGCAGGCGCATCCCGCACAGGAGATCTATCGACTGGAGCATTCCTACCGGGTAGCAAATATTGCAAAAACCATTGCCGAAGCAGAGGGCTTCCCCGTGACCTATGCAGTCATGGCAGGTCTGCTCCACGATCTGGCATACTGTGAGGAAATGCCCTCCCCGGAGGATTGGAAAAATCATGGCCGTCGAGGAGCTGTCCTTGCAAGACCTTTCTTAGAAAGTCTGGAGTTGCCTGCGGAGGTGGTGAACGACATCTGCTTCAGCATCGCCATCCATGTGGATGACAAGGCGGATTTTGAATGGGAACGCAGTCCCTTTACGGAAATTGCAGGGGATGCGGACAACATTGACCGTTTCGATGCCTTCCGCATTTATGAAGCACTGGAATACCGCCATTTCAGTTCCATGACCTTGGAGGAAAAATGGGAACGGGTCAATTCCACCATCACCGACCTAACCGAATACAAAGAGAAGCCTCTAGGCTCAGCCACCGCAACCAAGCTCTGGCATCAACGGCTGGACTATTATCTGGACTTCTACGAAAAGCTGAAGGCTCAACTGGAAATCAGCAACGGCATTTTATGAAAACACTCTATTCCCGAAAAAGAAGCTTATTACTGTTCTCTCAACAGGCTATCATGCTACACAAAAGGAGTGCGATCCCTATGAAACGACGCATTGTCATTCTCCCCATTGTCACGGTCATTTCTCTTCTTCTGTCCTGCTTCGCCTTCTGTGCGGATGCGCCCAAGCCTACCACCAATAAAGGGGCTGTTTGTACGCAGATCTGCAATTTCGGAGATGTATATATTCCCGTAGACGGACGGGATCAGGTAGAGGGCGCCCAGGGTCTGTGCATTGCAGGGAATTACCTGTACACCGCAGTCACCCGGCAGGGACATCGGGATGCAAACGGCTCCAGACCCTCCCTGTATACCAAGCTGATCCGTACCGACCTGAAAACCATGGAGCAGATGACTGTGGTCACGGATTATTACGACGATCCCGACCGCATCGGTCTGGGTCACTGCAATGACATGACCGCTGTCACAGATACCTATAACGGAAGCACCTACACCTATGTTCTGGTAACCAGATATATCCGAAGTGCTACCCTTCTGCGGATCACACCCGAAGGTGTCATCGACAAAACCGCCATCATCGTATGGAAAGGCTCTACCGATGCTCTGCAATCCGAGATCGCCTCGGATCAAATGGGAACTTCCGGACTGGCTTTCACCTCTGTGGACAACGGAGTGGCGCAGTTGCTCATTGCCAATAAAAACAAAGTATTCCGTGCCTCTATTGATCTGCGGAATATGAGTCTGAAGGACAAGCTGACCGAGGCCTTCATCCTTTCCGAGGAAGACATCAGTCGGCAGATCCAAAACCACTTCGGTGCTTACGGACAGAAATACGATGAGGGCAAGGGCTCAGGTTGGGGCTACCAGGGGATATCCTATGATAGAAATACCCAAAAATTCTTCCTCCCCCTCTCTATCGTAAAGGATGTGGACACTCACCACGAATACCGCGGCGCAGTATTGGTTTACGATCGGAACGGAACACCACGCCCTTCGGAGGGCTTCGTATTCAACGAAACCTCTATCGAGTTGGAAGCCTTGGACTTCTACGGCTCTTATTTGTACTGGGATGCCATTTGCTATGAGCCCATTGCTTCCGAAGGCATCCCGGAGGGCAATCGGGTATTCCGCATGTGGACAAAGGCGAATTTCACCTTTGACAAAAGCACGGACGCAGGGAGCTGGACATACAACAAAAACAGGATCTCCAACCTATCCGTATCCGACAGCATCCTCTCTCTGACCCCTGCAAAGGTCACCGACAAGGGCAGTCCCTGGATCCGCACAGGCCTCAGCTTTTCCTTCCCTCAGGCAGAGCTGTTCAAAATCAAGTTCCGCATTGAACATTGCACCGGCATAGAGGAAAAAATGCCTCAGATCCGTTTCCATGTATCCGAGGATGCAAAGAATTGGAAATCTGTCTATGCCACCGCTACTGTGATAGATAACTGGTTTGTTGCCGCCGTTCCCATTACCGATGCCATGAAAGAAGTCAATGCCAAATATTTGGAAGTTACCTTCTACAGCATTAACGGCATAGATGAAAACAGCCGAATTTATGTGGATTATATTTACGCAGGGCCCCAATGGGTCGTGCCGGAGGGACACAGCTACACTTACACCGTAAGCACCACTCCCACTGCCTCCGCAACAGGAAGCTTGACCGGCATTTGTTCCGCCTGTGGCACTGCCACCGCCGTGCCCCTGCCAAAGCTGAACACCACCGACTATCAAAAAAGCGTAACAAAGTCTGCCACCTGCACCGCCACAGGCATAGATACCTACAAATGGAAAATCGCTACCTACGGAAGCTTCAGCTTCCCCCTCACCACCGAGGCCAAAGGACATAGGGAGGCTACAGATCCTGCCGTTGCTCCCACCTGCACCGAAACCGGCCTGACCGAGGGTGCGCACTGTTCCGTCTGTAATGAAGTTCTCACTGCACAGCAAGCAGTTCCCGCCAAGGGTCACAGAGAGACCGTAGACAGAGCAGTAGCTCCGACCTGTACCGAAAGCGGTTTGACAGAGGGGAAGCATTGCTCTGTATGTGCTGTTGTTCTGACCGCACAAGAACGCATTCCCGCAACAGGTCATAGTTACACCTACGAAAAGAACGATGCGCTAACGCACAAGCAAGGCTGTGCAAATTGCGATTTGGAAGAGCTCCAAGGTCACATTTTTACCGACGGTTCTTGTTGCTGTGGAGAGATCGAGGTCAAAGAGCCCCGGTTGGATCCCAATCTGAAGATCGGCCACAGTTTGAATCTGGCAAGTGACATTTCCATCAACTTTGGTGTTGCAAAGACTCTCCTTGCAGACTTCGACATGAGTACCGTCTATGTGGAAAGTACCGTCGAGATTTACGAGGGTGAGGAGTACAAGGGTACGACTACCGTCCGTATTGATCCCGTTGACAGCGGTTATTACTATTACTTCACCCTTACCGGCCTTACCGCCGTGCAAATGAATGATACCATTACCTCCGTTTTCCACGGCACCAAGGACGGACAGCCCTATTACTCCAATGCAGATGTCTACAAAATCAGCGACTATGCCTATTCTCAGCTGAATAAGACCTCTGCTCCCGACAGTCTGAAGATCCTCTGTGCAGATCTCCTGCGCTACGGCGCAAAGGCACAGGTCTACAAGGAATATCGCGTATCCGCTTTGGC
Organism: Faecousia sp.; assembly: GCA_045586205.1. Lineage (GTDB taxonomy): Bacteria > Bacillota > Clostridia > Oscillospirales > Oscillospiraceae > JAZOXB01. Next base: position 10,466 of record JAZMZW010000072.1, on the reverse strand, counting down.
AGATGCCAACATGACCGATGTCCACAGAACCTATCTCTCCGACATTGAGGCCGTGACCTTTGGCAATACCAACAAGGTTCTCGACGATCTTCCCAACGCTCCCATCACATGGTACGGAAAGGCCTTGGATCTGGACAGCAAAGTCTGCCTGAAGTTCATTTTCAACCCCGCAGGCTTCACAGCTGACCTTGCAGATCTGCGCCTGAAGGTCAGCTACAAGGATGTTTACGGGGAAGAAATGAATCTGACTCTTACAGATCCTCAGGATTATGCGGGCAATGGCCTGCTGTACGCCTTTACCTTAGACGCACTCCTTGCTTCCGAGTTACGGGAGGTAGTATCTGTACAAATCTTCCACGGAAGCACCCCCGTCTCCCCCACCCTCCAATACAGCGCCGACACCTACGGCAACAACAAAAAAGGAACGCTTTTGGAACTGTGCAAGGCCTTGGTAGCCTACTCCGACAGTGCAAAGGCATACTTCGTTGCATGATCGGCACTGCTTCGGAAACGGACACCGGAGAACAAAACTCCCACATAAATCACACCGCCGAGAGTGACCCAGTGTCCACTCTCGGCGGTGATCGTTTTATGGACTTGTCTTAAAATGCGGAAAATATAGCCTTTTCTTTGCCCCAACACACATTGACATACATACAGAAATAGGATATTCTATATACATATCATGATCTGTATGCAAAGGAGGAAAATATCCATGAAACAACAAACATGCAGGATCGTAGGCTATCTTCTTTTACTGTGCCTTCTGTCCTCATTCCTGCTGCTCCCGGCAGCTGCGGCGGAAAGCACCGTTTCCCCCTTGGGACAGAAAATTAAAATCATGACCTACAATGTCATGGATGATTGCAGTGCCAACAGCAACGGCGTATTCCCCTATGATTCCCCCGCCAACCGTGAGGATGCCATCGTTCAAATGCTGGGAAAATATGATCCCGATATCATCGGCATGCAAGAGGCAGGTGACGGCGGTGCCAGTGGCATCTTAGACTGGTGTTCCGCTCTGGATGAGGATCTTAAGAATACCTACAGCCACAGAAGCTTGACAGACGAAACCGGCTATAAGATGGACATTTGCAGAGGTCTTATCATCTTCTACAAAAAGGATCGCTTCACCCTGCTGGACAGTGGCGCAAAGGGCTACAGCCAGCCTGCCAACAATAAGCGTTGCTACCAGTGGGTCAAGCTGAGAGACAAGAAAACCAATGTGGAACTGTATGTCTTCAACACCCACTGGACAGTAGACGGCAAGATCACCTTGGAAGAAAATGAAGCCATCCGTACCGTAGAAATGCAGGAGCTTGCAGACAAGATCAAGAGCATTGCCAAGGACCAGCATGTTTTCATTACCGGTGACTTTAACAGCTTCTATGCTCCCAAGAACAGCATGGGTGATATGGTGAATATTACCGCATTGCAGAGGGAAACGGGCTTTGTGGATGCCCTGCTGACCACGGAGGATATGTGCAGTATCCATGCCAACGGCACCAAGACGGTTCTGAAGCCCGATGACAGCGGTCTGATGACCAGTGCCGACCATGTGGTGTATCCGGCGGATTTCTATGCCCCTGTAAAGCTGGAACGGATCCTCAGCCGTACCTATAGCCCCAAGCTGTCGGATCATGACGCATTTTTGGTAGAATTCAACTACAAACGGCCTACCCTTACCGCAAAGGCAAGCAGTGGGGAAATTGAAGCCTATTTCTCCAACGACGCCTATTATATCGACTATATGACCAGAGGGACTAAGGCTGTTCCCATTACGGTAGAGCTTCCCAAGGGAGCGATCTACACCGATGAGGCTTGCACCAAAAGTGCAGGAAGCGAGCTAACCATTCAGAACGGATCTTCCAACACCTACATGTCCAAGAATGCCTATTATATCAAGTTCGGCTCTGAGGTATACCCCCTGTACCTCCGTGCCTGTAATTCCTCCGCACTGACCAACGGTATTCTGGTTGATCCCTCCCTGAAGGACAAAGCCCCCGGAAGTAAAGGACTGTACTGCGACAAGTGGTATTGCCGTCCCGTTACCGTAGGAGTAGACGGCTTTGCCACCATTCAGGAAGCGGTAGATGCCGCCAAGGATGGAGATCGCATCATGGTCGCACCGGGCACTTACACAGAGGAAGTGACCTATAGCGGAAAGAATCTGGAATTCCACGGAAGCAACCGAAATGCCTCCAAGGCTCTGGTCATGAAGAACGGACAGCTAACCGTCAACCCCAACCGCACCTATGAGACCTATCTTTCCGGTAGCATTACCTTTGCCTTCGGAAGCTTGCAGAGCGGTAGCCTGATGGTAAAGGGCTTCCACTTCATTGACAGCACCCCCACAGGGCAGATCCGTGTTACGGGAGGTAATGCCCAAAAAATCTTAGACCTGCGGATTTCCAACAATCTCTTTAACTGCTACACAGACGGATCTGTGTACAACGGCAGTGCCATCCACCTGAACACCGCCCTGCAGAAAACCGGAAGCATCGTAGACAACTATTTCTGCCTGACGGAGATCCCCACCTATACAGACGATACCGGGGCTACAGTCAATTACACCAACCGTGCAATTACCATGAGAAACATGAAGGATATGGTCATTCACGGCAATTATTTCAAAGGTTACACCGGCAACAAGCTCCGTCCCTTCTGGCTCACCTCCGAGGTCACCAGTGACTCCACCGCCGACGGCTACGGTGTTCTGTGTCTAACGGGAAATCGACTGGAAAATTGTACCAACGGCTCTGTACATATTAACAATATCCGAGGAAACACTTACGCCGATGTCCTCATTGCAGGGAACGATTACGGTGGAGAAAAGATCGCTTTGGATCTGCAGGAAACCGCCAAGCAGGTGAGCCAAAACCTGCCTACGGATAAGTCAAAGATCAGCCTTTGGCTTCGAACTTCCGATCTTCCCTACCTGAACATCCTACCCAAAACAGGTAACGGTGTGACGCCCACGGAATTTGCGGACTATGTGGTTTTCTATAACGATAACAGCACCGTGGTTTATGATGTCGCACCTATTTTGAAGGGAAATGCCTCTTACAACGGGCGAACTCCCGATAAGGAAAACACCGCCTCCCTCCACTACAGCTTCAAGGAATGGACTGATGCAGACGGAACCCCGGTAAGCCTCACAGGCCTCAGCCAAAGCATCGAGGTTTACGCTTCCTATACGGGAGAGTCCCATAGCATGGTGAAACAGAATGTGAAAGCCGCCACCTGCACGGAAGCAGGCTATACCGGAGATCAGAAGTGTACGCTCTGCGGTCATGTCATAGAGGGAACTGTAACCTCCGCCCTGGGACATTCTGTAGTAACGGCACAGGGCAAGGCTCCCACCTGTACGGTCGCCGGTTATACGGAAAGTGCTTCCTGCAGCCGATGCAATGCAGTTATGAAGGCCAAGGAGACCCTTGGGGCTTTAGGGCATGACTATGTAGCCGAGATCACCAAAGCTCCCACCTTGGAGGCGGAAGGTCTGCGGACTCTCACCTGTAGCCGGGACAGCAGTCATGTGGTTACAGAAACCTTAGAGCCCCTGTCTCCCTCTCTGTATTTTACCTTCGATAACAGCAGTGAGGCAAAGACCCGGTATAACAATTATGTGTACGGTTTTAACAACTTTGACCTGATTTCCGCATGGAGAGGCAGAACCCAGAGCTATAAGGAAGGAACTGCTACCTTAGATCTCTCCGCAGGCACGCTGACAGTGAAGCCCGGTGTAACGGGATTTACCTCTATTTATGCAGACTCTGTGAATTTGGACTTAAATTACGATCCGGAATATGCAGACTATTTCCAGATCCGTTTCAAAGCCGAAGGCTTTACGGGAACCACCTGTAAGGTTGGTATGTTCTTCTACTATAGCACCGATAACAGCTATGTGGCAGGATCTTCGGTATTTTATGATGTAAAGACTGTCCAAGAAGGAGAGTACTTCACTGCCACGGGACAGATTGCAGAAAAAGTACGGCAATTGGATGAGGTAAACCGCGTGATAATCTACCTGTCCGGATTGGATGCCGCTCCGGATCTGGCAGGTGAACTGACACTGGACTATGCTTATGCAGGCCCCTATGAGACCCTGCCCACTGCGGCCTATACCGTTACCTTTGTAGACGGAGCAGGAAAGACCCTCGCTACCCAAATCGTCAACAAGGGCGAAACCGCCGTCTATACCGGTACAACCCCTACCAAGACCTATGACTCTACCAATCACTATACCTTCAAGGGATGGGACAAGGCTCTGACCAATATCACTGCAGATACAACCATCGCAGCAACCTTTACTGCCAAAGCCCATAGCTATTCCTATGCTACCGCAGATACCGCCAATCATACCGCTACCTGCTCCTGCGGATATAGCAAGTCCGAAGCCCACAGCTATACGCTGTCTTCCGTCAGCGATAGCCGGCATAAGAGAACTTGTAGCAAGTGTAGTGCAACAGATACGGTGAGCCATAGCTTTACCTATGCTTCCTTCGGCGACAATGTGAAACATCAACGGACTTGTGCCTGTGGCTATACGGACAAGACCGAAGGCCATAGCTATTCCTTCAGCAATTTGTCGGCAACACAGCATACCCGTACCTGTGGAAAGTGCAACTTTGTAGATCAGGCAAACCATATTTTCACCTACACCTCCACAGGAAGCACCGAGCATACCCGCTATTGCAAGTGGTGCAAATATGAGGATGCCGTAGACCACACTTGGGACAGCGGAGCTGTCACAACACCGGCAAGCTGTACCGCCGCCGGAGTCAAGACCTTCACCTGTACCGCCTGCACCGATACAAAGGCCGATCCCATTGCCGCAACCGGTCATAGGGAGGTCATCGACAAGGCAATCGTTCCCACCTGCACCGCCACCGGCTTAACCGAGGGTAAGCATTGCTCTGTCTGTAGTGAAGTTCTCACTGCACAGGAAGTCATTCCTGCCAACGGTCACAGCTTCTCCTATGAAAAGCTCGACGGACTGACCCACAAGCAGGGTTGTGAGAACTGTGATTTCGCAGAGATCCAAGAACACAGCTTCGCAGAAGGTACTTGTATCTGTGGTGAGCCGGAGCAGAAAGCTCCTGTTCTTGATCCCACCATTAAGCTCGGCCACAGCTTGAATCTGGCAAGTGACATTTCCATCAACTTCGGTGTGGCAAAGACCATGCTGGCAGGCTTTGACATGCGTACCGTTTATGTGGAAAGCACCGTCGAGGTTTATGAGGGCGAGGAGTACAAGGGCACGACCACCGTCCGTATTGATCCCGTTGACAGCGGTTATTATTACTACTTCACCCTTACCGGCCTCACCGCCGTGCAGATGAACGATACCATTACCTCTGTCCTCTACGGCACCAAGGACGGACAGCCCTATTATTCCAATGCAGATGTCTACAAAATCAGCGACTACGCTTATTCTCAGCTGAATAAGACCTCTGCTCCCGACACTTTGAAGATCCTCTGTGCAGACCTCCTCCGCTACGGCGCAAAGGCGCAGATCTTCAAGGGCTACCGTACTGCCGCCTTGGCAGACGGCAACATGACCGATGACCACAGAGCTTACCTCTCCGATATAGAGGCTGTCACCTTCGGCAACACCAATCAGGTGCTGAACGACCTGCCCAACGCTCCCATTGCATGGGCAGGCAAGGCGCTGGATCTGGACAGCAAGGTCTGCCTGAAGTTCATCTTCAACCCCGCCGACTTCACAGGTGATCTGTCGGATCTGACCCTGAAGGTCAGCTACAAGGATCTCTTCGGGGAAGAAATGCGTCTGACCCTCACAGATCCCTACGATTACAGCGGCAACGGTCTCCTCTATGCCTTCACTCTGGATGCCCTCTTGGCCTCCGAGTTGCGAGAGGTAGTCTCCGTACAGATCTTCCACGGAGACACCCCCGTCTCCCCCACCCTCCAATACAGTGCCGACACCTACGGCAATCACAAGAAGGGTGACCTGCTGGAACTGTGCAAAGCCCTTTTCGCCTACTCCGACAGCGCCGGGAATTACTTCAAGAGCTGAGCCTCTAAGAGGAATTCCAGTAAGCGTCAAATCTACCGGCGTTGAGGTTGGATGTTCGCCGCCCCTCCAGACATTGACAGCACCGGCTCCGAGATTATTCTCGGGGTCGGTGCTGTTGGGTTCATTTTGTTTTGCACTCAGACGGTGCGTTCCAGGGCAGTAGGGACTGCACGGTTTGTTTGTCCTCTAAATCTGCGTTATTCGCTGTTTTCAGAAGCCAAGTCAAGTATTGGTATGGATCCAGGTTGTTCTCAATGGCTGTTTGGATCAAGCTAAACATGATCGCACTGCCTGTTGCTCCCTTTGGCGTATTGGCAGGACAGGGTGCAGGGCAGGGGACGGTTCTGTGTGCTGAGTGAAATCTATACTTTTTGCTATCTCAGCACACAGAATTTCTCGTCATTTCCACGGAAAACAGAACTATTTCTCGCAACACAGAGAACATCCCTGTCCTGTATTTGCCTCACTTTTTCAATTCCAAAACGTACCGAGAGCCTTTCTCGGTCTTTTCGTAGCTCCGAAAGCCCACGCTCTCAAAGCACTTTTGTGAGCCGATGTTGAAATCATAGATTTCACCAACATACAGCTTATCATAACCCATCGCTTTGGCACGCTCGACGAGGGCAGATACAATCTTTTTGCCAATGCCTTTGCCACGATATTCACGCTCACCGATCACGATAGGCATATCTTCTTGCCAAAATGTAACGTCGCCGATAGGCTTCCATTCGCCGTTCTCATTGACTTCGATGAAATACAGCTCGCCTTTGTTATTAAGATAGTTATACATATTCGTCAAGGTTTCATAGGAATACGGTTCAGCTTTACCATCAACAAGGCGGACTGTTTCGGGGTCTTGATACCACTCAAACGCAAAATCATAATTGCCGTCAAAACGACGGAGGCGGAGAGCTTCTTCGATCTGTAGTACGTCGTTTATGTAGCTGACAAAATCCTTTTCATCCAACTCATAGTCAACCGATGATTGAAGCTGACCGAGCTGATCTTTCCAAGAATCAATGTTGGTTCTCACCTTGCGAAAACCAAGCGATTCGTAAACGTGCTGCGCTCTTGTGTTCGTTAAGTTGGTATCGAGGACGATTTTGGAATAGTCGTTTCTGAACAGCCAACCGATCAGCATACTTAAAACCTTTCGTCCAACACCTCGGTTCTGACAATCGGTTTCACAGATCTTAATACCGATTTCTGCAACACCGTCCGATACGTTACGGTAATTGCACTCACCGATCAGACGGTCGCTTTCCTCAATGACCATTAGACCGTTGCCAAGTCCTTCGATAACTTCTTCTTCGGTCGTTCCCAAACCGTTGGGAAAGCCTGCGTGCGCCATCACAGCACCATTATTCCACCAAGCAGTAAGTTGACTCGCATCGGTAACTTCGGCTTGGCGGATCGTTAGGTTTTTATATTGTATTTTCATTAAATATTCCTCAACTTCTGTCTGCTTTATAAAATGCGTAGCAATTCGGATAATGAACCGATTTGATAATCCGCAACGCCCTCACCAAGCTCCGCACCTTGATACTGTGCAAGACCGTTTTTAACCCAAACGGTTTTCATTCCAATCGCTTTGACAGGGATAATATCGTTATCGAGCCGATCACCGACCATAACACTTTCTGCTGCAGTGCATTTTGCTAACTCCAAAGCCTTTTCAAAGATTTCCTTGTCGGGCTTGGCGTATCCAATCTCTGCGGATGCAGCAATTACCTCGAAGTATTGGCGCAAGCCCCAAGACCCCAAGCGTTCTTCTGTTCCGAGTTTTTGGTTTGCAATTATGCCGAGTTTATATCCCTTGTCAACGAGAGCCGCCAATGTGCTTTGTGCATCTGAATACGGAACTTCATCTTCCGAGTGCCACGGGGCTTTAGTCAAACCAAAGTGTTTGATAGCGGCAGAATTGCCGTCAAGTCCTTGCCTTGCGAGAGCAATACGGACATCATCAAATTCCTTGAAAGTGACGCTCGTGCCGGCAATCATTTCTCGTACTCTGTGATCGTATGCTTCGGTTTCATCAACGAGCGTTGAGCCAACATCAAAGAATATCCATTTGATCATTTTATCCATTCCTCATCGCACCTTATAAAAACTTCGATTTCAACTTCAAATTAGTAGCATCACCGTATCCGAGCTTACCGTAGAACTGCTCGTGCATTTCATCATTGACAGAAACAAGCTGAACCATAGCCGCGCCCATTTCTTTTACTCGACCTTCAAGCTCTGCCATCATTTTTGTGCCGATACCGCCTTTTTGGTATTCGGATGCCACAATGATCTCCACAAGATTGTAAGCTGTAAGATCGTAAAAAGTTTCAAATCTACCCATTGCGAACCCAATGACATTTTCGCCGCCCTCGGCAATCATACAAAAAGAGTCGGGAGAGCCAAGCACCTGCCAAACTCTGCTGTATACAAGTTCGGGAGTCCATTCGTCACCCGTTCCGTTCCAATATTCGATGAAAAGAGGTGTAACCTTTGCAATATCCTCTTTTTGCATTTGTCTGTATGTAATGTTCATTCTGTTTTCTCCAAATTCAATTCAAAAACACCGCCGTCAAACACAATATCGTTGCCATCGGCGTCCTTATAGAAGGATACCTTTTCCGTTTCGATCAGCTCGAAGCCCAAGGATTTGAGAAGCGCAACGGACGGGGTGTTATTGATTGCCGTGCCTGCGGTCAGCCTTTTGATACCAAGTTCACGCATATAATCAATGAGTGCCAAGTGGCTTTCCTTTGCGTAGCCCTTGCCGTGATATGCTGAGTGGAAACAGTAGCCGATCTCGTGTCCGTTTTCTCGAATGTTAAAGGCTATGTAGCCAATCACGGTATCGGCAAGGCAAACGGCAAAAAACATATGCTCGGTGCCGCTGTTCGCCGCAGCCCATTTTGCAATTCTCGGCTGAACGTCCGCATCATCGGTGATATGGGGTTTATCGTACTGTGAAAGGGCGGAAGTGTTAAAATCCACCCATATTTCTTTTATGCTTTTCCAATCATCCGCAACAATGTGACGGATGGTTAGTCTTTCGGTTTTCATTGCGTTCATCTTATCTTTCTCCCAATTTTCATATCCTGTCGCCACTTGGGTGCTTCGCCATCGTCTGCCCAATATTCATCCATAGCAACGATCTTATCGTCTTTGAGTTTGATGAAGGACGTAACGTGGAAAGAAGCGGAGCGATCCTTCGGATATACCCGTGTTGCGGTAATAATCAAATCGTCTGTCGTGACGATCTTTTCAACCTCGCCATCCCAATCGCCGGGATACTCGCAGTTGGCTCTTATAAATTCCTCAACCGTGAAATGCTCGTTTGAGCAATGCCAATTCACATAGGCATCGGCGTGGAAATATTTTCTTATTTCGTCTGCTCTCTGCGCGAGAACGTCAGACCAAAACTGTTGTATGTTCATTTATCTTTCGTCCTTAATAAAATGCTTTACGGTATCCGTTGGATTTTTCAGTTCTGTTCTGAAAAATTCGGGATACATCTTAATGTTCTCGTCGAGCGAAACCCATTTCAAATGCTCCTTACTGTTATCTTCCGTGAAGCTCTCGCTGATCGGAGCAAAGTCACTCGGCACTTTCATATAAAAGAAAAACGAAATCTCATAAATCAGCTTGCCGAGATTGGAAGGAGCATCGCCGTAAAAATAGTTTTCGTGTACGAAGCCAAGACGGTCAATTTCCATCTTAACGCCTGTTTCCTCAAACACTTCACGGACAATGGCTTCTTCTGCTGTTTCACCAAATTTAATTCTTCCACCGACAGAATAGAGATAGTTGGCTCTTTCATTACCTACCATCAGAATCTTTCCGTCTTTCATAATAATTGCGCCCACACGGATATTCAAGATACCGTCATCGCAGGCTACGCACATATCTTTGTTCACTTTCTTACCTCACTTCAAAAACAAAACGGGTTTTCAATATTCGCTGCTCCAAACACTTTTACCGCCATTCGATACATTGCTCTTGCGTGAATACGGTCGTGCCAAACAAAACGACGGAGGACTTTAGGACAGGGGATGTTCTCTGTCCCGATGGCAAAAGTTTGTTTTATTCCAATAATTTAAGGAAAGCAGTATAAAACGATAGCCAAAAAGTTCAACAAGATGCAAACCATCCCCTGTCCTGTAATAGTAAGTCTGTGCTAATTCTGAAGTAACACCTAATCTATAAAGCTATTGAGGAGTTCATTAAATTCGTTTTCGTCACATCCTTTTCGAACAAAATGAACCTCGTCATTTGTTACATATTCAGCCCAATAACAACAAATCATTTCATAATCTCCATCTTGATAAGTTATTTTTACCGCATTTCCGTTAACTGACATTGGATCTCCAATTAAGTAAGTATTAAATTTTATCATTTGGAATTTTTCCATAAAATCGTTTATTTC
>JAZMZW010000071.1:0-3798 GCA_045586205.1 Faecousia sp. | reverse complement strand
TGTCTTCCTAAGACCGCTTGGCCTCCGACTTCCCGCGCCAGTTAGATAAACTGAAAATTAGCTTATCGGCCTGTTTGAAATTTGCACAAACAACCGTAAGAATTCGTAGCAACCATCATTGGTCGACGAAGATGGAAGTGCAGATATACAACAAACTATGTGAGCTGTACTCGCCTGCCCTACGGTTAGTGTGTGCGTTTATATGCTGTTTTCCGTCCCTGTAGTGCCTGCAGCAACCATCGGTGATGGTTGCTACGAAGGTGGTTGTTTGACTGTGCGAAATTGATAAGCTAGACAATTTTCAATTTCGGCAACTTTCCACTGTCCACTGTCAACTTTCAACTTGGATTCGTTGTCCATTGTCCATTCGGCAACTGTTTATTTTTCGGACTGTCTACTATATCGGGGGGTGTTTTAGGAGTGAAGAAGTTTGTGCTTTCCCGGCCGCAGGGGAAGCAGGAGGAGTTTATGCGGGCGGAGACCAAGCATGTGGGTTTCGGTGGGGCCCGTGGTGGGGGGAAGAGCTGGGCGGTGCGGACGAAGGCGGTGCTTCTGGCTCTGCGGTATGGGGGCATTCGCATTCTTATTGTGCGCCGTTCCTTCCCGGAGCTTATGAACAACCACATTCTGATCCTTCGCAGAGAGCTGAATGAATTGGCGGTGTACAGCGACAAGCAGAAGTCCCTGACCTTCCAAAACGGATCAACGATTTCCTTCACCTACTGTGGAAAGGATCGGGATCTGGATCGCCTGCAGGGTGTGGAATACGATGTAATTTTTCTGGACGAGGCCACTCAGCTTTCGGAGTTCCAGATGAAGACCATCATTGCCTGTTTGCGTGGTGTCAACGAGTTCCCCAAGCGGATCTATTATACCTGCAATCCCGGGGGACAGGGGCATGGCTATATTAAGCGGATCTTCATTGACCGCAGGTTTGAAGAAGGAGAAGATCCTTCGGAGTACAGCTTTATCCGTAGTCTGGTGACGGACAATCAGGTGCTTTTACGGGCGCAACCGGACTATATGAAACAGCTGAAGGCACTGCCTCCCAAGCTTCGGAAGGCTTGGCTGGAGGGGGACTGGAATGTCTTCGAGGGACAGTTCTTTGAGGAATTTGCCGACCGTCCGGAGCATTACAAGGATCGGCTTTGGACTCATGTGATCGAGCCCTTTCCCATTGATCCTTCCTGGAGGATCTACCGCAGCTTCGACTGGGGCTATCACAGACCCTTTTCCTGCGGTTGGTGGGCGGTGGATCCCCAAGGTGTGGTCTATCGGATCCTGGAGCTGTACGGCTGTACCGCTGTTCCTAACGAGGGGGTCAAGTGGCCGCCTGCACGTGTCTTTGCCAAGATCCACGAGATCGAGCAGAGTCACCCATGGCTGGCAGGGAAGCATATTGTAGGTGTGGCAGATCCGGCAATTTGGGACGGAGAAACGGGGGAAAGCATTGCGGATGTGGCGGCAAAGCATCAGGTGTATTTTTCCAAGGGGGACAACAAGCGCATCCCCGGTTGGATGCAGGTACATTACCGCCTGCAATTTGATGAAAACGGTTTGCCACTCCTGTATGTCTTTTCCAACTGTAAGGCCATGATCCGCACTCTGCCCCTGCTCCAATATGACAGGCAGATCCCCGAGGATCTGGACAGCAAGGGGGAGGATCATGTGGCGGATGAGGTGCGATATTTCCTCATGTCCCGTCCCATCAGCCCCACGGCTACGGCAGTAGAGAAGAATTTACGGGCGGAGGAGCTGTTTCTGGACATTCCTCCCAAGGCCATGGAGCCTATGCCCATAGGGGGAAAAATTGAAATCATTCCATCAAAAGGAGGAAGTGTATGATCGAAAAAGCACATTTACGCCAAGCCCTTGAGATCCTGCGGGGATACAAGCAGGGGAAGGCAAATTTGGAGCAACGGCTCATTGCCAACGAGCAGTGGTACAAGCTCCGCCACTGGGATTATCTCCGTGGCTCGGAAGGACGGGAGCAGGTTGAGCCTGTCAGTGCATGGCTCTTTAACTGCATCGCTAACAAGCATGCCGATGCTATGGACAATCTCCCTGCCCCCATTATGCTCCCACGGGAGGAGGGGGATCGGAGGGAGGCCAAGCTTCTCAGCTCCATTGTGCCGGTGATTCTGGAGCAGTCGGACTTTGAGCAGGTATATTCCGAGGCTTGGGATGACAAGCTTCGCAGTGGTACGGCGGTTTACGGGGTCTTCTGGGAGCCGGATATGGCAGAGGGCAGGGGCGATATCCGTGTCCGTCAGATCGATCCCATTCATTTGTTCTGGCAACCGGGCGTGGGGCATATTGACCAGTCTCCCCATCTGTTCCATGTGGAATTGCAACATCGGGACAGCCTGACGGTGCGCTATCCCTTTGCAGAGGGGAAGCTTCCCATGGATACAGGAGAGGTGTCCAGATATCTCTACGATGACACCGTGGATACAAGCCAAATGGTTCCGGTGGTGGATTGGTACTACCACCGCAGGGGGAAGCTCCATTACTGCAAATTCGTGGGGGAGGAGCTGTTGTATGCCTCGGAAAACGATCCTGCCTATGCAGAACGGGGCTGGTACGATCACGGGCGCTATCCCTTTGTCTTTGATCCTCTGTTCCGTGTGAAGGGCAGTCCCTGTGGTTTCGGCTTCATTGATGTTGCCAAGTCTGCACAGGAGTACATCGACCGTTGTAATCAGGCCATTTTGAAAAATCTGCTGGCAAATGCCACTCCCCGTCATTTCATTCGTGGGGACGGGGCGGTGAATGAGGAGGAATATCTGGATCTTACCAGACCTTTGATCCATGTGGACGGGCAGATGGGAAAGGACAGCATCCTGCCGGTACAGGCTAACAGCTTGCCCTCCATTTACGTTCACATTCTCAACAACAAGGTGGACGAGCTGAAGGAAACCACAGGCAATCGGGACATTTCCACCGGTGGCAAAACCAGCGGTGTTACGGCGGCCTCTGCCATTGCGGCACTGCAGGAGGCGGGAAGCAAGCTGTCCAGAGATGCCAACAAGGCTTCCTACCGCGCCTTCCGTCAGGTGGTTCTGCTGATCATTGAGCTGATCCGACAGTTTTACGATGCGCCCAGATACTTCCGCATTGTGGGAGAAGGGGGCAAGGTGGAATTCACGGACTACAGCAATGCGGGTCTGAAGCCACGTGTCAGGGAGGAGGTCTTCGGAGTGGAGATCGGACAGGCTTTGCCGGTCTTTGATATCGAAGTCACTGCCCAGAAGGCCTCCCCCTATGCCAAAATGAGCCAGAATGAGCTGGCCTTGCAGTTCTATGCACAGGGCTTCTTTGAGCCAAATCGAGGGGAGCAAGCCCTGCTTTGCTTGGAAATGATGGATTTTGAGCGAAAAAGCTTCGTTATGGAAGCTATTTCGAGGAATGCACAGGCCCACAAACAGGCTCAGGCATTCTCTCACGGCTTGCAGGTCAAGATCCACGGAGAAGCACCGGGAACGGCCGAAGCAAGACGGCAGGTGGCGGAAAGCACAGCCCCCTAGAGAGCTGTTCGCTGTGCGAAGTGATGTTACTACGGAAGCGGTGTCGCTTCCCTTGTGAATGCACCACCTAGCTTGATGGGCAAAAAAATTTCAATTCTCGTTTATCGCTCTGCTTTTTGCTTACCCCATCTGTTCGTAGGGGAGACCTGTGGTCTCCCGGTGTAGGAACTGAAAATTTGAACATTCTACCGTTTAAAATCACTGTTCTCTCTTCAAAACAGGCAGGCGACCACAGGTCGCCCCTACGGTGAGATACGATGGTTTATGCATC
>JAZMZW010000070.1:0-5403 GCA_045586205.1 Faecousia sp. | reverse complement strand
GCTATGCAGGGTGGAGGCGGTGGATGACGGTGAGCCCCTGGTGGACGGAGACGTGGTGGGGATTGGGTGGTGGTTCCAGCTGCTTGCGGAAGACGTCATGGAGGAGGTGGAGGTTGTGGCAGATGAGGAGCAGCAGTAGGGGTTCTCCCAGGAGCTGAGAAGATGGTGGAGGAGCAGGGCCAGAAAAGGCCCGGGAGCACTACTGAGCTTCCAGGGCAAGATGCGCTGCAGGCACTGGCTGCCCTGCTGGTGGAACTGAGCTCTGAGCATAAGAAGAACTGCAGGGCCTACTTCCAGTTCATGTGCAAGAACCATCAGAGGAGGAAGCCTGACTTGGCTTGGAGGATCGCCATCACCTGGGGCATCCCTTGCTTCTGGGCCGTAGCTGTATCCTTTCTGCTGCTCTTTGAAGTCTGCTGCTCAGGAAGAGGAGGCGGCGCAGGAACCTTTTCCCTGCTCCCTATCCTGACAGGTGCTGTTGCGGAGCCATCCATCGTCCCACTGCAAGTTGATATTTTCCTTTCAGGACCCCCCTACTTCTTGAACACAGTGACCACTAAGTAGAATTACCTTGACATCACTTGTGAAACGTGGTTCCTGGGGTGATGAGTGTGGGTGTGCAAGGTTGTGGAGTGTCGACCTGTGGGATCCACACCCATCTCCCGTCTCTCTGTAGGGCATAGGGCACGTTGTTCCACTCCTGTCCACTGGTTCTGGGACTTTGAACGGGGAGCATCCAGCCTCAGCGTGGACACCAGGAGCCTTAACTTTCTCGGCTGTTTGTCAGGTCACAACTGCTCAGAGTCGAACAGGATTGCTGAGGTGTGGTTGCTTTGGGCCTGAACACAGTTAGCAATTCACTTTGGGATTCTTGGCTGCTGGCTCACCTTGCTCGTATTGCCAGCGGATTGTCGGCCAAGATGTGTGGGATGATCGCCTGAAGTAGTACCCTGGGCAGGAAGGTTCTTCCATGAGAGTAACTGACAGAAATGTGTGGAGATGGGGTCTGAAGGTGGGCCCTGAAGGGACACTCATGTGATACTACAGGGACACTGTCCTTTCCCAAATGGGGATGCTCAGACTCATGCAAACTGGCTGTGGAGCCTGAGTTTGGGTCGTGCTTGTAGCAGGTGACCTCCTGAGACTGTTTATTTGGGGACTTGGTGTGTCCGTGAGTGAAGCAAGTCTCCATCAAATCAGCTGAGGTGGCAGCACCAGAGTCCAGGTGATACTTCTAGAGGGAGTGTGTATTAAGTATCTTTGTCAGAATCATCCTTTGTGGGTCCTTTCATCCCCTGGCCTCCTGCTGCTCACTGAGTTTGAGATTGCCTGGGCACTTCACTCCCGCCCCTTACCCAGGGAAGGCCTATCATTGAAAAGCTGTCCTCTCCGGGGTCCCAGTGCACCTGTGTGCTGACTTTGGGATCTTCTGTGAATTTCCACATTCACCACTCAGTGTCTCACAACCACCAAACATGCTGCGCTGGAAGCGGCTTCAGGCTGCCTTGGGAACATACGGAAGAGTTCGTGGAGAAGGTGAACAGGGAGCCCCAAGGGCAGGACATGGTGCCTACTGTCGCCATCCCCGACATTGCTGGCCTCGGTCGTCTTCACCTCCTGAAACACCTATGCTCGTTGTTTGCATTTGTGTCCCCGTGCTGAGCATGTGTGTGTATACACACGTGTGCTTATTTATGCTGGCTGTGATTGTGTGTGTGTGTATGTGTGTATGTGTGTGTGTGTGTGTGTGCCCGGCCCAGGGCAGACGCAGAGATGAAGGTGGCAGGAGAGGAGGTGCTGAGCAACCAGAAGAGGAGTCATGAGGCGACCAGGCTGAAGGTGGTCTGTCGCCTCATCTCTGCATTGACCCTGCCCAGGATGGGAACAAGGAAAGGATGGCCAGTGATAACTCCAGACTGTGGCTCCAGATATCTGCAATTAGACCAGATACAAAACACGCTCATCAGTTCTACCGTGTTGTTGTGTGTGCTTGGATCAGGAAGAGGGTTTCATGGTCTAAGGATTCACACAGAGCAAATCACGTGGGGTGGGGCTTTGAAACCACTGCCTGTGGAGCCCTCCGTGTGTGGGGCCATGGGCTGGCCTCTGGAAATGAGGGACGTGGCTATGGCAAGATCTGGGATGGTGAGGCTAAGGTCCTGCCGAGATGGGCAGAGAGCTGAAGGAGAAAGAGTCATAGATTGCCTGCTGCACTGGAGATTGTTCCACACACATGTGAAAAGGAGAACTGGGAAGGTCCTGGGTCAGTGCTGCCCAGATCAGCCCAGCAGCCAGCACACGCCCTCCCTGAGGGTGGCACACACTGGCACGATATGACACAAAACATGAGATGCGCTAAAGTATGCTGTATCTGCCAACCACAGGCATCCTAGGAGAGACATGGTCTGTAAGCAAGGCATGCCTCCAGGCACTTCCAGCCTGCCTCGCTGGCAGTGCCCAAAGCCGAGAAATGTGCAAGTGGGTTTCCCTGTGTGACCCTATCCGGGATATGCCTGTGAGGGAGGGAACAGAGAAAAGACAAGGGCGGTGGGTAAACTGCATGTCCTAAGGGACCTCAGGGGAGTGGAGACAGAGAAGCCCCTGGGGCAGTTCAGGGCCTGCTGGTCTTCAGGGTCCAGACTCTAGGCAGTAGCGGTCCTGCCAAAGATACCCCATGGTCTGTGCTGAAAGTTCTGATATGAATTCCTCCTTTTCTTTGGGGTCTTGCCCCTGGCTTGGGGGCCTGAGTGTCAAAGGTGCACGTCTGTACCAGAAGGAGGATTCTGGTAGTCTTGCTGGAGCAGAATCTCTGATTGCGTTGTAGGGGATCTGCACCCAGGTGACACAGGGATGCTGCCTTCCAGGTGACCGTCTTGGATATCCCTGGGCCCAACCGCGCACTGGCTTCCTTGGCACGGGTGCTGTGTAGGGAAGCAGGGATGCGTGACTGTAGGGAGTCCTACCTGGGCCTAATGAGAGCAACTGAAAGAGAGCCTTGGCATTTAGCAAATCACTGAGGCATGGGTGGTTCAAGCCCTCTTGGTCCATTTGAGATAGTAACGCTGCTTTCTGTCCAACGGAGGCATTAGCTCTGGGCCCAGAACCTGCAGGTTCCCCAGGGCATCATCTGTTGGGGGACTCCCATGTGCATGGGTAGTGTTAAACAGAAAGGAAGACGTGTAGGGATGCCACCTTACTTTGATGGCCTCCGGTTCCATTCTTGGTATCGGAAGAGACCCTGCATCCATGTGTACCTTCTTCACAACCTTGGATCAGAACCAGGCCTGTCACAGTCTCCGGGGGCTTTTGGAGGCTCAGGCGTTTCTGGCCTTTTCCTGCCACATGGAGAGAGCACATCGGGGCACAGGTAGATGGTGCACACAGAACGCTCCACAGATAGGAAGAACAGGGGGCCTCATTCAGAATGCTGGGGGCTGTAACGGGTGGTAGGCTACCAAGAGGGGCACAACATTGACACGGAATGACCTAGACAGGTGCACACCGAGAAAGCAGTTCTTCAAGTCAGCTGAGCTCAGAGGTCCTTGTTTTCTGGTCCCCTGAAGGAATGCACAGTCAATGGATCAGGCCAACGTGACTGGTACTGTGAAGCTGTCCAAGGTGATGGGAGAATGCAGAAGGCAGGCACATGTTATACAGCTGTTCATGGCAAGAACTTCCAATGCTGCCTGCTGCTCTGCAGGCCAGTCCCTATCAATAGCAAATGCCAAGGTTTTGGAACCTTTGAGGATAAGGCACAGAGTTAGAAGTGTAACATGACATAATCGATGAGCAAGTGAAAAAACAAGGACAGAAATGTGGATGCTTACCAACATTCATGTTCCTGGAAAAGAAAACTTGTACTTCGGAATATGGACAAGTTTCCTCTCAGCGATCTTACTGTGTGCATGCATATATTTGTGCACATGTGCACATAGAAATTTGAGTGCTTACCAAAACTAATGTCCCTGGAAAAGAAAGCTTGTACTTCTGCATATGGACAAGTTTCCTCTCAGGGATGTTACTGAGTACACGTGCATGTTTGTGCACGTGTGCGTCCAGAAATTTGAGTGCTTACCAAAATTCAAGTTCCTGGAAAGGAAAGCTTTACTTCTGCATATGGACAGGTTTCCCCTCAGCGATGTTACTGTGTACACATGTATGTTTCTGCACATGTGCGTGTAGTAATCCCTGCTAGTTCACTTGTGAGTATGAACTACTGCAACTGACCTAGCCAGGTGATAGAAGTTGGACAGCGAAACCATGAAGTTCTTAGGGAACGGTACAGAGTCTCTGGCCAGCAGAAGCACTGAAGCCAGGGAATCGCTCCCCGTTTGCTCACTAAGAAAACACGTTCTAAGTAGAATCACAGTCGTGCACCTAGGATGCTTGGCAGAAAGGAGAGGCAGGAGGAGAGAGCCTGGGGAGTGTGAAGACGAAAGTCCACTACATCTGCAGTTTATGAAAAGTAGAAAATGTACCTAATGAGCTGGGAGGACAAACTGTACTTAATTAATTGAGTTATCTAAGAGGATTTCCATCCAAACAGCCAAAAGTGCTTCCTGGTTTTTTCTTGCTGCCTGTAGTAAAACATGAAGGGATTTTTTTTTTCTTTAATGTTTAATATAAAGATTATTAAAACAGGGGACAAAACTTGCTGATTTGGGAATTTTCCAGTCTTTTAAGATGACAGAAGTTGTTAAAATTAATGACTCTCAAGCAAGATCATATCCAGGGCATTGAGATTAGGTGGTCTAAATACAACATTTTACACCACCGATAGGCCAGTTCTGCTTCATATTATTTTTTATAAACAAAGGTGTTCTAAAGACGAGTGTGACTGTAAAATTCTTTGTTAAGCCTCAGAAAGCTGGAAGGGGATGCCTCATGGCATTATTTAGTCAGGCCAATACCCTCCAAAGAGTTTAGGGGTGTCACTCAGAGATCCTTTCAGTCACACAATAAGACTTCTACCAAGGTTCAGGGTGTTATCCCTCAGCTATCTCAGCAGAAAACCAAGACAGAGTAAGCCTTATTATGAAGACATGTGTGACTGTCGCTTTGGAGTGGGGTGCTTTGCCTTGAACACCAGTAAGAGTATCAGGAGACACACCAAGGTTTTAAGATAACATATTTAAGTTCAGCTCGGACTGAAAGGACCAGCAATAGTACAAAATAGGAGCTCTGGACTTCTACCTTCTACAAGCAGGAAGCAGGCTAGGGAGACTGTTTCATGTAACCATATACTAGCCACCTTTCATGCAATGGCATCATGTCAGCGGGTAGAATGAAAAAATCAGAGACGGAAGCCTAGGAAGTGTCCAGGCCTTAAATACTAATCAAAGGACTGCCCGCAAGAACCCATGGGATTTCAGAACTGCTACTATTGACTCCCATCTCCCCTCC
>JAZMZW010000069.1:0-7320 GCA_045586205.1 Faecousia sp. | reverse complement strand
ATTGATGCGGGGCATCATGATTTCTCGCTACGCTCCATGATTTGAATTGCCAAAAAACAATGTGCCGTAAGGCAAATCATGGCATAGCCAATTCATGCCCGGCAGGGCAATTCATTATCGTGCTGAAAGCACGATAAACCGAAATCAGCTGTGGTTTGCGGATCTGTAATTTCAAATCCATCACTGAAGATACTGCGCCAATGAGCCATCCTTCATCTTTCATTTGCTCCGTCGGGTACTCTGTCCCTACCATAGAAAAAACCGGATCCTCCTGTGGGAAGACCCGGTTCTTATGTAGATACTATCTCAGAAGATGATAACCAGAAGCTGGGCAACCAGAACTACGGCGATGAGGGCAATGGGATAGGTAGCGGCGTAGGCGGCGGCTACATCCTCTGTGCCGGCAGTGCCGATGAGAGTACCCAGTGCGGGGGTGGAGGTCATGCCACCGGTAATAGAGCCCAGATTGTTCAGCAGGGGCATCTTCAGCACATGCTTGGCGAAGAAGTAACCCAGAAGCATGGGGATCAAGGTCATGATCATACCATAGACAAAGTACATGGGGTTGAAGTTTGCCACGAACTCTGCACCGCCGGGAATGCCTGCACCAGCAAGGAACAGCACCAGACCCAGCTCACGGAAGAGCTTCAAAGTGCTGTCCTTGGGCATGAGGCTGAGCTTGCCCACACGGCCGAAGTGACCCAGAATCAGGGATACCAGCAGGCAACCGCCCGTGGTAGTCAGGGAGAAGCAAGTTCCTGACAGCCCCTGTGCGCTCATGGGGATCTTGATCTTGCCCACCACTGTGCCAAGGATTGCCGCCAGTGCGAAGACACCGATGCCCATAGAGTCCAGTTCCAGAAGCTTACGCTCCTTTTTAGCCTCTACCTGCTTCTGTCCCAGGGTGATCTTTGCCCGTTCCTCGTCCATATTGGCCTTGGTCAGACGGGGCATAAGCTGAACGAAAAGCACCACGCCGATGACACCGAAAATATAGGCAATGCCGTAGCCTACGGAAACCAGAGACTGATATTCTGCGGCAACGGAGGCCTTGGCAGAACTGAACGCAGGAGTAGAAGTCAGAGCGCCGGACAGGAGACCGACGATCATAGCCACAAAGCCGTCCCGATCCTGAATGGTCTGTGCGCCATAGCCGAAGACATGCTCACCCAGCAGGATACAGCCTGCAGCTGCCAGACCGCCGGAGAGGATAATGACCAAGCCGAGAAGCACATAGCTCTTGAAGTTCTTCTTCATATTGGCAAAGAACTTCGGGCCTGCAATGAAGCCCACGCCGGTGACGAACAGCACCAAGCCGAAGCTCTCTACCACATCCAGCCATTCCATAGGGAACAGCTCTTTGCCCTCAGCTCCGCCGGCACAGAACAGGGCGCCGAAGAGCAGAGCAATGAGGAAGACACCCGCATCACCCAGAGACACACCCTTAATGGTGATCCGTCCCAGAGCGAAGCCTACAAACAACACAGCAAACAAACACAGCAGGAAGAAGGATACCCCGGTAATGGGGATCACACCGCCAAATAATTCCATAAATTTAACCTCCTAGGGATCACTGATCCGTCAAACTGTTCAGGGCATCGGTGATGGTCTTTCCTGTAGCCTTCTTGCCGTGGGCATCTACCTGTGCCGAGTTTCTGTCTCCGTGGGTCAGACAGCCTGCGCCGTTGATACAGCCCCCACGGCAGGCCATACCCTCGATAAAGTTTTCCTTGAGAAGATTTTTGCTCTTCTTGAACAGTGCAGTACGGCATTCCTCAATGCCGTCACATACTACGGGATTCAGGTCGAAGTCAATGCCTTGCTCCTTCAGCGCTTGTGCCACCGCATCTGTCAGACCGCCGGAACGGGCAAAGATCCTGCCGAAGTAGGAAGCATTGTCCAGTTCCTTTTCCTCCAGAGAGGTAATGTCCAGATCACGGCTGTCAAAGATAGCCTGAAGCTCCTCAAAGGTCAGGACTCCGTCTACATAGGGACGGACGCTGTCCTGCTTGACCTCTGCCTTTTTCGCAGTGCAGGGGCCGATGAAGACGATCCTTGCTCCCGGTCTGTCCTCCTTGATCCGCTTTGCCAGCATGGCCATGGGGGACAGATTGTGGGAAATATGCTCCTGCACCTCCGGGAAAGCGGAGCGGATGTACTGCACAAAGGCAGGACAGCAGGAGCTGGTGAGGAAGCCCTTTTCCGCAAGCTCTCTGGCTTCCTCCATGGCTACCATATCCGCACCCAGAGCCACCTCCACCACTGCGTGGAAGCCGAGGGCTCTCAAACCGCTGATGACCTGACCGGGCTTGGCATAGTTAAACTGGCTGGCTATGGCAGGGGCAACCAGAGCATAGACGGGAGCATCGGATTTGAGCATTTCCACCACATGGAGAATATAGCTCTTGTCCGTAATGGCTCCAAAGGGGCACATATACACACAGGCTCCGCATTCCGTACACTTCTGATAATTGATGGATGCGGCGTAATCGTCGTTGATGGTAATGGCCTTGACCTTACAAGCTCTCTGGCAGGGACGCTTGCGGTTGATAATTGCACCGTAGGGACAGACGGTTGCGCATCTGCCACATTCAATGCACTTGGACTTGTCAATGTGTGCCACATGATTGTGGTCATAGGTAATAGCCCCACGCTTGCACACCTCCTCACAGCGGTGGGCAAGACAGCCACGACAGTTGTCTGTAACCTCAAAGCCCGCTGCGGGGCATTCATCACAGGCGACCTCAATGACCTCAATGACCCGATCGGTGGTAATGTCCTGTCCCATGGCAAGCTGTACGCGCTCTGCCAGAATGGCACGCTCCTTGTACACACAGCAACGCATGGTGGAGGTCTTACCGGGGACAATGGCCTTGGGTATGGACAGTACATTCTCCTGCAAAGTCCCCTCCCATGCATGGCGGGCAACCTCACGCAGAACTCTATACTTCAAATACTGAACCTTAGTATCAAATTTATCCATAGTTCACGACCTTTCTTTTCTATGAGAACCATTGAGGAATTATAGCACCCTTTTCGAGAAAATACAAGAGGAAAGGCTCTCTTTTTTCTGTATATTTCGGGACTTTTTTAAGCGGCAACGGGAACCGGAAGTTCGGGAAGCTCTACCGTTGCAGAAGGCTTTGTGTAGCCGGGGAAAGAGCCGAAGCTCTCACGGAGGCTACAAAAGTCCTCGTAGGGCAGACGGTCGTTCAGCTCATAGGTCCACATTTTGGAAATATTGGACCACATACGGTCAATGACATTGTACTTGCCGGTGTCGTCCACACCCAGCCAGATCTCGTCCTGAGTGCTCTGTGCGGCATTGTCGCACCAGATGAGGAAGTAACCGCCGGATACATCCTCGGGAGAGAGGACAGTGCCCTTGCCTTCATCCTCGGGCCATTGGAAGACCGTGGGATTCCAGTATTCATAGATCCGATCCTCGGTACTGTAGTAGAAATCCCAGTGCTTGGTGCTTTCATCTCTGCCGTCCTGCCCCAGATCGTTCTCACTGAGAGAATAGTAGGTATAATTCTGCAGGCAGTTGTAGATCTTCCGCTGTCCCAGCCAGTGGGTCACGGGCTGTACGGTCTCCAAATCGTAGTCGCAGATCCAGTAGCTCAGCTCGATATCCTCATCATAGAACACATGCTGGTCGTAGTCGGGATCGTCGGAAACATAGTCCATGAAGTCATTGTAGGCACGGACACGGTAGCCCATTTCCTTCAGCATGGCGGTTTCTTCGTTGATGTAATCCACGCAGGTGTCATACTTGCTGTAGCCCTCCTGCACATAATCCGTCCAGTCCACAGAGCCATAGCCGTTGGTGTGCAGGCGTACCTCGTCACCGCCGATGTGAATGACCTCACAGCCGTACTGTTGGAAGAAGCGACCGTAGTCCTCTACCACAGCCAGTACAAAGGCACGGGCATAGGGATTGGTTACATCCAGAGTGATGTGGTTTCCTGCAAGGATGGTGCTGAAGCTCGTATTAGGATACTGGGCTCTCAGCTCCGTAGCGGTAGTTGCAAGAGCTCCATCCTCACTGACACCGGTAAAGCTGTAGGTTTTCCCCTTATAGTTATACTTAACGGAAAGTCCCCCGCTTGCGAAAGCACGGCACAGATACTGGCAATGGCCGGGGCCGTTGAAGGCAGGGATCACAGACATCTGATATGCGGCGGCAGTCTCCATGATCTCATGGATCTCGTTGGCACGGAGATACTTGTTCTTATCCTCGTAGCTCTGGTAAGTATTCTTGACCCAGCTACCTACATAGCCACCGCAGATCCAGGAGAAGTCATTGCCGTTTTCGTTGTTTTTGTAATATTCCGGATCCCAAATGTCAAAGCGAGTACCCTGATCCTCGGAGAAACGAAGCTCAATGCCATTGTAGCCCATGAAGGCGCACTGGCGGATGAAATTGCAGATCCAATCCTTGGTGTAATACTTTCTGCCACAGTCCAGCATGACCACACGCTCTGCACTTTCGGGAGCTTCCGTCAGGGTGCAGGCGGCAATGCTGTTGCTGTCATTGGCTTGCAGGAGCTTGATGAGCATGAAAGAACCGTACATCAAACCACGCTTGTCCCCTGCGGTAATGCGGAGCTGAGATTTGCTCACATCCAAAGTGTAGGACTCGGGCTTCATCTCTTCCTTTGCATATTCCAGAACGATATCATTGCGACCGATTTGATTCTTAGAGCCGTAGACCACTTCCAAGGTCTTTTCCGAGGGGATCTGTGCAGCCGCAAGCTGTTGGCTGAGGAAGGATGCCATTTCTGCCACATGGCTTTCCCCATCCTCTGCAACGGCGAAGATCCGAGTGCCTCCGCCAATACGGAATGCACCGTCGCCCTCTTCATAGTCGTCTGCCAAAAGCTCCACAGAGGGAACAGCCTTTGCAAAACCTCCCAAGAAGAACCATGCCCCAAATGCAATTGCCAGCAGAGCAAGGACTGCCACAGGGATCAAAAGTTTTTTTGTTTTCATAATTTGACCTACCTTTCCGAGAATATTTTTATTATATCACATTGTTGATAAAACACAAGGAGTTTTCTTCCTACATCTTGTATTTTCTTCCAAAAAATGATATAATGGTAAAAAATTTTCCTCTCTCCCCTCACGGAGTCGGAAGTATGAAGGAGTGAGCAAGCATGATCTTCGTTCCCCGTAAGCAGAGCCTCAGCCCTCAGGCCTTGGAGGAGCTTCTGCAACTGCAATGTCACAGTCATTTGTCCCTGTTCCCTGCCACTGCCCCCCTACAGCGTTGGACTGCCTGCGTATCGGCCTTTGCCAACGGAAACGGTGGTGAGCTGTATCTGGGCATCGATCCCAAGGGCTCACAGGGGAATGTCTTTGCCCCCTTCGGTGGGGAAGATGAGCTTTTGCCTGTGCTGTCTGCCTTGGAAGCCATGATTCCCCTGCCCCGTCTGTATGCCGTGACCCTCTACGGTGCAGAGAATTCGGATCAGCTTCTCCTGCATATTTCCCTGACTGCTTGCCCCACCTTGATCTGCGGTGCAGATGGACGGGTCTATTTCCGCTCCGGCAGTCAGGATCTGCCCTGTGAAAATCCGGAAAAGCTACGGGAGCTTAGCCGTCGGAAGACTCTGCTGTCCTATGAGGAGGAGCTGAGTCCCTATGTGCTGGAGGACCTTGCCTGTGACCGCACCCTTGGGCAGTTCCTGTCCCACTATGCGCCCTCCTCCACAGCCTATGATTTTTTCCGCAGTCACTGCCTCATGAATTCCTATACCCAGTTACGCAATGCCGCAGTTCTGCTGTTCTCCGATCATCCACAGGCACTGCTTCCCCACCGTTGCGGAATTCGCATTCTGAGATACCGCAGTGATGAATATAAAGAGCTTCGAGATGACTTTGCCGAAGGGGAAAGCTACCTGCTGGAAGTGCCTCTTTATACCCTGATCCCTCAGGCGGTACAAACTGTCCGCAGGCTCTTGTCCGAGGCAGGGATCATCGGAGAGAATGGCATGGAGCAGGTGGACTATCCCGAAGCGGCACTCCATGAGCTGATCACCAACGCCGTCCTCCACAGGGACTACAGCATCCCTAAGGATCTGCAAATACGGATCTTTGTTAACCGTTTGGAAATCGAAAGTCCCGGTACGCTCCTGATCCCCGAACCCAATCTCCCCCGTGGCTGTGAGCAGAGGGTACGCAACCCCCGTCTGGTGAGCCTCATGGCAAAATTCCCCCAAGCCCCCAATCGGGATCTGGGCAAGGGCTTGCAACAGGCCTTCCGTGCCATGCGTGATGCAGGCTTGCAGAGTCCCTCCGTCCGTCAGACAGAGGACAGCGTGATCCTGACCCTGAAGCACGAACGACTGGCAGATGCCCAGAGCCTGGTCTTGGATTATTTACGGAAACATCTGAGCATCAACAATTCCGTAGCCCGTGAGCTTACAGGCATCACCGATGCAAACAAAATGAAGCAGGTCTTCCTGCAACTGAAGGATAAGGGTCTGCTGGAGATCGTCCCCGGTACCCGTAGCACCTCCACCCAGTGGCGACTGGTAGCCAATAGCGAACAAAGCGAGATCGAACAGATCTCCCTGTTCTGAGTGAAGAAAGGAGCATGGTCCCTCATGTATTGTAAGCAATGCGGAAGCAAGCTTCCCGAAAATGTCCAATTCTGCCCCAATTGCGGTGCGCCCATTTGTCCGGAGCCTCTGAATTCCTTTCTGAATTCCATTCTGAATACCCCCGACCACAGCAAGGAGTACCAAATCCCCACAGATAGCAGATCCAAGACCATGTGCTTCCTTTCCTACCTGTCTTGGCTGGTGCTGATCCCCCTGCTTTCCAACATGGATACCAAGTCTCCCTACATTCGTTTCCACACCAATCAAGGTCTGCTGGTATTCCTCCTCAGTCTGGCCATTAGCCTTGTGAAAGGCTCTATTGTACACTTCCTATTGCCCAATCTGTTTTCCGTCATTTTCAACATCTGTTATGTCCTGTGTGCCGCTCTGGCTATTCTGGGTCTGATCCATGTCTACCGCAACGAAGCAAAAGAGCTTCCCCTCATCGGCAAACTCCGCCTCCTGAAAGATGTAAAATGACCCACCGGGAAAACTCAACTTGCTTTTTCGGAATTGAAAATTCGCAAAAATAAACCGCTCACCGATTTTTTTGACAGTCGGTGAGCGGTATGCTTTTATCTGTTTAGTAAGCGTAAAAACTAACAGCGACTTGCAATAGCCACTTCGGTATGGCACAATACTCCCGTATAGTAACGGATAGTATATGCGACTGTCATATACTATCTGAGATACGGGGGTATTTTTTATGAGT
>JAZMZW010000068.1:0-22802 GCA_045586205.1 Faecousia sp. | reverse complement strand
TCGTTTTCGCATTGATTTTATTTTATGTTATAGTGCTTACCGCACAATCCCTCCGTCACGGCTACGCCGTGCCACCTCCCTTTACACAAGGGAGGCTTTAGTGCCTACCGCATCGGTAAACAGAGCGATAAACTGAAATTTTAAATATCGCAATATCAGGAGACAGAATACCCGTCCCTTACGGAGATATAGGACAGTCTGTGCAAGGGTCTCGGCGGAAATTTTCAATTCGCAATTTCCCGTTCCGGCAGCTGTCCAATCTCGCTTCCCTCTTTCACCCCGAAGCACCCACAAAAAAGCCCTTGCCGAGAAATCGGCAAGGGCTTGAGGGATCTAATTCAGAAGATTAGAAGGGCAGTTCGGTGTAGCGGTTGTAGATGCTCAGGTTGGTGCTGGTCTTGTAGCCCAGGTAGTTGGAGTCGCTGACGATGTCGGCGATTTCCCACTTCTCACCGGTCCACAGTTCGGCGTAGACGTGACCGCACTGCAGGCCGCTCTGGAACTTGCAGTATGCATGGACGTAACGAGCGGGGATGCCCTGTGCACGAGCGCAGGCGACAACCAGGTGAGCAAGGTCACAGCAGTTGCCGTACTTTGCATTCCAGGTCTTCAGTGCGCCCTTCTGGGTGTCATAGTAGTAGTCGTATGCGGTCTTGCTGTTCAGGTATTTGACCAGATTCTTAGCAGCGTAGCGGAGCCAACACCGGCCTTACCAACGGAGATCAGGGTGGAGTTGGTAACCTGGCAGTTCTTGGTAGCCTTCAGATAGCTGCCGTACTTGGACTTTGCAGCTGCCTTCTGGGTTTCCAGAGTGCTGGAAGAGGAAGATGAGGAGGAAGAAGATGAGGAAGAAGAGGAAGCTGCTGCCTTGCCGTCAGCCAGAACAGCAGACCACTTTCTGGTGTAGACGTAGTTGGGAAGCTGACCCTCGTTCTTCACGAAGCGGAGAACCTTGGAGATGATGTACAGGCAGTTCTCATAGCGGAGAGTGCCCTTAGAGATGGTAGCATAGTTGGGAACCTTGCCATTGTCATCCATCCAGGTGTAGATGTTCTTGCAACGCTGGATGTATTCGGACTTCTGCATGTTGTATGCGGAAGAAATGGACTCAGAGGGGTTGGAGCACTTGCCAAAATCCTTAGCGTAGATCTTGGTGGACAGTGCCTTGCCGTTGTAGATCTGGGCAGTAGCCTTGGTTGCCAGATACAGGAACTGCTGGCAGGTGACAGAGGTGCCGTTGCAGTTAACGGAACCGGGCATCTTACCATTCTTCTCGATGTAGTCGGCGAACTTCTTGCCACCTACCAGGATGTCACTGTTGCTGATCTTGACGGTAGCGGCGGATGCAGTGACGCTGAGCATGGAGAACATACCGAATACCATGCACAGACACAGGACCATCGCCATAACGGAACGGAAACGCTTCATAATTGTTACCTCCAAAAAAGAAATAACGGAAGAACGAATATTTCCCCTCCTCTTTCTTGTATTTTTTACAATACTATGATATGATGAAGTCAATTGGGAAATAACTTCCATTTCCCACCATTTTCCCAAAGGAGGCCTAACTATGCGCCACATTGCCCGTTCCTTCCTTTGCCTGCTTCTGCTGTGCAGTCTGATCCTTGGACTGCTCCCCGCAGGAGTACTGGCCGCCCCCCTGCCCCGTGAAGAAGAGCAGGTACAAGCAAGTGTTCCATCCATTTCTTCCCCCTATACCACCCATCCCACGGTATTCATGGTGGAAGATACCTACCAGATTGCCTTTGCCACCAATGCCAACGGCATTGCATGGGTGGAGATCGGCGGTGTGAAATATGAAGACGCCGACAACGGTCTTCTGAACTGGAAAACCAAGTATCACAAAATCACCGTTCCCATGTCTGTGCTAGACAGTGCAAAGAGCTACACCATTTGCTTCCGCACCCTCAGCGAGCGACCTGCTTACGACCCCGTCCCCGGCTCAACCGCAAGCCGTACCTACCCCTTCTCTCCCGTGCCTGAGGACAGAGATCCCGTGTTCTTCTGTGCCTCCGACCAGCATGGTACAGCAGATTACGCTCTCAGTGTTTCCAAGACCAATGCCTTTGATGTCTATGTCTTTGCCGGTGACTATGTCAGCACGCTGGTTTCCGATGCAAATGTGAAACTCCTGCTGGACATGACCGGCGGTGTGACCCAAGGCACCAAGCCCACCATTTATGCCCGAGGCAATCACGAGATCCGCGGTTCCCACTGCAAATACCTGAAGGAAGTAGGCGGCTACAGCGAGACCACCGGTGCTTATTATACCGTCAAGCTTCCCGGGATCTTCGCCATCGTTCTGGATGCAGGTGAAGATAAGGTAGACAGCCACAGCGAATACGGCGGTACCGTAGACTTTGAAGCCTACCGTACAGAAGAAACCAAGTGGCTCCGTGAGATCGTGGAATCCCGTGAATGGGAGCAGTATCCCGTCCGCATGGTCTTCACCCATGTTCCCTTCAGCTATTATGCCGCAGATACCTTGGAGACCGTCTATAAGAACTGGACAGAGCTCTTGGATCAGATGGGTGTCAGTCTGGTAGTCAGCGGACATACCCATAAGTATGCCATCCAAGGCCCCACAGGCAGTCGCCACAAGACCACCCCCAACTACACCCAGCTCATCGTTTCCGACAAGGAAAACGGCGATGTAACCTACAGCGGTACCTTCCTCACCGTCAGTGAGAGCAAGTTCACCACCAAGACCGTTACCAACACCGGGACCACTAAGGCTACGGCTACCATCCCCGTATTCACCAACGCTTACAACCCTCCCGCTGATGAAATCACGTCCTCCTCTGCACAGGCCTATGAGGGCGAGCTGGTAACCTCCCCCGCCACCCGTGCAAGTGTGCCTTCCATTTCTTCCCCCTACACCCTGCACCCCACTGTTTTTGCGGTGGAAGACGGCTATCAGATCATCTTCACCACCGATGCCACGGGCATGGCATGGGTGGAAGTGGGCGGAAAGAAATATAAGGACTCCGAAACCGGCCTTATGAACTGGTCAAGCAAGTACCACAGTGTCCGTGTTCCCAGAGTGGCGCTGGATGCCGCAAGAGAGTATAAGGTTTGCTTCCAGTCCATGAGCAACCGCGCCGCTTACAGTCCCACCCACGGCAGTACCGTCAGCCGTACTTATCCCTTCACCCCCATGGCTGACAAGAAAGAACCTGTGATCCTGTGTCTGTCGGACTTCCGCGGACTGGCTACGGAGGCAAAGGCTGTTGCGGCATACGGTTCCTATGATGCACTGTACATCGGTGGTGACTACGCCTATCAGGGCAATACGGAAGCCAATGTAAAGACCCTCTTGGATACCGCCAGTGCCATCACCACAGGTACCAAGCCCGTGATCTTCACCAGAGGCAACCGTGAGATCCGCGGCAACTATTCTTACCTCCTGGACACCATTGCTCCCACAAGCTCCACCGGAAAGAGTTTTTTCACCATTGAGCAGTCCAATTTCTTCGCCATCGTTCTGGACTCCGGCGAGGATAAGGCAGACAGCGATCCCGCCTACGGCAGCACCAACAACTACGAAGATCTCCGTGCGGAACAGACCCGGTGGCTCCAACAGGTTCTGGAAGAGGGCAAGTGGAAGGACTACCCCACTCGCGTAGCCTTCTGCCACATTCCCATTACCACCATCACCACTGCCGCTATGAAGGACACCTACAAGCAGTGGACCCAGATCCTGAATCAAATGGGTATCACCCTCATGTTCTCCGGTCACAAATACAACCACAAGCTCTACGCCACCACAGACAGCGCCCACGTCAGCGGTCCTAACTTCCCCGTCCTGACTGTCTGTGATGTAGACAATGCAGACTACAAGTACAGCGGTGCTTATGTAACTCTGGGCAGTAAGGCCATCACCATCAAGAACGTCTCCGCCGCCAAGAAGCTCCTGTCCACTACAACTACCGCAAACCTCACCGCAGAGAATTACAAGAAGAACGGTACCGACACCTATCTGCTCTTCGACTTCATCGGGGATGAAACCGCTCTGGAACGCTACCACAGCAGTGCTTACGGCGGGATCAACTTCGACCAGAAGGGCAACTGGGATCCGGAAGCCAATACAGCCGCTCCCACTGTGAGCCGCGGTGTCCTCAGCTTCTCCCCCGGCAACGATACCGCTACTTCCTTTGGCATCCACAGCCGTGTTACCGGCAGTGCCAAGAATCAGTGGGCATACAGACCCCTGAACTACATCCCCAAGTCCACGGACTATGTGCAGATCCGCTTCAAGATCGACAATGCAGTTTCCTCCGCAAGTGACGGCACTGCCAAGTTCCGTCTGGATGTAGACTGCCCCAATGATCTGGACGACTCCGCAGATACTACCAAAACCTGGACCCGCTTTGAAAAGAGCTTCAAGGTCGCCGATGTGGTGGGCAAGGGTTATGTGACCATGACCATCTCCCTGAACTCCACAGAGTACAACAAGTTCCAGTACATGAATCTGGTACATCCCCAGTTCGTGAATCTGAAGTCCGCAAGCGGTGCAACAGCCGTCTTCTCCATTGACTATATCTACATCGGACCCATGGAAACCGCTCCGGAAACCGACAGCTATATCTTCGTAGACTTCACGGATACGGAAGCCGACCGTGCCCGTTACGACAGCCGCACCTACAACCACATGAATCTGGACAATGCCGCCTATTGGGCAGCTTACAACGGCTCCCCTGTGGTCAGCGTGCAGGACGGTGCCCTGAAACTGGCAGTTATGAGCGGTAACACCGACACCTCCTACAGTGCCCGTAGCCGTCAGGATGAGATCAGTTCCATGAACTATGTTCCCGGGCAGAACGATGTACTGAAGGTTCGTATCAAGATCAACAATGCCGTTTCCACCAACGCAGACGGCACCGCTACCTTCCGCATGAACATGGATCGTCCCAACACCATCGTCAACTCCGCAGGTTCCAGCCGTACTTGGTGCAACATCCCCATTCACTTCAACCTGAATGACCATGTGGATCAAGGCTGGTTCGAGCTGGAAACCAAGCTGACCGATGCAGAATATCTGGCATCGGACTGGATCAACCTCCTCCATCCCCAGTTCCTGAATATGCAGTCCGCCTCCGGCAAGAACGCAGAGTTCTATATTGATTATATTTATGTAGGACCTGCCACCGCGGGACTGCCTACGGATGTGCAGGTATGCTTCTGTAAGGAAGACGGCACTGTTCTGGAACAGCAGACCGTAGCCAAGGGCTCCGGTACAAGCTACACGGGACAGCTTCCCACCAAGGCTTATGACGAAGGTGCCCACTATACCTTCTCCGCATGGGTAGATGAAGCCGGCGAAGCTGTGGATCTCAGCAAGATCGTAGAAGACCTCACCCTCTATCCCGCTTTCACCGCCATAGCCCACAGCTATGAAGAACAGCTCACAACAGCCCCCTCCTGCAACCATACGGGCTTGAAGACCCTGACCTGTGCCTGCGGTCACAGCAAGACCGAAGTCCTGCCTACTCTTGACCACAGCACCCAAGTCCTCCCTGCCGTAGCTTCCACCTGCACGGAAGCCGGCCTCACGGAAGGGGCAAAGTGTAACACCTGCGGTGAGCTCCTCATTGCACAGGAGGCTGTCCCCGCCCTCGGTCATGAATCGGTCACGGATCCCACTGTCCCTGCAAGCTGTACTACCACGGGCCTCACCGCAGGTAGCCACTGCAGTCGTTGTAGCGCCGTTCTGACTGTGCAGGAAACCATCCCTGCCACCGGTCACAGCTACACCTACAGCCCCATGGATGAAGAATACCACCTGATCGGCTGTGAGAATTGCGGATACTTTGAAGTAGATTCCCACACTTATACAGAGGGCACCTGCCTCTGCGGTCAGAAGGAGCAGAAGGAGCCTGTTTTGGATCCCACTCTGAAGCTGAACCACAGTCTGAATCTGGCAAGTGACATTTCCGTAAACTTCATCGTTCCCAAGACCACTTTGTCAGGCTTTGATATGAGCACCGTCTATGTAGAAAGCACCTTGGAGCTTTACCAAGAGGAAAGCTATCTGGGAACCACCACCGTCACCCTCTATCCCACAGAGGTGGGCAACTACTATTACTTCATCCTCACAGGCATGACCGCAGTGCAGATGAATGACAACATTACCTCCGTCCTTTACGGTAGCAAAAATGGACAGCCCTATTACTCCAATCCCGATGTGTATAAGATCTGTGACTATGCCTATTCTCAGCTGAGTAAGAACGGCAGCTCCCCCGCTCTGAAGACCCTGTGCGCAGACCTGCTCCGCTACGGTGCAAAGGCACAGATCTTCAAGGGCTACCGCACCTCCGCTTTGGCTGACAGCAAGCTGACCGAAGCCTATAGTGCCTACCTGACCGATTTGGAGACCGTCACCTTCGGCAACACCAATCAGGTTCTGGAGGATCTTCCCTCCGCTCCCATTACTTGGGCAGGTAAGGGTCTGGATCTGGACTCCAAGGTCTGTGTGAAGTTCATCTTCAACCCCGCAGGCTATACCGGTGACCTTGCAAACCTGAGCCTGAAGGTCAGCTACAAGGATGTCTACGGAGAAACCATGAGCCTGAGCCTCACAGAGCCCAAGGTCTACAGCGGAAAGCTCTACGCCTTCACTCTGGACACCCTCCTGGCATCCGAACTGCGAGAAGTGATCTCCGTCCGCATCTACGCCGGCAACACCCCCGTATCCGCAACCCTCCAATACAGTGCCGACACCTACGGCAACAACAAAACCGGCGACCTCCTGACCCTCTGCAAAGCCCTGGTGGCATACTCCGACAGCGCCAAAGGATACTTTGCAGGATAAATGAAATCGATTCGGAAGTTGTCAGCGGACAATTCCGGAGGAATGGACAATAGACAACCGGCAATGATAGTTGACCGCAAAATTTGACAGCCGGAATTGACAATTGAAAATTTTCCCGGAAAGTATACGAAACACCATACACAAAACACATCGACCACCGACCCTAAAAAAGTCGGTGGTCGATACTTTTTCCGCAGGATGACGCTTCCCCGTACCCAAGCATGCAATACGCAATATTTCAGTTTATCGTGCTTTCAGCACGATAATGAATTGCCCTGCCGGGCATGAATTGGCTATGCCATGATTTGACTTACGGCTCTTTGTTTTTTGGCAATTCAAGTTTATCTAACTGGCGCGGGAGCGCCCAAGGCTCCCTTGTGTAAAGGGAGCTGTCAAAAATCTTTTGATTTTTGACTGAGGGATTGTTACCGCAGTACGATTTCGCCGAAAATGCTTTTAATACGGAGCTTTGTACCGCACAATCCCTCCGTCACGGCTTACGCCGTGCCACCTCCCTTTACACAAGGGAGGCTTTGGTGCGGTGCAACAATTAGACAAATTCCAATTTGACAAAGGGGTGCGATCATATGAAAGAGAACCAAATGAAAGTGTTTACGATCATTGTTCGTATGCTCTTAATATTCGGCGGACTTGGGATACTGATTGTTTATCCTATAGAAGGAGCGTAATCTTATGAAAAAACGGATCTTTTGGATCAGCTTATTTTGCGTAGTACTTCTTTTTGTTCTTGCAGTTTTGTTTATGGCGAAAAGCTCCCTTGGAATCAGTACGGGAACTTATCTTCTGTCCGACCATGGTGCTTCCTTGATCGTCATTGATAATTCTCCCGTTTCCATGCACAGCCAAAGGGATAAGGATGACTTATTTGAAGATTTGAGCGACGGGGACAAAATTCTGATCCTTCACGACGGGATCGCAGAAAGCTATCCCGGTCAAACAGGTGTATATTTTGTCCTGAAGCTATCCGACGGTAGCATGGACGATGTTCCTGCGGGAGTCATTTCTTCCCTGCAAGAATTAGGCTGGCTCTCGGAGTCATAATTTAGAGAGGGTAGGATATGCTTGTGTATTCTGTGGTGATGTTTTTGACGGCGGTGATTTTTGGCGCTTTGGGGATCGCTGTATATAGGGGAAAAACCCAATTGATCCATGAGTACCATCAAAGCAAAGTCAAGGACAAAGAGGCCTATGGCAAAGCCTTTGGGAAAGGGCTGTTGCTGATGGCAAGCGCAATGCTCCTCAGCGGGATCCTTAGGCTTTCAGGAACCGGGGACAGTCTTGCGGGACTTGCGGTTGGACTACTGTTACTTGGTCTGCTTGTGGGCATCGGGTACATCATAGGAGTCCAGAAGAAATACAATCAAGGAATTTTTTAAAAGAAAATGATCGGTATGACCGGGGGTACGGACATGGCGCTCGTATATACGGCACTGACTCTTGGGCTTGCGCTTGCTCTTGTGATGGGTCTTGCCATGAGGATCGCATCCCATGAATTCCGATGCGGACATTGCGGAAATCGCTTCCGCATCAAGTGGACGAGAGTCCTGTATACGGAGCATTCCGGAAAAGAGTATCGCTTGGTCTGTCCCTGTTGCAAGATTCGGGATTGGTGTACCGAGGAAGAGAAATAACACACTGTGCTACAGGGGAAAATGTATACGCTGTAGCCTTGTTTTCAGAAAGGAGAACATATGGTTATCGGAATTTTTGGGGAAAGCTGTACGGGGAAATCCACCCTTGCGGAGAAGATTGCAAAAAGCCTTCCTTGTGAAGTGTTTACCGGCAAGGATTATCTGCGCCTTGCCAAAAGCGAGAGCATGGCCAAGGCCCTGTTCCAAAAGAAGCTCAGCTCGGCTGTAAACGGGGAGAACATCCTCTATGTGATCACGGAAAAAGACCATCTGCTCCTGTTGCCGGAGGGGAGTCTGCGAATTCTTGTTACGGCGGAGCTTGATGTGATCCAATCCCGCTTTGCCCAAAGAATGGGAGGAAAGCTCCCGACTCCCGTGGCTACCATGCTGGAAAAGAAGCACGGCTGTTTTGATGCAGAGCCACATGATATCCATGTGGAGTCCGGGGTAACGGATATGGATGCAGTGGTTGCCCGTATTATGAATGGGTAACCGGAAGAAACAGAAACTTCGGAAAGAGAAAACCACGCGGGTATTTGCTATGAGAACATTGGAAGAAGTCAGGAAAATTTTTGAGGCTGACCGTTTTGCTACGGAGAACGGCGCAGTGGTGGAGGAGATCGGAGAACGCACTGCCACCTGCGGCTTGGTGCTTACGGCTTCCCATCGGAACGCTATGGGAGCGGTTATGGGTGGCGTATATTTCATGCTGGCGGATTTTGCCTTTGCGGTGGCCGCCAATCACGAAAAAATGGATTGCGTATCTCTGCACTCCGACATTTCTTTCTTAAGCGTCGCCAAGGGGAACAAGCTTACCGCCAAGGCTCTTTGTGTCAAGGACGGCAAAACCGCCGCCTGTTACCGTGTGGAGCTGACAGATGAGCAAGACAGACTCTGCGCCGTAGCAACGGTTACGGGCTGTCATGTGTGAAATCCTCCGGTGATGGGATCTGATTTGAAAAAATTCGCTACGGCTTTCCGAGAATGGGAAGCTGTGGCGGATTTTTTTGTGGGATGGCTTTGTGAAAAAATATAAGAAATCCCGTGGGAGGTTGACAATTTTTGTGATTGAGGATAAAATAGAATCATTATAACAGAAAGGATGTATACCCATGAAACAACGAAGCATTTCTCTGCTGTTGGCAATTGCCTGTCTGCTGTCCATGCTTTCCTTCGGACAGCTTTTCCCTGCTCGTGTGCAGGCTGCCGAAGGCATCCCCGACATTCTGCTATACGAAGACTATAGCAACTCCAAGTCCTTCCGGATCTCCACAGCCCCCGGCTTAAAGAAGTTCTCCGAGCTGGGTCAGAGCCGCAATTTCAGCGGCATCACCTTCTACCTGGTCGCCGACATCGACATGTCCGGAGTAGCATATACCCCTGTCCCCTCCTTCTCCGGCACCTTTGACGGTGGATATCATGTGATCGAGCGACTGAGTGTCAGCACCACTAATAAGCACTGCGGTCTCTTCGGCACAGTTACCACAAAGGGCATCATCCGCCGACTTGGTGTAGAAGGCGGTACCTTTACCGTTACCAGTAGCAGTGCCGACTACCGTGTAGGCACCTTTGCAGGTGTGCTCCAGGGTGTTGTAGAAGAATGCTGGAGCTCCGCAGTTTTGACCGGCGTAGCATCCGGCTCAACCAACGACCTCTCTGTTGGCGGTATCGCCGGTGCACTCCTTAACGGTGGTATTGTGCGCAACAGCTACTTTGCAGGTCGTGCAGTAGGTGTGGACCACTGTTCGGGTATTGCCGACTGGTGCCAGGGCCAGTATGAGGGCTACGTGGGACAGATCATCAACTGCTTCAACATCGGCACCCTCAGTGCTACCACCTGCTACGGTCTGGGCCGCTACAGTGGCAGTATCCTGGCCGCCAACAAGCCCAATGCCGTAAAGAATTCCTACTACTTTGACAACTATGCAGACCTGAGCTGGACATCTGAAGATAAGAAGGTGTCCAAAGCATGGCTGGGCAGTGGCTATCTGGCATATTTGATGAATCAGAACGCCGGCAGCCCCGTTTGGTCCAAGGGTGCTATGTTCCCGGAGCTCCGGGGCGAAGGCGGTGTATACCCCCTCTCTGTGACCTATGACAACAAGGGTTACAAGAGCACCGCTACCATGTATTACAATGTGGGTGATACCTATACGGCTCATGTTTCCGGTGCAAACACCGTAAGCCTCAGCAGTCCTGCAGGCAGTGTCAATGGCAATGTCTTCACCATGCCTGCCCAAAGCACCTCTCTGACAGTTACCATTGATCTTCCCAATATCGCCCAGTACACCACTTATCCCAACGAAAGCATCTATGTTGTGACCAACACCGCCGGCTTTACGGCTATGGCCACTGCAGTCAACGGAGGCAAGACCCTCTCCGGAAAGATCATCTATATGCTGGGTGACATCGATATGAACAACGCCACCCATACCCCCATCGGACAGTTCGTATCCGATTCCAACTGGACCAAGTCCTTCCAGGGAAAACTCTTCGGCAACAACTTTAAAGTATTCAATCTTAAGGTCAATAACACCTCCCTTAACGGCGGCGGTCTTTTCGGCAGTTGCTATAAGGCCTCCTTCCGAGGTGTACATATCTTCAACGGCTCTGTTACCACTGCCAACCGCGCCGGCGGCATTACGGGTTATTCCGACGGCTGTACCTTCGTCCACTGCTCCAACGGTGCAGATATTAAGACTACAACAGGCAAAGACGGTGCAGGCGGTTTGGCCGGCGTTGCCAGAATGACCTCCAACTTTGAGTACTGTGCCAACTACGGCTCCGTTACCGCTACCGTAAATGCTGCGGCAGGTATCGCCGGTTGGGGACAGACCAACATCAAACTCCTGGGTTGCATCAACACCGGCATGATCACTGCCCCCAGTGATTATGCTGCTCTGGCCCGTGTAGGCTCCGGCTATAGCGGAACCTGGACGCAGTGTAATTATCTGAAGTCTGCCTGCTCCACCTCCTACGGCGGTTCTTCCCGTGATGAGAATTACTTCTCTACCGGCATTATCGGCGGTAGTATCAATACGGATTCTCGAACTAAAGAGAACAACGGAGCTTTCACCAACACTCCCCGTTTCCCTGCCATCTGCACCGAGAACTACGCTCCCGCAACCTGCTGCTTGGTTCGTTCCTATGACGACGGTGTTTCCATTGGTTCCATTACAGTCTATGCCAATGTGGGAGATCGCGTGGCTATGACCACCGTCCAGGATTACTATAGCCAGGAAGGCTATACTGTCCCCTCTACCCTGACCGGAAATGCCTATCCCAAGGCGATTTACTACACCATTTCTTACAATCTCAACGGTGGCACCTTAACAGAAGATGCTGTCACCCGTTACAGCTTCGCTCCCGGCGCTCCTCTGCCCCTGAACTCCCAAGTCCGTAAGGAGGGCTACGCTTTAGCCGGTTGGTATGACAATTCCGGTCTCACAGGGCAGGCTTTTAGTGTTGTTAGCCCCTATTCCCGTGGAAACAAGACCTACTACGCCAAGTGGTCCCCTGTGGTAGAAATCGGCTCTGTTGCAGAGTATCTGACCTTTGCCAATGCCGTTAACGCCGGCAACAGCTACAGCGATAAGGTGGTATGCATTACTGCCGATCTGGACTTTGGCGGTCAGACCATTCCTGCTGTCGGCAGTTCCAAAGCACCCTTCAGCGGTGTGCTGGACGGAAATGGCCATATCTTCTCCAACTTCACTGTTTCCGGCACGGATTCTCAGGGGCTGGTAGGCTATCTGAAGGAAGGCACTGTGCGGTATATCAAGATCGAAAATGCCGCCGTTTCCGGCAAAACCAATGTAGGCTCTGTGGTAGGCTATAACCACAGTGGTCTGGTTCTGGGCTGTGAAAGCAGTGCCACTGTGGTGAATCTCAGCAGTATTGCGGACATTTCTGTTATGAGCTTTAACATCCGTTGCGGTCCTGATGATTCTCCCAACAGTGTTTCTGAGCGTACCCCTCGTGTGAAGACTTATTTAGCGAACTACTCCCCGGATATTATCGGTCTCCAAGAGGTCACTCCCACATGGAAATCTGTTCTGGGCACCGCCCTGTCCGGCTACAGCAGTGAATTCAGATACCGTGACTCCGGCGGAAATGAAGCCGCCCCCCTGTACTGGAAGACAAGCAAGTTCGATGTCATGGAAAAGGGTACCTTCTGGCTCAGCCCCACTCCCGACACCATGTCCCTGGGCTGGGGTGCCTCCCTCAACCGCACCTGCTCCTATGCCGTCCTGAAGCCCAAGAACACGGACCTCATTATCCTGGCATACAACACCCATCTGGATCACAAGTCCACCCAGGCACAGATCGAGGGCATCAAACTGGTCAAGACCCGTATAGATGCCATGGAGAAGAAGTACCGCGATAAGGGCTATACCAACATCTATTCCTTCGTCACCGGCGACTTCAATGCCAAGCCCACTGCTGAAGCAGGCAAGTATCTGTCCAATACCATGATCGAAGCCCGCAACGCCGCAGTTTCTCTGGGCACGCCCCTGAATCAGAATACCTTCAGCGCCTATAATGCAAGTCCCACCAGCATCATTGACTACATTTTCGTCAGTAGAAATGTAGATGTAAAAACCTACAAGGTCACCTTGGATAAGGTAAACGGCAATGCCGTTTCCGACCACTACGGTCTGTACGGCACCGTGCGTCTGGGAGGCAACTCTCAGGGTGGTATTGTGGGTATGAATCAGGGCTATGTGCAAAGCAGTGGCTTTAGCGGTAGTATAAATTCCACTGCGGGCTGCGGTGGCATTGCGGGCTACAATACCGGGAAGATCATCGGCTGTTTCAGCCAATTTACTCCCAAGGCTTCCGATGTATTCGTCAACGGCATTGCCGGAAAGATCGAAGGCAGTGTTGCCTTCTCCTACTACCCCTCCGGTGTAGGTCTTACAGGAAACGGCAACACAGCCACAGACATGACTGTTGCATCCTACTTAAACAATCTGAACCGTCCTTTGAAGCTTTGGTCCATGGAAGCCTCTGTCAACAAGGGCTTGCCCTTCATCTGCCTGAAGCATGAGTTTGTCTATGTGGACAATGGAGACGGTACTCACGGCGGAAGCTGTGCCCTTTGCGGAGCATCTGCGGTAGAGGAACACACAGCCGTGACCGCTGAGGCCATTGCTCCCGACTGCGTCACAGCAGGTAAGACGGAAGGCAGTCACTGCCTCTATTGCGGACTGGTCTTTGTGGCACAGGAGAGCATCCCTGCCACCGGTCACAGCTACAAGGAAGCTGTCACAACAGAGCCCGGCTGTGAAAGCACCGGTGTCAAGACCTTCACCTGTGAGTCCTGCGGTCACAGCTACACAGAGGAGCTACAAGCCACAGGTCATAACTACACAAGCACTGTGACAACGGAGCCTACCTGTGTTTCTGCCGGTGTTCGCACCTATACCTGTGAGCTCTGCAACCACAGCTATACAGAGGTCATTCTCGCCAAGGGTCATACTCCTGTGGTCGATGAGGCTATTGCTCCCTCCTGTCTCAGCTCCGGCCTGTCCGAAGGCTCTCACTGCGGTGTATGTAATGTAGTGATCGTAGCGCAGACAGTCCTGCCCCGACTGGGTCATGACTATGTGTACAGCAACACAAGCAAGGACAATCACACCGGTGTGTGCAGTCGTTGCGGAAAAACACAGGAAAAGCCCCATGAATTTGAAAACGGTAGCTGCTTCTGCGGTGCAACCGAAGGCGCAACTGTGGATGAAAGCATTCATATTTCCCACACTTTGAATCTGGCAAGTGATATTTCCATTAACTTTGCTGTGTCCGTCACGGCACTTGCACAGTACGACAGCTACTATCTGGAATGCGCTCTGCCGGAATATGAGGGTAACCGACTTCTGGGTACGGAGATCCTGAAGCTTGAGCCTGTGAAGAACGGCGCTTACTACTACTTCACCCTGACGGGAATTACCGCCGTACAGATGGGGGATATGGTGGAGGCTGTCCTCCACATGAGCAAGGACGGTGTGGAATATGTTTCCAAGACCGACAGCTACAGCGTTTCTACCTATGCCTACTCCATGATGAAGCAGAGCAAGAACGAAGATATGCTGACCCTGTGTGCCGATCTCCTTCGCTACGGTGCAGAGGCACAGCTGTTCAAGGACTACCGCACAGATGCCCCGGTGGATGAGGCCATGACCTCTGAGCAGAGAGCCTATCTCAGCAATACGGAGACTCTGGAATTCTCCGCTACGGACAAGCTGAAGTCGGATCTGAGCAACCCCAAGATCCGCTTTGTGGGCAAGTCTCTGGATCTGGGCTCTAAGATCGGTATTAAGTATATTTTCGACGCTTCCGCCTATACGGGAGATGTGACAAAGCTGAGCATGAAGATCCGTTATGAGGACTGCACCGGAGAGATCCTGACTGTGATCCTGACAGAGCCCGAGGTCTATGATGCTTCCAAGGGCTATTACAGCTTCAGCTTCTACGGACTGCTGGCGGCAGAAATGCGTACGGTATTGGATGTTGCCGTCTGTGCAGGGGAGACCCAACTGAGCCAGACTCTCAGCTACAGCGCACAGACCTATGCTTCCAAGCATACCGGCGATGCTCTTGCACCTCTGTGCAAGGCCCTGTTTGCCTACTCCGACAGCGCAAGCAGATACTTCGCCTCCTAAGCGCTCCGATCAACTTAAGAACCAAGAAACAGGCATCCTCCGATCCCTTTTGGGGATCGGAGGATGCCTCCGTATGTTGGATGGGTTTAGTCGAGGAAGTAAGCCTTTGCACTGTCACTGTATGCCATCAAAGCCTTGCACAGCTGCAAGAGAGTTCCTGTTTTGTTGTTGCCGTAGGTGTCGGCACTGTATTGGAGAGTGGCAGATACGGCCTTATCTCCCTCGTAAATTCGGGCGGATACCACACTGCGCAGTTCAGCCGCCAGAAGTCCGTCAAAGGAGAAGACATACCAGCCCTTACTGCTGTTGTAAACTTCGGGGGAAGTGAGGGTGGCTATTTGCACCTCTCCGAAAATATCCTTGAAGGAGAGCTTCAGACGCAGTGCTGTGGGGTCACCCTTGTAGGCTGTGGCATTGAAGATGAACTTCACCGTGACCTTGGAGTCCAGATCCAGAGCCTTTCCTGCCCAGGTAACGGAAGGGGCGTTCATGTCATTGAGTACCTTGTTGGTGTTGCCGAAGGTCAGGGATTCCATATCACTGAGGCAGACCAAATGCTCCAGAGACATCTTGGCATCTGCAAGCTCCTCTGTGCGGTAGGACTTGAAGATCTGTGCCATTGCGCCGTAGCGGAGAAGATCGGCACACAGGGTCTTCAGAGCCTCGGAGCTTGTGGATCTGTCTAACTGGGTATAGGCATAGCTTGCAATGCTGTAGGTATCTGTGGGGGAGTGGTAGCTTTTGCCGTTCTTACTGCCGTGGAGGACAGAGCGGATCTCATCATTCATCTGGACGGCGGTCAAGCCCTCAAGAATGAAATAATAGTAGCTTCCGCTTTCCGTAGGCTCTATGCGGACGGTGGTAGTGCCGGTTTTCTTATTGCCCTCATAGAGATCTACGGTGCTTTCCATATAAACGGTGGAAAGGTCGAAGCCATCCAACAGGCTCTTGGACACGATGAGATTGACGGAAATATCTCCTGCCAGATTCAAGCTGTGGTACATGGTCCATGCACTGTTTTCTGTGGAAGCAGGAGCTTCCTTCTTGCCACAGACACACAGACCTTCGTGGTAGCTGTGGGCTTCCGTTCTGCTGACACCGCAACGGTCACACTGCATTTGGTGAGTAGCTCCCAGATCCGTATAGAGGGAGTATTTATGTCCCAGTCTGGGGAGAATGCTCTGGGCTGTCAGGGTCACACCGCACTCAGAGCAGAAGCTACCGTCACTGAGACCGGAGTTGACACAGGTGGCAGGTTTGCCCGGGATCGGCTGAGGACTGTGACCTGTGGGAGGAAGCTCTGTGGGAGCAAGGAGGACGGCATTGCACACCTGGCAAGCAAGACCCTCGCTCATGCCGGAGGCGGTACAGCTTGCGGGAGTGCCGGGGATCTGTACGGGGCTGTGGTCGGTAGAGGCAATGGATTCCTCATAGCTGTGGCCACAGGCACAGCACAGCTCCTTCAGACCTGTGTGGGAGCAGGTGGGGGCAGTGAGGATCTGCTCCTCAAAGCTGTGGGAAGTGGCTTCAAAGTCAGGGTAGAAGGTCAGATCCGAAAGGACATTGTCCAGAACGGCAGGTCTGCCCTCTGCATCCACCCAGCCTGCAAAGCTGTAGTGGAAGTCGGAGTCCCATGCCTTGGTGGGAACAGCGCCTTCGTATTGGACACTGCCTCCTGTGGAGACAGCTTGCTCATAGAGAACAGCGCCGTCCTCCCCTACAAAGCTTACGGTATGAGACAGGGGAAGCTGTGCATCCGCTTGTCCCACATAAATATAATCAATGGAAATTGTGCCTGAGCCTTTTTCACGGGACTTGATGTGCCAGAAGCGGAAGCCCAGTGTGGTAATGCTGTCTGCGGTGGCAAATTCCTCGTCTACGGGGAAGGTCAGGGTCTGATACACACCATCCTGAAGACTGTAGGACTTGACCAGTGAGTAAGAGCCACG
This sequence comes from Faecousia sp., assembly GCA_045586205.1. Classification (GTDB taxonomy): domain Bacteria; phylum Bacillota; class Clostridia; order Oscillospirales; family Oscillospiraceae; genus JAZOXB01. The sequence goes on along the minus strand of JAZMZW010000068.1, from coordinate 5,707 downwards.
GCCGGAAACTCCGTCAATGCTACGGTCATAGCAAACGACCAATTGGGGGCTTTTCTCTGTGGCGAGAACACAGCCCTCTACCTTGAAGCGGATGCGGATCACATCTCCCGCCTTTGGCTCATAGCCAAGAGCGTGGTAGGTGGCATCCTTCCGATCCACCCGTACTCCGGGAACGGCGGTGGTGAAGACCCAAGGGCCGTATATGCCGTTGGTGTTTCCGTATGCCAGCTCCTCTGCAACGGGGAGGATCAGGGCCCCCTTCTCCGTGTCAATGTAACAGTCGGAGGACAGAGCCTCTGTGGTGGAGGTTTCGTCCGTGGACCAATACAGGAGAGTGTCGCTGTCAAAGTTCCGCTCGTTGTACTGCTCGGCAGAGCTGTAACGCTCCTGTGCCTCGGTGCTGTTGTCAAAGTTAAAGAACAGGGAATTGTCTTCCTCTGTGGGAGCATTGTCTCTAGGCCCAATGTAGAGGTAGTCAATGGTCACACAGCCCTTTTGGGACAGATCATCGGGGATCACATAGAAGAATGCGGGGCGCAGACCGCTGATCGTACCTGCCTGACGGAAGGTATCGGACAGCTCTGCGGTGAGGGTCACATACTCCCCATTGAACACAGCATTTGTGTCAAGGGGGATCTTGGCTTCGGAGGCGGATACATCTCCTGAGCCGGTGTTTTTGTGATACCAGAGGCTGAAGCGTGCTTCGTAGTCAAGGGCGGATCTGAGATTTTCCATTTTGAAGCGGATCTGCACGATCTCTGCGTTCTTGGGGTCATACTTCAGATGTCCGTAGCCGTTGACATAGGAACGGATGGAAAGGGTTTTGGAAACCGTATCCGCACTCTTGGTGTACAGCTTGGCAGTGCCGGACAGGGTGTCTACAAAGCCCTCTGTGGTGTCAGTACTGTCTGTGGCGTAATTGTATTCAATGAACTGCCAACGGGAAGCTCCGTCAAGGTTGATGCCGGCATACTGGCTGTCGTACTGATATCTCTTACGGGCGGCGGCATCGTCGTTGAAGTCAATGAAAAGGGACTTGGTGGCAGGATCACTGCTCCGATCCCGAATGTGTACGGTGAAGCTTCCCAATTCCAGCTCTATACCTGTGTAGGTCTTGTACTTGATCACCACGGGATAGTCTCCCGGAGTGCTTCCTGCAAAGGTCTTGGTGAATTGGAAGCAATAAGTCCCTGCTTCAAAGGTGGTACTGTCCTTCTGCCCGTCGTAGGAGATCTCTCCTGTGCCGGGGAAGTTACGGAAGCTGTAATTGACCCGAATGTCGGCCGTCAGCAGGGACAGAAGCTGGATCTTGCTGATGCCTGCATCGGCATAATAGTCTTGATGTCCCGTCCAGGACAGGAGCATGGTGTCGGAGGTTCCGCTGTAGGCATAGAGACGCAGGGTGAAGTAATCCAACTTTTCGTTGATCTGTGCCTTGCTCAGTTTTGCCGTACCCCAACCTGTGGGGTTGGTCGTGCCACCGGACAGCACAGCGCCGGAGTCACGGTACAGGGGATAGTAAATACTGTCTGCACGGCGGTACAGCAGAACTCTGCCGTCCTTCAGGGCATCCATCCAGACCCACTGGGACTTGCTATCCAGCTGATTGGTGAAGGAACACCAGGAGGAGTACATGCCCACAGATTGGAAGGTATCTCCGTTGCCCAAGGTGATGCCGGTGTTCTTGGAGGGAGTGCCCCAGTAATCTCCGCTACCCTTGTTTACGGGCAGTCCGCCGGAATAGGTGGTAGAGCCTGTAACAGCGGCATTGGAGTTGCTGCCCTTGGTGCTGTAGTACATATTCCAATTGACCAGCCTTCTCTGGGAGGCAGAGAAATAATAGCTGTCTCCACTGTGGAAGGCGGGGGTGGCATTGCTGACCTTACCGCTAACGGCATCAAAGGCAAGAGGGTAGCCCAGCTTGTCATCCACAATGGCGTAGGCCTTGGTGCTTGTGGTCAGGGCATTGGTCTTGGTATAGCGGTAGTAAAGCTCCGGGTCGGCAACGGGGGTGCTGACATAAGGATTGGCTTCTTCCAGCTCCCAAGTCTTGTTGCCCCAGCCCAACCAGTCCACAGACTCGGTAAAAGGCTCTTGCAGGAAGATCCCTTCCTCTGCACAGTAGCCTACCAGCTCTGTGTTGCCGTAGTAGATGGTGCCGGCATAGGGCATCCACTTCAGATTGTTATCATACAGGGTCTTGCGGTTGCGGATGGCATTTTCCGACTGATGGAGGAAGGAAATATTGGGAGCAATGGTTTGTACCATGGTCACATGGCTGTCATAGGCGTGGTGGGGAAGCTGAAGAATGTCCACATGGAGATCCTTTGCAGGATACATGGCCATGAGCAGAGCATCGGAGTCGTAAATATCTCCCGTGAGCATCATGGTTTTGCCGTCAAAGCTCACACGGAGGACGGAGGAGCAGTTGTTCTCCTCATCGGACTTCTTGTAGCAGGCGGTGTTGTTGGTAATGAGCTGATTGCTGCTGTTGGGGGTGTAGAAATCCTCTACTGTGTAAAGAACATCAAATTGTACATCACAGATCTTGAAGGACTCGCCGGTGTGCTGTTTGTAATACCGTGCATTAGGGAACAGCTCTCCCACGATCTGCATATTGTCACCGCTGTAGCCCACAACATCGAAATTGTACATCACATTGTGTAGCTCGAACTCCGTGTTGTATTTGTACAGAAAGCGGGGCAGACCTGCCACATGGTCATCGTGATAGTGGGTGATGAACCAGGTGTTGATGTGGATCTTCTGCCCTTCGGGAATGCCGGTGATCCTGCGGAGAAGGGCATAGATCCGTTCAGCGTCACGGTCGGACATCTGGAGATAACCGCCACCGTCCATGATGAACAGGCTGTTATCCGGCATTTTGATCACAAGGAAAGCACCGGCATTGTCCCGTTTGTAAACGCTGTAACTGCTGTCGTAGTAGAAGCCGTCCTCGGAGGCGGAAACAGGGATCATATAGACCTCCGTACGGCCGTTTCCGTTACCCATGCCGGGGCTTTTGTAGTCGTACAGACGGAGGGTGTCCTTGTTGGTGTCCACAATGATGCGGACTTCGTTATAGGCGGCTACAAAGTATGTATAAAGTACATGAGTTCCATCGGGAGAGAGGTATTTTCCATGGATGTTATAGTTGCTTTGAGCGGCGACCTTCTTTTCATAAAGGCTCTTGTAGCCCTTGCTTTTCAGGCTGCTTGTATAGGTGTTGAACTGGGTGGCTGTGGTACTCTTGATGATCTGCATTTTGGACTGAGTACCTGTGTCTCCACGGCTGAAGTTGCTGCCACAGTCATAGGTCATCCAGCCGGAGGAAGTGCCTCCGGAATAGGCGGGGACGGACACACTGCTTACAGACACTGCCTTGGTAAGGGGCTTGTCCTGTGCCGATTTCTCCTCCCGAAGGGTCTGCGCCGTAGCGGGGAGTATGGGAACAAGGGGCAGGAGCAGTGTGAGGATCAATAGGAAGCTGAGAAAACGGATTCGCTGTTTCATAAAAGTTCCTCCTTTAAATCACGGACTTTCTCCTTCAATTTTAGCATAAAATTTCGGAAATTACAATTCTTGTTCAGAAGTTTTCAGGGAAAAAGTGGGTAAAAGTGTCACCAAGCACTTTTCTGTCCTAAAAACCGGGTGCAAAAAAACCAAGCCCCCACGGAAGCTGTGGGAGCTTGGTTGGGAAGTGTTTCTTTGTAGATCACCGAATCGTTGAATCAGATCTTCTCAAAGAGATAGTAGGCTCTGGTGACGCAGTCGTTCTCTACTACGGAGAAATCGGCATAGGCGGTGTTGCCGTCCATGCGGACCTTGCCTGCTCTGCCGGGGACATCGTAGCGACCGGGACGGTACATGGGATCCCATACGGCGACCTCGTTGCCTTCCGCAGCGCACAGGACGATGAAGTGACGGGCATCGGAGAATACGCCGATCCAGTCTTCTCTGTCACCCTTGGTGTTGGCAACTACCATGCCACGCTTGTCGTTGAGGAACTGCAGGGCTTCCTTGGAATCCCAGCAGACGGTGCAGGTCATGCCGAACTTTTCTGCAAAGACAGGTCCGAAAATGACCATAGAAGTGCCGAAGCCCTCTCTTGCTCCGCAGAGCTTTGCCATCTTGCCGGCAACTTCGGGAGGGAAGGGATGACCGGTCATGGCCTCTACGATCATGCCTGCACAGCAGACACCGCAACCGTTGTCGGCAATGGTACCCTTGACGCATTCGGGAGAGGGATAGGGGATGTAATCATAATCCAATTGGCAGTAAAAACTCATGGTTTGATCCTCCAAGTTTCTGTTTCATTTAGATAGGCATATTATAGCACATGGATAGGGGCAAAAGCAAGAACAATCCTTTTCTTCGGGTTAAAATAGGCTTGCAATTTTTCTTTTTGGAGGATATAATGGAGGAAACTGAGAAAGGAAGGTTTTTTTCGTGAAAAAGATTTTTGGCTTACTCCTGCTTCTGTGCCTTGTTTTGAGCCTGTGCGCGTGCGGAGAGTCTGAAAATATTGTGGAAGATTTGGATGGGCCTGAGGGGATCGAGGATTTTGCCGGTCTGTGGTACGCACCGAGCAGGGAATTGTGGGTAGAGATCTACTATGACGGCGCATGGTGCAGTTTCTCGGACGGCGGTATGCTCCGTTCCTACGGGGATCTGAGTATTAATAGCAAGACCGCTACCTTAGAGCCCTCCGACGGAGAGGATCGCTTTGTGATCCTGTGTGAAAAGGACGGCCTGTCCTTAGAGGACGGCGGGGAGCTGTTTGCCGTCACAGAGGTGGGCATCACCAAGCCTCAGCTGGTCAATGACCGTGGAGCAAAGGATCTGCTTCCCAGGAAAAAACTGGTTGGGGAAACCGACACCGCCTTTGCCAAGGAATATGAAGGCTTCTACATCAGCGAGGACGGGGTCTATGCCATAGAGATTTTTGCCGACGGAAGCTTTGAATTGCAGGAATACGGCATGGTGGTGGAGGAAGGACAGATCCTCCGTATGAGCAAGACGGAAAAGGGCGAGCTTTACACCTGCGACCGGGAGGTAGAGGAAGGACGTCTGCTCTTTGCCTCCGAAGAACGGCTGTATGTGGGCGGGATCGGCACCTTCGCTCCCGGAGAAAAGTCCGAGCCCTCGGATGAGTGATTTTACAAAATAACCGTGGTTTTCGCAGCCACGGTTATTTGCTACTACAAGGATGATAGGAAAGGAAAACTGTATTATGACATTTGATCACAGAGAATCGGACGGGTACAAGACCGAAGTGAAAGAAAAATGGGGAAACACGGAGCCCTACAAGGAATATGAAAAGAAGTCCGCGCAGTATTCCAAGCAGAAGCAGAATGAGATTGCCGAGGGAGTGGATCGAATCATGAAAGCCTTTGCGCTCTGTTGGAGCGAATGAATCGTGAATATTGAAGTCGCTACGCTGATGAATAATTGATGTGTGGCTACGCCACGGATTAAAATTTATGGGCAAAGCACATGTAAGTCACCCTGCAAATTCCGATTTATCGAGCTGTTTGCAAACCAACAAATTGTCGAATTACGCAACATCCCGTAGGGGCGAACTGTGTTCGCCCGAAAGTGTTCCAATTTTAAATATTTTTCGGATAAATAGCAACATTTTCATTGTCGATAGTTAGCGGGCGAACACAGTTCGCCCCTACGATCATAATCATCATTGTTACGCTCAATG
>JAZMZW010000067.1:0-2953 GCA_045586205.1 Faecousia sp. | reverse complement strand
TCTGCAAGGGCATCGGTGCGGTAGTCCTTGAAGCTCTGGGCAGCTCCGCCATAACGCAGAAGATCTGCACACAGGGTCTTGAGGCTTGTGGAAGCATTGCTCTTATCCAGCTGAGAATAGGCATACTGTGCCACGCTGTAGCTATCCACAGGCGAGGCATAGACGGTACCGTCCTTTGTGCCGTACAGGACGGAAGTCAGGCTGTCATTCATCTGCACCGCAGTAAGACCCGTCAGGGTGAAGTAATAATAGTTCCCCTGCTCCACAGGCAGAAGTTTTTCCATACTCGTACCCAGATAGAAATTGCCCTCATACTCTTCCACAGCGCATTCCAGATAAACACTGTCCATATCATAGCCTGCCAGTGCAGACTTGGCAACGGCAAAGTTCACGGAAATATCACTTGCCAGATTCAGGGTATGACCCAGCTTCAGGTTGGGATCTTCCTGTGCCAGCTTCGCACCGCAAACACAAGTGCCGTTTTCATAGCTGTGGCTCTGGGTAGTTCCCTTTCCACAGCGGATGCAAGTACCTACATGGCTCTGTGCATCGTAGGTATAGCTGTAGCTGTGTCCCAGTCGGGGCAGGACGGACTGTGCCAGAAGAACAGTCCCGCAGGTTTCACACTTCTCTCCGTCGGAGAGACCGGAGCTGACGCAGGTGGGCGCGCGACCGGGAATGATCACGGTCTTATGCTCCAGCATGGGGATGGACTCCTGTGCCTCTATGACTTTTCCGCACAGACCGCAATGAGAGCCTTCTGTCAGACCCTCTGCGGTGCAGGTGGGGGCATAGCCCGCATCTGTTACGGGAATATGGATCAGGGTGGGGATCTGTGTGCCCTTTTCCACCACGGTGTTGCAGACGGTACAGACCAGATCACCGCTATAGCCCGGAGCATTACAGCTTGTAGCCTGTACATTCACCCGTTCTGTCACATGCTCGGTCTTTGCCACAGCCTCTGTATAGCTGTAGCCACAGGAGCAGGTAAAGGCCTGCGTTCCCTCGGCGGTACAGGTGGGAGTGGCGATCAGCTGAGAGCTGTAGCTGTGAGGGATGGCTGTGAAGCCCGCATAGACCGTCATGTCTCCCATGACCTTGCTCAGATCCGCCTCACTGCCTCCTACGGAGGACAGCCATGTAGAGAAAGCGTAGTGGTTTTCTGTATCATAGGCCTTAGTGGGGGTATTGCCCGTATACTTTGCAGCACTGCCCTCCTTGACCTTGACACTTTGCAGAACAGAGCCGTCTTCCTTGCAGAAGTTCACTGTGTATTCGGGAGTGCTTTCAAAAGCCATCTTCAGCTTTCCGCAGAAATCGTAGTCCTCATAGTAGCCGTATTTGCCTGCATTTGCAGAGAAATACATCACACCGTCATGAATGTCCACGCTCTCAAATTCCAGGAAGAACTGATAATAAGAGGAGGTTACATAGATACTTTCCGAGGGAATGGCTTCCACACTGTTTTTATTGGTGAAATTTTCAATATCATAGCAGAAGATATAGTTATCCTTTGCCGTAGCTGTGGTCTGGCTACCGGTCATGACATAGTACAGCTTGCCGTTGTCATAGGTCATGCCCTGAACGCCGTAATAGGTAGAACCGCTACTGCTCTTGTAATTGTAGGTAGGAGCACCCGTAGGGGTGGGGGCAGTGGCATAGTTGATGGAGAAGACCCACTGACAATCCACCGTACCGCTGGGCTGATCCAGACCCAGTTCAATGGTGTAGATATATTTGCCGTCGGCACTCATAAGGGTAACATGAGTATCTGTCTGCTTGTATACCGTCAGACCTGTAAAGTCCATATCATCCTTGCCGTACTCAATGACATCATAATATGCGACTTTTTCCAGAGTGCTTCCCGTAACCTTGAACTTCCAGATGCTGTGGGTTTGGAACTCGCTGTGGGATCTGTCATACATGGTTGCCAGATACAGGTAGGTCACACCCTTGTGTACCACGGCGCACATATCATTACCGTGTCCCAGAGCCAGGAAATTGGTCAGAGAGGTGTCATAGGTCACATGCATCAGTTCCGTTTTTCCCGAGCTGATGGTTGTGCGATAGAAACGGGCCTGATTGTTGTTGCCACTGATCATTTTGAAGGTATAGATATAAGTGCCGTCGGTGCACATACCCTGAGTGGCAACATAGTCATTGGGGATCGAGCCGATTTTGGTAAAGCCGGAGTCGCTGATGGACAGTGCGAAGGCAGAGACGGGCAGGAGGCTCAGCAAAATCGCCGCCATGAGAAGAACGGAACAAATGCGTGCTTTCAATTTCATAATGGTATCTCCCTTCATTTGATAAAATCTGTGGATCTTAGCTTACAAAGAATGCTTTTGCGCTGTCGCTGTAGGCAAAGAGAGCTTTGCACAGTTCTGCCAAGGTGCCGGTTTTGTTATTGCCGTAGGTATCGGGGCTGTATTGCAGAGTCACGGATACGGGGGTATCTCCCTCATATACCTGTGCAGAAAGTACCTGTCGCAATTCTGCCGCCAGCAGTCCGTCAAAGGAGAAGGCATACTGCTGTTTATCTGCGTTGTAAACTTCCAACTCACGGACAGTTGCGGTCATGGGAATGCCCTCCAGATCAGTGTAGCTGATACGCAGACTCAGGTCGGAAAGCTTGCCTTGGTAATCTGCAAGGTTAATGATGTACTTCATGACCACCTTGCTTTCCAGACTCAGGGTCTTGCCTACCCAAGTGACCTTGGGAGAGCTCAGATCATTGAGGGTGGTGTTGGTATTGCCAAAACCTACCTCTGCGGAACTGAGATAGGCCTTGTGCACCTCGGTCATATCCCCGTCTGCAAGGGCATCGGTGCGGTAGTCCTTGAAGCTCTGGGCAGCTCCGCCATAACGCAGAAGATCTGCACACAGGGTCTTGAGGCTTGTGGAAGCATTGCTCTTATCCAGCTGAGAATAGGCATACTGTGCCACGCTGTAG
>JAZMZW010000066.1:0-8330 GCA_045586205.1 Faecousia sp. | reverse complement strand
GAGATTGACGGCGCAGATGTGTGATTGATCCTCGTTGATGCCAACGAGGGGGTCACGGAGCAGGATACCAAGATCGCAGGACTGGCTCATGAGGCGGGGAAGGCCTGCATCATCGTAGTCAATAAGTGGGATATGGTGGAGAAGGAAACCAACACCATGAACCAAATGACCGAGGAGATCCGCAGGGATCTGGGCTACATGCCTTATGCTCCGGTGCTGTTCATCTCCGCTCTGACCGGTCAGCGTGTGGGCAAGCTCTATGAGCTGATCAACTATGTTGCAGATCAGGCCGCTATGCGTATTACCACCGGTATGCTCAACAACATTCTGGCAGATGCCACCGCCCGTGTCCAGCCTCCCACAGACAAGGGTCGCCGTCTGAAGATCTACTACATGACGCAGGTAGGTGTCAAGCCTCCTCACTTCGTCATTTTCTGTAACGATGCCCGTCTGTTCCACTTCTCCTATCAGAGATATCTGGAAAATCAGATCCGCGGTGTCTTCGGTCTGGAGGGAACACCTATCCGTATCACCATCCGTCAGAAGGGCGAGAAGGAGGATTAAGGCATGGGATGGAAACTCCCGATCATCATTCTTGTCAGCTACTTTTTGGGCTGTCTGAACGGGGCTATCATGGTTTCAAGAGTGTTCAAGCACGAGGATGTCCGCAGTAAGGGCAGTGGCAATGCCGGCTTGACCAATTTTGTGCGGAACTACGGCGGTGCAGTGTCTTTTCTGGTCATTGCCGTAGATGTGTGCAAGGTTCTGCTGTCAGGTTGGATCGCTCTGCTCCTTTGTCCGGACAAGCCCGAGCTTGCAAAGATGATCGCAGGTATCAGTGCCATGGTGGGGCATATGTTCCCGGCATTCTTCGGCTTCCATGGGGGCAAGGGCATCCTCAGCGGTGCGGCTCTTGCAGGGATGATGGACTGGCGAGTCCTGCTCATCGGCATGGGGTGCTTCTTCCTGGTGTTCCTGCTGACCCACTATGTGTCTCTTGGCTCTATTCTGGGGGCTGTGGCCTTCAGCGTGAGCTTTGTATGCTTCTTCCGTGAAAGTCCTGTGATCTATATTCTCGGCATCCTGATCGCTGTGCTGGCCATCTATATGCACCGTGGAAATATCCAACGGCTCATGCAGGGATGCGAGCGGAAAACCTATTTGAAGAAATCCAAAAACAAGGAGTAAGGCTATGAAAATTCTTGTTGCAGGCAGTGGCGGCTGGGGAACGGCTTTGGCTATGGTCCTCCACCGTAACGGGCATGAAGTTACCCTCTGGTCCTATTGTGCCGAGGAAAGTGAAAATCTTGCCAAGACTCTCCGCAATCCCTTCCTTCCGGGAGTGGAATTGCCTGAGGCTATGTGCTTTACCTCTGACTGCGCAGTGGGGGGAGAGGCAGACATGGTGGTTTTTGCCAGCCCCTCCTTTGCAGTTCGCGGAACTGCCCGAAGCTTTGCGCCTTATCTCAAGGATCAAGTAGCGCTGGTTTGCGTGACCAAGGGCATTGAATCCGGTACCGGCTACCGTATGAGTCAGGTCATTACCCAGGAAACGGGTCGTCCCGTGGTGGCTCTTTCCGGCCCTTCTCATGCAGAGGAGGTTTCCAGAGGCATCCCCACCGGTGTGGTTGCCGCTTGCGAGGATAAGCGCCTTGCGGAGCTGGTACAGGGCTGTTTCATGTCCGAGGCCTTCCGTGTTTACACCTGTCCCGATGCCATCGGTGTGGAGCTGGGTGCGGCACATAAGAATGTCATTGCCCTCTGTGCCGGTGTTTGTGACGGCTTGGGCTATGGGGACAATACCAAGGCTCTGCTCATGACCAGAGGTCTTGCAGAGGTTGCAAGACTGGGCATGGCTATGGGGGCTAAGCGTGAGACCTTTGCCGGTCTTGCGGGGGTAGGGGACTTGATCGTGACCTGTACCTCCATGCATTCCCGTAACCGCCGTGCCGGTATCCTTGTGGGAAAGGGTAAGGGCGTAGAGGAAGCTATGAAGGAAGTAGGCGCTGTGGTAGAGGGCTATTATGCCACCAAGTCCGCATGGGAGCTTGCTTCCGCAAACGGGGTAGAGATGCCCATTACACAGGCGGCTTATGAGGTGCTTTACGGAAACCGCAAGCCCGAGGATGCCATCCATGACCTGATGCTCCGTCAGAAGACCAGCGAGGTGGAGGACGCCGCATGGGCAAGATGAATCCGGAAGTGAAGCGGACGGTGAAGTTCGTCATCTTCTCCATGTCCGCCGCTGTGGTGGAGCTAAGCTCCTTTAGCTTATGCGATTCTGTCTTTGCCTTAGACCCCTGGGTCAGCCAGCTGATCTCTCAGATCTTATCTGTTCTTTGGAACTTTACCTTTAACCGCAGGTTCACCTTCCAATCCGCAGGGGATGTGCCTACGGCTATGGCAAAGGTAGCGCTGTTCTACGTATTCTTTACTCCCGCTACCACATGGCTCACCGCATGGCTCACGGAAGAGCATCTTTGGAACGAGTATTTGGTCAAGGCTATGGTCATGCTCAGTAATTTGATTCTGGAATATCTGTATCAGAGATTCTTTGTTTTCAAAGACAGTCTGGATACCAATTACATTGCAAAGAAGAAGCAAATTTAAGAAAAAAAGATCGCCGCATGGCGATCTTTTTTATTTTAGATAATTTCCTTATGCGCAATGGCTGTGACCTTGACAGCGGTAATTCCGCAATATATAATGAAGCTAAAGTGGTCTGTTGAGCATGACCGCGATTTCTACGGAAAGGATGTGCACCAATGAAGCACCTTGTTTCTCTCTTGACGCTGTGTTCCCTGCTGTTCTCGCTGTTTATTCCAAGGGTATGGGCAACATTCGAGGCCGATATGCCATCTTCCTCTTCCTTCTTTGCACCGGTTTCTGAGGATTTGGAGGCAGAGCCGTGGAATGTCCCGACTCTGGCAGATACGGTGCTCCGTGCAGGGCGCAGTATTATCAAGACCACGGCAGGGAGTTGGCTACCTTATTTGACGGTTACGGAGTCTGATGCAGGTTTGACATTTTCCTTTCAAAATGCTGTAAATACCGTCTTCGAGGGGATAGGGCATTTCGTTTCTCTGGACGGCCTGTATTTGAGCTTCAGTGGGTTTTCGGATTATACGGGCAATGGGACGGCACCTGCAACCTTTGCCCTTTCCTTTGGCAGGGGAGAATATGAACGATTTGGCTTTGGGCTGATTTTCGATCCCGTCAATGGCAGAGTATTTGCGGGAGAGGCTTCCGGCTCTTCTATGAAAACCGTGGGAGAGGCTCTTTTGGAGGATCTGTGTCTGACTGCGGACGGACTGGAAAACCGCTCTTGGACAGTGCTCATGACAAAGGATCTTGACCAAAACTACACCTTGACCATTACCGTAGGCACAAGAGCTCTTTCTGCCACGATCCCGTCTTCCGTGGTAGAAAAGGGTAATTACGATCCTTCCGCTTGCTGTTTCAATCTTATGGCCCTTGCCAATCGTCCGAGTTTTTCCCTGACCTTGGAGGGCTGGAAACAGCTTTCCCGTCCGCAATTGTTGCAGGAAGAGGATACACTTCTCCTTGGGACGGGCAATTATGAGCAGACCCGATCCGATTGGCTGAAGTGGCTGAAGGTATCCCCGCTCCCTGCGGGTGGACTGCACTATGCCTTTGACAATGCCGCCCACTCCGTGACGGAGGGGATCACAACTCCTGTTTCTCTGAAGAGCTTGCGTCTTTGTTTTTCCAACTTATCCACAACGGATGTAAGCAAGCTGGGGCGCTTTGCGATCATGTTTGGTACCGGCGGACTGGTGCGGAGCTGTTTTGGCTTGATTTTTGAATTTGGAAGCGGAGCAGTGTATGTGGCAAATGCCGAGGTTCAAAACGGTACTGCAAGCACAAGCAGAGTTTTCGCTGTGGGCTCGCCCCTTTTCTCCGGTAAGGAGTTTTCTTACGAAAATATGGCAGGGAAAGACTGGAGTATAGACTTCTCCTCTGCCCCGGATGGAAATTACAAGGTGGTTATTACTGTGGATGGGGAACGCCACTGTGGCACTGTTGCCCGATCCCTTGTGACGACCGATGAAAAATTCCGCCCGGAGGACTGCCGTCTGTATTTGATGTCTGCCAAAAACAATACGACCCTAAGCTTGGATCTTGTGGCTATGAACAATCGCTGTGTACCGGAGTGTATAGACAACAGTGGGTATATGCCTGCATATCTCCCTCCCACCGAAGCCCCCGTAGACGGGAACGGTACACCTACATGGTTGGCCTCTGCCATCATAATGGAGGTCAACATTCCCAATGCCACCAAGGAAGGTACCTTGGAGGCGGCTGTTCCTGTTCTGGATCACATACAAGAAATGGGGGTCAATTGTATCTGGATCACCTCTGTGGGAGAGCCGGGTACAAAAAATGACGGAACCAAAGGCAATCACTATGTGAATTTAGGCTTGCAATCCATAGATCCCGCTATAACAGGCACTGCGGATCAGGAAGCAGGCTGGCAAAAATTTGCCGACTTCGTTGCGGAAGCCCATAAACGGAATATATATGTGATCTTCAATGCCATCACCTGGGGGACCACCGCCGATTCTCCCATTTATGAGCAACATCCTCAATGGTATACCGGCTCCGAGATTTGGGGCGGTAAGGCATGGGACTGGAATAACGAGGAATTCAAGGCTTGGTATCGGGATACCCTTCTGGATCTTGTGGAAACCACGGGCATAGACGGGATCCTCTATGACTGCGAGCCCAGCTATGCCGGGACGGAGAATTGCGAGGCCTTGCGTACCGCCATCCGTGAAAGCGGAAGAAATTTGGTCTATATCGGAGAATCTGCAAACGACCGTGGCGGTGCCTATGATCTGGAGCAGTACGGTGTTATGAGCTACAGCGGATATGCCACCGCCTCTGCCGCCATTGGAGCCCACCAGAAGGATGATAAGGAATTCTTTACAGAAGAGGGCTATAACCTTGTAGAGGCCATTCAAAATGGTACTATCTCCGGCACCCCCGATCAACAAAAAAATCAGACAGGCGGTACTTACAAATATTACACTTACAATTTCAGCAATCACGACAGCTACTATTTTTCTTTGCAGAACAATCTTTTGGACATAGGCTATCAAGGGATCTTTTCCTCCTACATTCCCATGTGGTATTTGGGAGATGAGTTCCGTTCCACAGCCTCCGGCATTCGCCTCTATTTCGATCAAACCAAGTGGTGCAATTTGACTATAAACGAAAATCGGGATTTCTATGAAAACCTGAAAGTTCTGATTCGGATCCGTCGGGCGTATTCGGATCTCTTTGAATACTTCCCGGAAAATCATCGCAACAGCAATATCTGCAAGGTGGATACCACAGGGGATTTGGGCTTGCAGGCCTATGCCAGATATTACGACAACACCGCCATTGTGATCCTGGGCAATCGCAATGCGGAGGGTGCAAGGGTCACAAGCACAGTGACTCTGCCCTTGGAGAGTATGGAGCTTGGCAAATATGACCGCTTTACTGTCACGGATCTTCTGACGGGAGAAACGGTTTGCAGTGGTACCAAGAGGCAGGTAGAGCAAATTTCCCTTACCTTGGACTATGATGCAATAGGGGTGTATGAGGTGGTTGGAGTAGGTACGGCAAGGGAAGGACTGACGGTTGCCAATGGCAGTCATGCCCTGCTCCGGAACGGCACAGCGCATCAGGTCAATACCGCTACGGTATCATGGAGTAAGTATGTACAGGTTGAGGAGACGCCCTTCCGCAACGGCCTGCGGTTCTCCTTCACCAATGCCGTCACAACTACCTGTGAGGGGATCAATATTCCTGTATCCCTGGAGGATCTGCGTTTGCAAATTGAGGATTTACAGGGCTATGAAAACCATGGTACAAGTGTGGAGCCTTCCAAGATCGCACTGTCGTTCGGTCCCGGGGGATATGAGCGCAACAGCTTCGGCTTGGTGTTTGATTTTGCCAATGGGGCTGTGTATGCCGCGAGACCCACTTCGGGCACTACGGACAGGCTGACCAAGGATACCGCACCTCTGATAACAGACGAGCTTCTGAAAGCCTCCTCTCTGACGGGAAAGGAGTGGTCTGTGGAGTTCAGCAAACAGTCGGACGGAAATACTTTGCTGACGCTGAGGATCTGCGGAGAGGATCTGGAGGCTGTGATAGACGCTTCTTATCTTTCTGCTACAGACAAATTTGACCCCACAAATTGCTACCTGTATTTTGCCGCAGCGGGAGGAAATCCTACGGTTGCCTTTGATCTGGTTGGCTGGGGGAAGGCACTGCCGAAGATCACCCCCTTCCGTTCCGAGGATGTAGGCTCTGTTCGCAACGGAACGGAGATGCAGTGTCGGGAGGATGCACGGGGAAGAGGGCTGTATTTGGACTTCCTTGGCGCTCGACCGCTTACAGGGCTTGAATTGACCCGGGGACTGAATTTGGACGGTACGACCTTGTATTTTGACGATCTGTCCAACTATGGCAATTACACCACCCCTGCCGGCAGTACGAAGTATGCCCTTACCTTTGCAAGCCCGGAGTCGGAAGCAACGGCCTTCGGCATTGTGCTGGATCTTATGTACGGAAGGGCGTATTTGTGCCTCAACGGATACTCGTACCGACAGTTGCTTTCCGATCCGGCATTGACCTACGATCGCTTGCGGGATGTGCAGTGGGCAATGTCCTTTGTGCAAAATACAGACGGCAGTCTGGAACTGATTCTACAGCTTCCCGACGGAAACTATACAGCAAGGATCTCTTCCGAGGAACTGGCAGAAGCTCGAGGATTTAGACCGGATCACTGCAATGTGAATCTCCTGTCATGGGATGGCCCTCTGGAACTGTCCCTGACCTTGTGCGGTTACCGGAGCCAAAAGGAAGCAACACCTCGGTACACAGTAAGCTTTGCGGACGAAGACGGATCACTGCTTCAGTCCGGGTGGGTATTCAAGGGAGAAAGCACTTCCTATACAGGCAGGAAGCTTACAAAAGTCCGTGATGTAAATACCCATTATGAGCACATAGGCTGGGACAAAGAAACGACAAATATTTCAGAGGACACGATTCTTACGGCACAGTACAGAATCTCCGCACACCGCTACGAATATGCGGAAACAGAGGGGGAATATCGTTGCAGGGACTGCGGAGTGGGAATGCCGGAAACGGATGAAACAATACAGATTTTCCATACCCTGAATTTGGCGGCAGATATTTCGGTGAATCTTGCGGTACACAGATCTGCTCTGGAAGGCTTTGATATGGATACGGTCTATGCTTTGGTGGAAACGGATATTTACGAGGGGAATGTCAAGACAGGAACCGACACGACGGAGATCCGTCCCGTAGCACAGGGAGAGTTCTATTACTTCACCTTGAACGGTCTTACGGCAGTGAACATGAATGACCGCATTCGATCCGTGCTTTACGGCATGAAGGCAGGTCGACTTTACCGGTCTGCAACAGACGATTACAGCATTGCGGATTATGCTTATTCCCAGTTGAACCGCGTAGGGGATGTGGCATTAAAGACCCTCTGTGCCGATCTCCTCCGTTACGGTGCAAAGGCTCAGATCTACAAGGGCTATCGGACGCAGGAGCTTGCAGATGCATCTATGACAGAGAGCCAAAGGGCTTATCTCAGCGACATAGACACAGTCACCTTTAACAGCTGCAATACAGTGTTGCAGGATCCGGAGGATGCTGTGATTACTTGGAAGGGAAAGTCCTTGGATCTGGCTTCCAAGGTTGCTATGAAATTTATTTTCTCCACTGCAGATTATGATGGATCGATTGGAGATCTCAGTCTCCGTCTTAGCTATGAGGACATGGATGGAGAAAATAGGGTAGTGATTCTTTCGGGGGTAGAACCGTACAACGCAGAATATGATCTCTACGCCTTCTCCTTTGACGGCTTACTTGCGGCGGAGCTCCGTACCGTGGTTTCCGCACAGGTGTATGTAGGGGATACCCCTGTTTCCCATATTCTCCAATACAGCGCCGATACCTACGGCAACAACAAAACAGGCCCCCTCTTGGATCTGTGCAAGGCTCTCTTTGCCTACAGTGACTCCGCAAAGGCCTACTTTACAAATTGACAATTTGCCGTAACGAAAGCATAAACCAAAAGGGGCTGTCTCACTAAATGAGGCAGCCCCACAAAAATACATCGACCGGCATTGTACAAAAGACTGTACAAATGCCGGTCGATGGCGTATAATAGTTGTGTGAAAAACAATAACACGCAGGTAGATTATACAGTATACGGGGCTGGAAATCAAGTATACTTGCCAATAAATACAGAAATTTTAATCCCGTCAGATGAACCGGTA
>JAZMZW010000065.1:0-2028 GCA_045586205.1 Faecousia sp. | reverse complement strand
AAGACTTCACGGCCTCGTCGAATTTTCTCCGGGCATGAGCCCAGCAGCCAACGATAGTGATATCTTCTCCCAGGTCATGGTATCCGGCATAGCCATCTGTATGGAGATAACCCTTGTATCCTGAAAGGAACTCTTTCGGATGCTTTGCACCTCGTCCCGGCTGGTACTCGTACAGAACAATGGGTTTGTCTGTATCACCGCTGGTCCGGTACAGCCACATATAGCTGTCGCTCTGGGGTTTCTTTCCCGGTTCATGTAGTACCTGCAGCGTTGTTTCATCCGCATGAAGGACATCTCTTTTGAGAAGTTCCTTGTGCAGCTGCTTGTACACGGGTGTTAGGTAATCCTCTGTGGCTTTCAAGATCCAGTTGGACATAGTCTGCCGGCTCAGGTGGATACCCTTCCGGTTAATCTCCTGTTCCTGCCGGTACAAGGGAGAACCCATAACAAACTTCTGTGTCATGATATGGGCGATGGCTTCCGGGGTAGCAAAGCTGCCGGGGATGATGTTCTTCTCTCGGGGAGCCTTTACAACAGGGGTCTCACAGCCTTCGTCAGCACTTTCACTGCAGCGCTTACAGGCGTAGGTGTAGTAGATATCCTCTCTGACTACCGTCTGAGCAGGGATGATTTCCAGTGTCCGGATGACTTCCTTGCCGATTTCAGTCATGGTATCCCCACACTGAGGACATACCAGATCCTCACCCTCCAGGCGGTGTTCCACCTGCTTGGTAGTCATACCTTCCGGAATGTTGTCCAGAGTGTATTCGTGCTTCTTGTGGCGCTTATGGGCGGCTACAACGGTGACATTCTCTTCTGCTTCCTTCTCCGCGGCAGAGAACACCTCAGCTTCATTGAACAGGAAGCTCAGCTGTTCCATAAGAGTATCTTCGCTCTTTTCGGAAGATGCACCAAACTGCTTATGACGTGCCAAGCGCAGTGCTTCCATAAGCAGCTCCACCTGATTCTCCAAATGAGAGATACGTTCGTTCTGGGTCAGAAGCTGCTGCCCCTGACCCAGTAATTTTTCATATTCCGCGCGGGAAATGGTGACCGTTTCCCCGGTACTTGTCTGGTTCGTTTCTGTCTTTTTCATGTATTAATTATACCATATATGTACAGAAAAGTACAGTAAAACCTACAATTTCTTAAACTATTTCCAATCCGGAAACCGGCTTGTGGGCCTTTGGCTGGTCCACGCTCAGTCCCTCCATGAGCCAGCGATATTGCTGTGGTGTCAGGCTCCTGGCTTCGCTTTCCTTCCGGGGCCACTGGAAGCCTCCGGACTCCAGCCGCTTATACAGCAACACAAATCCGTTGCTTTCCCAGTACAGAGCTTTGATCCGGTCTCTACGTCTGCCGCAGAACAGGAACAGTGTATTGGTGAAGGGATCCAAATTGAACTGTTGCTGAACAAGAGCGGCCAGACCGTCGATCCCACGGCGCAGATCTGTATAACCGCAGGCTATGTACACCCGGTCAGCTCCGTTGAAGTCGCTCAGCATGACTTCAGGATCCGCAGCACCGTTTCCACGGTAGAAGTATCTGCGCCATTGCGAACATCTGCTTCCACTCCGGCAATCCGGACAGTCACTGCCACATTGCCTAAACGAATTGGTTGCACCGGTGTCACTTCCGCGAACTGAACCTCCTGCTGTGCCTGGGCCATCTCAAACAGTCGCTTCTGCCATTTGTAGTAGGTCTGCTCGCAGACCCCATTCTCACGGCACCAGGCTTTGACATTCTGACCGCTGTTGCGACACTCCGAGATCCGCCCGGCCCACAGGGCCAGTTTGTTCTGTTGGTTCATTGTCTGTAATTCTCGACTCACAAAAAATACCCCCGTATCTCAGATAGTATACGCGACTGGCATATACTATCCGCTACTATACGGGAGTATTGTTTCATACCGGCGAGCTCACCGCAAGTCGCCGCTAGTTTTGACGCTTACCTTTGGAGCATTGCTGCTCTTCCTGCACTTATCAAGAATACCCTTCTTCAATTCAATATATGCTTTTATTAGACCCA
>JAZMZW010000064.1:0-14445 GCA_045586205.1 Faecousia sp. | reverse complement strand
TGTTGGCTCTGAAATACTTTGCTTCCTGCCGGAGGCCTTACTTTCTTGTGTCGACAAGAAAGTAAGCAAAGAAGCGACCGGAGGAGAGGCGCTGAACGATTTCCTTTCGTTACCCTTACGATCTCGTTTCCTCTTACCTCGGAAATAACCGCCCTCTCCTCCGACCTCCTCTCCCGGCGCTCCGCTCAAGTCGTTTTCTTGCTCCGTGTCGATCGTCGGTGGCTTTTGCTTCTGTTTTGGATGGTACTCCCACGCAGGTGGAGGAATATTATACAAGTCTACCCTTCTGCGTGATCCAAGTCGGATGTTCCCTATTGATAGCTGTTGTGTCGGTTTAGCTTGTGCCGGATAATATTCCTCCACGCTGTGGGTATGTAAGCTTGTTTTTGGAGTATGTACTTCCTTGAGGTTTACACAAGCAACCGTAGGAATATGTAGCAACCATCATTGATCGGCGAGGATGGCACTTGAGATACACAACAAACTATGTAAGCTGTACTCGCCTGTCGTAGGGCAAGCTGCCTCAGCTTGCCGGTGCAGGAACCGAAAACCTGTACCATAGGTCGTTCTCATGGAGGAACTACCGACTTTGTGCCGTTTTGCAAGTCACACGAGTCTGCCGCTTCGCGGAGGTTAAGCTGAGGTAGCGAAGGGTCGGACACGGAAGTGAATGACAGTCCGGTGGACTGTCAGAGCCGTGTCCTGACCGAGCCGCAGCGAGACCAGCTTGCCCTACGGTTAATATGTGCGTTTATATGCTGTTTTCTGTCCCTGTAGTGCCTGCGTTGCTACGCAGGAAGTCGATGCTGTGTGCGATTGAAGCTATCACAGGCTATAAACAGACCGATAAACCGGAATTTGCCGATTCGTTCATTTTCAATTTCGGAAGCTGTCCGCCGGTAACTTTCAGCTTGTCCATAAGTCTTCCGTCATTGCTCTTGCGCCTTTGGGGGTTATCTGTTACAATGGAATATATCTCTATAATCGGGAAATTGTAAGGAGGTTTTTCTTATGAGGAATAAAATGGTGGCATGGGTGCTGAGTGTGCTTCTGGTGCTGGGGCTTTTGGGTTCTTTGGTGTCGGTAGGCTTTGCCGCTCCCAGCATTAAGAGTGATTCCGCCTTTTTTGCCAAGATGAATTTGGATCTTGCAGGGCTGGAGTCTGTGAAAACTGTGGTGGATTCGGGATACTACACCAGTGCCAAAACCGCCCTTTTGAAATATTACAAAGGCAAATTCGCAGACTTGCAGACCTATACCGGCGGTGTGGCAAGCTTCTTTACCACCATGGCCATGCGGGATACCTTTGCCTATTTGGAAACTCCTCTGGCAAGCACTACTGTGACTTATAAAGACAGTAGCTTTGCGGAATACAGCTTCGGCAAGGTCAGCAACACCTCCGGCTGTTACGTGCTTTCTGCCCTGAAGAAAACAAGCTACAGCGCAGAGCTTTGCTCCGGGGAATACGGCACTGCAAGCATGCGTCCCGTACTCAAGTGCTACAATTCCGCAGGAACCCTTCTGTCCACTGTAGAGCCTAGTGCGGATGCTACGGTGAAATACGGCAACAAGTCTACCAACTACGCCACGGCAACCACTTTGTTTGCCCGTCACGATGCCACAAGCACCTTGCCCTATTCCACCAATTCTCAGAGAGCCTATTTGAAATTCACCGTCCCCTCCGGCACTGCCAAGACGGAGCTGGTGATCTATGCACGGATCAACGGAGGATCTTCCTCCTCTCACAGCTTGGAGCTGTGGCAGTTTTCCGCCAGAGGCACAGGCTGGACAGAGAGCAACCTCACATGGGACTGGCTGGTGAGCAACAATGCCATCGGACACTATTCCTATAACGGTGTCACAGGTGGCTTTGACTGGAAGGCAGGCTTGGGAACACCTCCCAATGACTGGATCGATATGCATTGCAGACTGCACTGTGTTTATGCCCTGTTCCAATCGGCACTGGGAACTTCCTCCGCCACGGACAGAGCGACCTATCTCAACAAGGGCAAGTCCTACCTGTTCGACTTTATCAACGATGCGGATGTGACCGCAGGCTGGCCCGACGGGAGAGATAAAGAAACCCCCTATCGCCTGAACTATGCCCCCTTCTTCTACAAGACCCTACTGGAAAATGACCTGCTGACCTCCGATGAAAATGTGACCTTCCTGAAGTGGATCTATGATGAGCTGGAATTCCTGAACGGTGGAGGTAATCTCTTTGACAACAGCGGTACAAATCACAAATCCTCTGCTTATACCAACCATTCCTTCCATCACATTTCCGGCCTGTATACGGGTCTGTCCTATTTCTCGGAATTTAAGTCCGCAAGCACTTGGAAAAGTACCTACAACAACCGCTGGAAGTCCTTGATCAACGACATCGGACTCCTCGGTACAGACGGCTCTTATAACGAGGGACTTTTGGGGGCATACACCCAGGAAGTCATGAGCTGTATGTCCCAAATTGCAATGGCCATGAAGGAAAGCGGTGACACCACCTCCGCCAAGAGCAAGGAATATATGGGTTACATGATTTCCTTCATGGGCTTCATGACGGACATGACCTTCCCCAACAACAGCACCCCTGCCACGGGACAGCGGGCGGCTACCGCTCCCAAGACTTACATACAGGATTTCTTAAATTGTCTCAGTACGGAATTTTACAGTGAACGGGGCGTACAGGAGCTGCTGTATTTCCTGGATCACAGCCAAGGTATAGAGCCGAATACCACTGCCTACTACCCCGTGGGACAGTTCGCCTCCGACCGTACGGGCTATACCACTTCGGACTCCATGCTCTACATGTCCGCAAGAGCCGCCGGACACTATGACCATCCGGATGCTCTGGCCATTTTGTATTACGCAGGGGGCAGATACCTCCTTGCGGAAACTGCCACCTCCACCAATACCACAGCAGGACACAATACAGTGGAGTGTAACGGGCAAACCCAGAGAATGAATTTGAAGCCCATGACCTACAAGGACAGCTCCGGTTTGGATGCTGTGGGCAACAAGGCCTTTTCCACCATGTCCGCATGGACAGAGATCACAGAGGGCTTCCGTCATGAGCGAGATGTGAGCTACTTCAAGGCTCTCAACGGACTTATCGTCGTAACGGACAAGGCACAGAAGGGAGACGGCACAAGCACCACCCAGTACAGCTATGTGCAGAACTGGCACAGCGCCTCCGACTCCAATGCCTCCGTAGCCTCCGACAGCTATGACACGGGCAAAACCGCCTTTTCCTCCGGCACCAACCTCATCATCGCCCAGACAAGCTCCAACAGCATCACCGCCGCCGTATCCGGCAACAATTTCAAGTACACCCAGAAGGCCGCCGGGGCAGTGACCTACCAGACTGTCCTTTACCCCGCCAAGGCAGGGGCTACGGTCAGCATCCAGCCCAAAAAGCTGAGCCTCAATGTGGGAGACTCCGTGGCAAGGGCTGTGCAGATCGCAGTTTCCGATACCGCCAATCCCGATCTGAAGAATCTGTATTTCTATCAAAGTCTGGAAAGCAAGCCCTCCTCCCGTGCTTTTGGAAGCTATACCACCAACGCTTCCGGCGGAGCGGTGGCACTGAATGCCTCCTCCAAACGGATTTTTGCTTCTCTGACTAATGGCTCAAGTCTGACGGTGACTTCTTCTTCCCTTCCTGTATTGAAAACCAATGCCACAGTGACGGATCTGGGGGCTAGTCTCCAAGGCACGACCTTGGCACTGGAAAGCTCCGACAAGAACATCACCGCCCGTAGCATCCGTGTGAATTTGGACGGAGCAACTGTCACAAAGGTCACCCTGAACGGAGAGGAGCAGTCCTTCTACACAGATGCACAGGGGACGGTTTATGTAGGCCGTCAGATCATCCATTTCAACGGAGATGCCATGGGCACTGTCTCCAAATGGACGGTAAATCTGGTCACCCTCACCGCCGACACCGCAAACAGCGTCATCAACGGCGTGACCACAGGGGACGATCCCTATCTGTACTACAACGGCGGAGATATGAACTACGACATCCGTAGCGGTGACATTGTGGAGATCCGTCTGAAAACCACCTTGGGTACGACCACAGCCCCCACTACCCAGATCTTCTACGAAACCACCGACGGCTCCGGCTTCGGTGCTAACGGGGCAGTCAACGGCACCAGACCCGCAGGCTACACAGACGGGGAATTTACCGTTGTTCGTTTTGCCCTCCCTGCCAAGAGTGTGGGGAAAACCATCAAAAAGCTCCGCATTGACCCCTTCCCCGGGAACAAGGGAAAGAGCTTTTCTTTGGACTATGTGTATGTAGGCTCAGCGGACAAAGCCCCCTCCTCCTACGAAGGCTCTTTGCTCTTTGACTTTACCAACGATCCGGAGGCAGAGCTTCGTTACACCGCCCAAAGCTACGGAGATCGAAGCTTTGATACCAATACCTATTCCACCGCCGCCCTGAGTACAGGAGGCGTGTGGTATCTCAACGGCAATCAGTCCTCCGGCATCGCAGTTTCCGGTGGGGCTATGGCAGTGACCCAGAAGGCCTCCACAGACTGGGGCTATATCTCCACGGCGGATTGTCTGAAATACTACACAAACTCCGGAGACATCATACAGGTTCGCCTGAAGCTTCTGAACATGGAGGTCGTTGCGGGAACAAGCCCGAAGTTGCAGTTCTATGCCAACAACAGCAGCGCAGATCTGTATAATACCACCCCCGTTACCATCCCCTGTCCCGGTAGCATGGTGCAGGATCGGTATTATGTTCTGCAAGCCCCTCTGACCGCGTCTATGATCAGTGCAGACTATCTGACCTCTGCCAGATTGCAGTGGACAAATTTCCGCAACATAGAGGGACAGTCGGGAAAATTCGTCATTGACTACATTTATATCGGCCCCGCCTCAAAGGCTCCGGGGGCAAAGGATAGCTATGAGATCCGATACAATGACGGTTTTAATCTGTTCACCGCCTTTGATGGAGATATAAGCGCTTCCATCGTAAACGGTGGCGACAAGGTCTCTACCTATTCGGTCAAGGACAGAAAGCTAATCATCCAAAATAAGAGAGCAAGCGGAGAGACCTACCACTTCTTCAGTGGCGCAGGGGAGGAATTTTATTTGACCGCAGGGAAAGAATACCGCTTCTCCTGCACCACCTCCGGTCTATGGGGCTCTCAGGTAGAAGCCTTCCTCCGAACAGGCTCTACCTATATCCACATGGACTCCAACAACTTCACCTTTACCCCCACAGTGACAGGGGCATATCAACTGCGTTTCGATGTGAATGGCGGGGGACAAACTCACAGCTTTGAAAACGTACGGATCGAAGAAGCCTCCAATCCCGTAACGACCTACGGTCTGACCGCCCCATCCACCCACTTCTTCGGAGAGGCAAAGGTACTTAGCACAAACGGTTTCTCCAGACCGGGGTACATCTTCAAGGGCTGGTCTACTGCAAAGGGCGCTACCGCTGTCACTTACACCGATGGACAGTCTGTTAGCAATTTGAGCAATGTTCCCACCGATTCCGTAACCTTATATGCCGTGTGGGAAAAGAATCCCTATCCCTCCACATGGCTGTATCAACTTCCTTGCAGAACCTTGGATGGCACCTCCTATCGGCAGAATATGTCCTATGTGATCAAGACCCGCGGGGGTAAGATCATCGTCATCGACGGCGGTTACGAGACGGAGAACGGAGATGCAGAATACCTGCTTTCCTTCTTGCGGGAGCTTACGGGAAAGACCGTTCCCAATGTGGATGCATGGTTCTTTACCCATCCCCACGAGGATCATCTGGGTGCCTTTGAGGGCTTGGCAAAGCGCCACGGAACTGAAATTACCGTAGATACTGTTTACTATAACTTCCCCTCACAGGCTCAGCTGACAAAGTATGCTCCCACCTCTGTAGGCAACTCTGTAGCAAACGTGATCAGCATCTTTGAAGGTCTGATCAAGAACCTGAAGCGAGCCGACGGCACCCCTGTCAAAGTCGTTGAAATTTTGTCGCGGCAACAGAATAAGTGTAAGGGCTCTTTTACCATAGATACGGTCAGTTTTGATGTACTTATGACCTGCGAGGATATGTTTGCCGCCGCTGATAGTAACACGACTCTTTATACAGGCACCTTAGCAACCAACGGAAAGGCCTATTCCAACAAAACCGTCAAAGAGCTTTTATACGATGATTTTGGCAACAATATCAGCTGTGTGCTCCGTATGACGGTAGGAGGAAAAAATGTACTCTTCTTAGGTGACCTTGCAGAACCCGGAGGCATTGTTCTGAGAAGCTACCACGATGCAAACTCTGCAAACGGAAACAACTATTTCAGTCTGAAGAGCGATATGGTACAGATGGCGCACCACGGGCAAACCGGCGTTCCAAAGACCGTCTACGAAGCCATTGATCCCGATATCTGCCTCTGGCCGACTCCGGATTGGGTCTATACCGCAGGGAGCACAAGCACCTTGAGCACCTACTACACAAGGCGGTGGATCGCAGAACTGGGTGCAGAAAATTACGTCTCTGCAGACGGACCTCAGGTTTTCGAATTCCCCGATGCACGAAGCGGTGTAGCGGTATCTATCCCGGAGGATCTGAAGCCTCTGGTCTTTGATGCCACTTATTATGCCAATAAATATGGGGATGTAAAAAATGCCTATGGCACGGATGCAAGCAAGCTGTATACCCATTTCATCAACAACGGTATTGCGGAAGGCCGTAGCGGAAGCCCCTACTTTGATATCCAATATTATATCTACCAAAATTCTCAGGCACTTCTGGACGAGTGCAAGGGGGACTATGTTAAAGGCTTTGCACATTTCGTCAAATATGTGTATGACAAAAATGAGTTTGCCTCCGGTGGCAAGAAGCTGTCCCCCATTTTTGACTGCAAATATTATAAGCAGAACTATACGGATATCGCCGCCATGTCCACGGAATTTGAAGCCCTGAAGCACTTTGTAAACACCGGTTATGCAGCGGGGCGTGTGGCTTCGGAAGAAATGATCACCTTGGACAATCGGGTATATCACAGTGCAAAAACTGTCAGTGCCGTTTCTGCCACCTGTACCGCAAGCGGTACCACTGCAGGCAAGGTCTGCTCCCTCTGCGGAGAAGTCCTTTCGGGCAGAACGGCAACCTCCGCTCTCGGTCACAGTTACACCTATAAGGCCACCAAGAATCCCACCACCTCCGCAACAGGTGTTCTGACCGGAACTTGCTCCCGTTGTGACCATACTACTACGGTGACTCTGCCCAAGCTGAATACTACGGACTACACCAAGACCACCACCAAAGCTCCCACCTGTACCGCCACCGGCACTGATAGCTACAAGTGGAAGACCACCACCTATGGCACATTCAGCTTCACCGCAACCACTGCCGCCAAGGGACATACCTCTGTGGCAGATCCCGCCGTAGCCGCCACCTGTACCACAGCGGGCAAGACCGCCGGTAGCCACTGCTCTGTCTGTAACACTGTCCTGACCGCACAGACCACTGTGGCAGCCTTGGGACACAGCTACGACAGCGGAAAGATCAGCACCTATCCCACACTTACCGCCCAAGGTGTGATGACCTATACCTGTGAAAGAAGCGGTTGCGGAGCAAGCTATACAAAGGCCCTGGAAAAGCTCCGCGGGGAACTGTTCTTTGACTTCAGCAACACCACCGCAGATCAGAGCAGATATGCAAATGCCACCTATAACTTCTTCAATTTCGACGATCCCAAGAATGTCAGATGGAGACCGGGCAAGCAATTCGAAAGTCTGACCATTGACAACACCAAGGGAGAAATGACCCTGAAGGCTACGGATGTTACAGGAACTTCCTTCTATCTGGACAGCTCGGAAAGTCAGACTGTCTTCGGTCAATCCCTCCATTTTGATGCGGGAGAAAGCACGGTGTACCAGATCCGCTTCAAAATGACGGACTTCGCTCCCTCGGGAACGCCCTATGTCAATCTGCAATTCTGGTCCGACGGAGCAATCGGAAGTGACAACAGAGGTGTAAATGTAAGAATTCCCGAAGTCTACTTAAGCTCCGGGGAATACATCGTACTGACCTCTGTCATCCCCGAGGCTCTGCGTAGCAATGGAAACATTCAGAGTGTCCGCGTGCTATTCGGCTCTCTGACCAATGCAGAAGGGAAGTACGGCACCCTGACCGTTGACTACATCTATGTCGGTACGGAAGAAGGGCTTCCCACTCCCAGACACACGGTTACCTTCCGAAATGCAGACGGAACAGTTCTGCAAAGCTCCTTGGTACACCATGGAGAAAGCGCCGTCTATACGGGCAAAACTCCCACCAAGAGCTACGACGGAAGCTATCACTACAGCTTCAGCGGTTGGGACAAGACCTTTGCCAATGTGACGTCCGACCTGACCGTCACCGCCAAGTACAGTTCTGCCGCCCACAGCTACACTTACAGCAACAAAAACACCGACCGGCACACCGCAAACTGCACCTGCGGATACAGCAAGGATCTTTCCCACACTTGGAACACCGGCACTGTCACCACAAAGCCCACCTGTACCGTAGCCGGGGTCAAGACCTTTACCTGTTCCGTCTGCAAGGGCACAAAGACCGAAGCTGTTGCCGCTACCGGCCATACCTCCGTCACAGATCCCGCCGTAGCCCCCACCTGCACCGCAACCGGCCTCACAGAAGGCGCACACTGCTCCGTCTGTAATGCTGTCTTGACTGCACAGACCACTGTGGAGGCATTGGGACACAATTACAACAATGTAGTTACCGCACCCACTTGTACCGCACAGGGCTACACGACTCACACTTGCTCCCGTTGCTCTGACACTTACAAGGACACTTATGTAGCCGCAACCGGTCACAGCTACACTTACAAGGCAAGCAAGAATCCCACTACCTCCGCAACCGGTACGCTGACGGGAACTTGCTCCAAGTGAAGTCGGATCGTAGCCATGTCGTTCTGTGAGCCAAGGAGTTGAATTACTAAGTTGTCTTCCTAAGACCGCTTGGCCTCCGACTTCTTGGAGCAGGTTCCCGTCAGCGTACCGGTGGCAGAGGTGGTGGGATTCTTGCTTGCCTTGTAAGTGTAGTTGTGACCGGTTGCGGCTACATAAGTGTCCTTATAGCCGTCAGAGCAACGGGAGCAGGTGTGGGTGGTGTAGCCCTGTGCGGTACAAGTGGGTGCGGTAACTACATTGTTGTAATTGTGTCCCAATGCCTCCACAGTGGTCTGTGCGGTCAAAACTGCATTACAGACGGAGCAGTGTGCGCCTTCGGTAAGGCCGGTTGCGGTACAGGTAGGTGCAACAGCCTTGTCGGTAACGGAAGTATGACCCTTAGCGGCAGTAGTCGCATTGAAGTAGAAAGAGCCGTAAGTGGTGTTCTTCCATGTGTACTTATCTGTGCCGGTAGCGGTACAGGTAGGTTCTTTCGTGGTGGTCTTGGTGTAATCCGTGGTGTTCAGCTTGGGTAGGGTCACTGTGGTTGTTGCGGAACAATGTTCACAAAGCCCCGTAAGGATACCGCTTGCAGAAGTTGTAGGCTTCTTGGTGGCTTGGTAGCTGTATGCATGTACAGCAGTAGGGGCCGTGCAAGGAGGGCCAATATAGACATAATCCAGACGATAGCTTCCCTCCATGGCGACCTTGCCGATGAGATCCAGGAAGTCCAATCGGATAGTCTCGATGACCTGTCCCACATAGGTCTCGGCAATGGGAATATGGATGAGGTAATAGCCCTCTGCATCTGTTTGAGATTCCTTGGTAGTGACCATATAGCTTTCGGAATAGCTCGCCGTATCTCCCAGAGCATCGGTCTTGAAGAAAACCTTTGTGCGGGAGTTCTCCGGCACAGTCACATTGACATCCAACTTCACACGAAGCTGGAATATTTCATTTGCGGAATAGATCTTGTGCTGTATAGAGTCCTTGTTATTCTTTGCTTCCATGCCTATGAACAGATCTGTATTGGTATCTCCCCCGGGGGCGGAAATTTGTCCGTAGGCATGACCTGTGCCTGTGGTGTCAAAGGCAGGCGGGGTGCATTGCTTATTCACAGTCCAACGGAAGCTCAGTTCTCGACTGCCGAGAGTGAAATCCAACAGGGTGCCTGTATAGGGCTGACCGCAGAGGGTGCATTTCCCCTCGGTCACAGCATGTCCCAAGGCTTCCACCATAAGCTGTTCCGCAAGAACCGTATTACAAACGGAACAGTGCTTGCCTTCCGTCAGTCCGCGAGCGGTGCAGGTAGGAGCCACTGCAGCTTCCACTACCTCCGTATGTCCCTTGGCCTTGGTGGTCACGGTAAAGCTGAAGCTTCCGTAAGTGGTAGTCTTCCAAGTATACTTATCTGTACCTGTTTCCGTACAGGTAGGAGCCTTGGTAGTAGACTTGGTGTAATCCGTGGTGTTCAGTTTGGGCAGGGTCACGGTGCTCGTGCCGTTGCACTTGGCACAAGTTCCCGTGAGGGTGCCGGTTGCGGAGGTCGTGGGCTCCTTGGTAGCAGTGTAGGTATAGCTGTGTGCTTCCGTCTTGCTGTAACCGCAGGAGCAAGTAGCAGTATGATTCTTGCTGTCTGTAGAGGTAAAACTGTAGCTGTGTGCGGTGGCGGTAAACTGTGCCGTAACCACCGTATCTGCGGTGATGTTGGTCAGAGCCTTGTCCCAACCCTTGAAGCTGTAGTGCTTGCTTCCGTCACTTGCCTTGGTGGGGGTTGCGCCGGAATAGCTTGCGGTTGCCCCCTTGGAAACCGTAGTAGTCGCCAACACCGTACCGTCCGCCCCCTTGAAGGTCACCAGATACAGAGGCTCGGGCAGATCCGTCCGTTTGCCTACAAAAATATAGTCAATGACAACGGAACCGCCACTGCTTGTGCTTGCCTGAATATCACGGAAGCGGAAGCCCAGGGATTTGATCTGTTCCACGGACTTGAATTTGTCCTTCACAGGAATGGTGATTACCTGATATGCCGTGGAGCTTCCGTCAATGGCGCCATTTAAATTCTCGTAGGACTTATAGGTATCACCTGTAAGGGTGTCGACGCACACAATAAGCTTGGGACTTGTCCCTGCCGCGGTACATCCGCTAAGCTTGAAGCGAAGCTGAATATATTCCGCCTGCGAGGGGGAATATGCCAGAGGATAATAACTACGGTACGCTTCCCCGCTCCAAGGATACTTGCCGTAAGTATTGGTGGTTTCAATATAGGGGCCGTAGTTCCCCGCTGAGTCTGCATCGGCAATGACCTTGACGGTCATGGTGCCCGCAGAATTGTCTACAGTGGCGTTGGTGACGCCTCCGTTTGCCCCCGTTGCCCAGTAGGGAGAGGTAGCTTGGTCAAAATTATATCCGCCGTATACAGGCAGGCTGTATCGTGCTTTATCCGTTGCGGTATTTTTGAAATCAAAGTACAAATTATATGAAGTATCTTTGACACCGCAGACACAGCTTCCGTTGCTGTAGCTGTGGCTTACAGAAGAGGAATAACTACAGCGGGAACAGGTGATCTTGTGGGTAGCACCTTCATTGGTATACTTGTAGCTGTGACCTAAGGCGGGGGTATAGTCTTGTTTATAGGTATAACCGCAGGTGGAACAGGCTCTCTGGGTATAGCCCTTTGCCGTGCAGGTAGCCTTCACCACAGACTCCTTGGCGCCGTGGGTACATTCATCCTTGCGGACGAATTTCACTGCGCTGACACGGAGGGTACTACTGCTTCTGGTAGCCTGTACATAGCCCACATTTCCTTCCTCAAATTCAAAGGTGCCTAAACTGACGAAGCCCTTTGTGCCGGAATGACAATTCATAGTGGTGGAATAGGTGCCGTTCTTATGTTTGACTTGGATCTGCGTTGCCTCGTCCGCGGCCTCACTTGCACCTACGACCATTTTATAAACAAAGACTTCATAATGGCCTCTGCGGAGTAAGGGTCTCCATCTGACTTGTGCCCCGGTAGAGCTACTGCCAATGACTGTAGCACTATATCCGGCATAGCTACTGTTGCTCCAAGAGCCTGCGACTTTTTCAAAACCGTAGGTATTGGTATCTACAATAATATCTCCGTACAAGCCATTGTTCTTCACGTATTTCTGAATGTGATTGCTCTGGGAATAGACGCTTGTGGTGGTAGCGCTGTCCACATTGATGCCGGTCTCGTAGGACACAGCACCGTGATAAACCGTATTTCCCGTACAGACCACATTGTCTGCATTGGTAATGAACACATTGCCACCGGGCTTGCCGGACTTCTTGGCAGTAGTGCTTGCATTGATAAAGCTATTGTTCCGAATGACGATATTCTTGGAAGAGAAGGTGCCGAAGGCCGCCCAAGGGGTGCTTTCCACAACATTGTTCTCCACTAAAACATTGCTGACAATACGACCGCTGACGGGATTGTAATCCGAAGGCTGTTCATCAATACCACCACCTACAAACATGGCGGCAGGGTCTCTCAGGGCTTTGTTGCAATCCTTCAGAGTATTGTCTCGGATAATCACATTGTTAATGGGTGTACCGATAGCCCAACGATCCCAGCGGATCAGGCAGTTGAGGATCAGCCCCGGATAGGCAAAATTCTCCACCCGATTGTTTTCCACCGTGCCGTTGGCAAGCCCCAGATACATGGCATGCGCCAGA
Source organism: Faecousia sp. (assembly GCA_045586205.1). Taxonomy (GTDB): domain Bacteria; phylum Bacillota; class Clostridia; order Oscillospirales; family Oscillospiraceae; genus JAZOXB01. The sequence goes on along the minus strand of JAZMZW010000064.1, from coordinate 1,836 downwards.
CCGCCTGCAAAGGTGTTATTCCGTACAATGTAGTTGCCGGTGTTCTTGTCCATGTTCCAGAACTGGTTGGTATCCTTGTAATTGGTAGGCAAAGGATCTTCGAAGGTCACCGTACAACGCCAAGGCGCATTGCCGTCGGAGGTGAAATAATTTTCCCATGTAAAGCTTTTCACCTTGGAAGTCCAGCCCAGATCCTTGAAGTTAGCATCCCGCATGCCAAAGGTGGCACCTACATACACCTCTGTATAGTGCATCCAGTGTGTCAGATGATCCAGAGCTACGGTGTAGTTGTCGATCTTGGGGTTGCCGGACACACCGCCACCGAAGAAGTGGTTGGACAGATGGAGATTATCGTCATTGATGCCCTCCAAGTGACAGTTTTCCATACGGAAATAGCCATCCACGGAATGGACTTCCACGCCACCGTAGGAGGAAAATCTCTCCTTGGTACCGGGTGCGGGTTCCACAGAGGAGTTGATGATCTGGAAATACTCCGAGTCATTGCTGAAAATCGCCTGATAAGGCACCGTATACAGATGGACATTATCAAAGGTAATATGGCTGTTGGTCTGCATGCGGAAGCCATTGACCAATTCCTCGGGACGGAACCAGAACTGTCCGTATTCCCCCACCTTGGCAGAGGAAACGTTTGTAGGATTCTTATAGGTCAGGCGAAGCTTGTTGGACGCCAGCTTGGTCATGGAAGAAATACCACTGGACCCGCCGGGGAACTGGAAGCCCTTGGTCTCAGAACGATTATCGGTAGCCGGATCCCAGCTTCTGCCACCACCGAAAATAGCATTATCCGCAATGGTAATATCACTGAAGGTAAAGTCTACCGTACCTGCTGTGGTATTGACAGCCGACACCTTGCCGATACCGTAGATGGGATAGATACTACGATCCCAGTCCAGAGATAGATTCTGAATGGCAACCGTTTTGGAATTGTTCATGGTAATATAGGCAGGCGTATTATTTAAGGTAGTACGCACAGAGAAGATCAGCGTAGAGCCGTTTCCCTCTACCAGAACATTCTTCAAATTGGACAGACTGATAGCTTCTTTCCCCGTCAAGGCTACGGCATAGGTACCCTTGGGGATATTCAGCTTCCAAGCCCCTGAGGATTTGACCTTGGCAATGGCATTGGCGAAGGCTGTTTCGTTATCCGCAGGGCTGTTGCTCTCCGAAAGTCCATAGTCCTTCAGGTCAACCACCTTGCCGTTGTCCACAGGAAGATTGACCGTAAATTCCTTGGCTCCCGAAATGTTCTTCAAGATCCCATCCATGGCAGACTGTGCCTCTGCTGTAAGGGCGGATGCCTCGTTCCCCATAGCGAACAAACCGAAAGTCAGGGCAAACAGCAGGAAGAAGGACAGTCCCCTGATCCATTTTTTACCTCTCATAATTCTACAGACCTTTCTTTGAAATAGATAAGATTATTTTACCATAAAACAAGAAAAAAAACAATGGCACTTATATATTCTCCCGAAACTTTCTACCTATAAAAAGGATAATTTCAATTTATAATTATAACATTACGAAATATGGTGTCCGAAGCCGAACACCATATCTCCCTTCCCTGTCCTCCCGACACGGTCCAAAAACCGTGACAGGTAGACAGGAATATTTTTTAGAATAAGAAATAGTTCTTTGCGCTGTCGGAATAGGCGATCAGTGCCTTGCACAGATCCAGAAGTGTCCCCTTCTTGTTGTTGCCGTAGGTATCGGCGCTGTACTGAAGGGTGGCGGATACGGGAGTTTCACCCCGGAAGATCTGTACGGAGACCACTTCTCTCAGTTCGGATGCCAGAAGGGCATCCAAGGTGAAGGCGTAGA
>JAZMZW010000063.1:0-6681 GCA_045586205.1 Faecousia sp. | reverse complement strand
GGGTGACCGCATCGGGACCTGGAGTGCTGCTTCGCACTTTGCTGGAACATGCTGTCTCGACTTCGACTTGTGAGAGAGCAGGCAATTCCCAATCACCTTCTCTGTATGCAGTCCAGCTGGGTGGGTTTGTAACTTTTTTTTTTTTTTTTTTTTTTTTATTCATTACGTGCATGGAGCCTAAGGCTATGGCACAGCTACCCTATCTACATAAATCCTCTTCCGAGGCATGATAATATGTACCAGTTGATAGCGAACAACAAGAGAGATACGGCTTTGAAGCTGACATCTGCTCTGATCTGCTGTTGTCCAGGAACAAAGAAAGGGAAGTAGATACAACATGAGCAAGAAAGTAGCAACGCGTAAACATAAGCAATAGGAAAGAACCAAGTCCTCCCCTCACTCCTCCCAGTATCCTCCTTCCAATATCCTGCCATTCATCTCTTTTTCAATTTTCTTCGTTTGGGGGGTTTTGTGATGTGTGCGATGTGATTCCTAGGCCTGGTGGCCTTCTTCTCCCAGTAGCCACTTGTGCGTAGCTATACCGGTCTGATCGAGGTAGGTGAAGAGGACCTCTCTCCCCTTTTTGGTGCAAAACAGCTTCGAGAGCGTTAGTCGAGACTTGAGCTCTTTCCGCATTATCTTTCTCTCTTTCTTGTAGTGCGTACAGTCAAGTACCAAGTGTCTTGGAGTTTGCTTCTCTGTACAGTTACCGAAGCATCGGTTGGATGTACTCTTCCTAATGGTTTTGGAGAAGGATTTAAAGAAACCCTTCCCAAGTTTCAACTGGAAAAAGGCACTCTGCGTTTTCTTTGGGTATTTCTCCGTTGGGGCTCGAGGGAGAAATGTGAACTGGTTTGCACATACAGCTGTATAGTGCTTTCCGTGTCTTTTTTCGTCTGTTTCCCATCTCGTTTTCCACTCCGAAATTGAACTCTCTCTCACACGTCTTTTGAGAAAGCTGTAAGATGTGAAGAGAGCAGTGGTGGGCGTCCGTCCCAGCCCTTTCTTTGCAAGTTGATCCGCAATCTCGTTGCCGAAGATTCCGTGGTGACTGGGGACCCATACAAAGTGGATGGCAATGTTCTCTTCTCGTTGCAGTTGGTGACAGATCCTGGCAATTCGGGTCACTGTCTGTTGTCCTCCGGTGAGAGACCTCTTCTGCAGCCTCTTGATGGCAGCCTGGCTGTCGATAAAGACGTAGATGGCTGTGGTATCCGTTGTGTATTTCACATATTTGAGAATCTGCCAGATGGCGAAGAGTTCTGAGTCCATGATTTCGAGAGAGTCTCCGAGGAACCAGTTCTTTGCAAGCAGGACTCTGTTCCTGCTTCCTACTTGGCAAGCTCCTGCTGCATTCCTATTCTCTTTCTTCGAGCCATCTGTGTAGCAGAGTTGGGTTCTTCCATCTGTTACCTCTTGGTCCAGAGATGCAAGGAGGTGCAGATGCTCTTCGATGGCCTCGGCCTTCCCCTTGTTGCTTACCGAGAAGTGAGCAGCAATGGGTGGTGTCCATGGTTTTTCCCAGGTCGTCAGAACCTTTTCGATCTTCCAATTCTGAACCACCTGCTTGTTTCTTGCTGCAAGGTGGTGGAGTTGCGTGTGTGGTGTGAGGAACTGAATAGCCCTGTTCTCAGTCTCCTGGTCGCCCTCTTCTTGTGCATCGAGCTCGTCGACTACCATGGCAAGATAGGCCCGCTTGACTGCATGGGAGCTTTGGAACTTGAGGATTCTGAGAGCATAGGAGTTGCAAAGCTTTTCGAAGCGGACCTGTGGCGGGAGAAGACCTGCTTCAAGCTCCATAGCTTGAGTTGGAGAACTTTTGAACGTTCCCAGGATTTGCCTGAGAGCCTTGTGTTGCAGAGACTCGTATCGCTGTGCCAGAAAAGAGCGTTTCTTATTCCACCAGACTTGGATCCCATAGTCTGCAATCGAGTTCACACAGGCAACGTAGAGCTGTCTGGAAGCCTGCAGAGAAAGTCCCCTCTGAGTGTTTCCCAGTCTCTGGAGGGAGGAAAGAGCCCTGGTTGCCGCCATGATTTTCTTTCCAACGTGGTCTTTGAAGGATAGTTTTGAGTCCAGAAAGATGCCCAGCCATCGAACCATAGGCTTCGGTTTGACTTCGACACCTCCTATCCGCAAGAAGTCCTCAATTGGCTGCCTTTTGTTGTGAAAGTGTATGAGTTCGGTTTTGTCGATGTCGAACTCGATTGCCGACTTCTTCGCTTCCTGGACAAGAGTCTCCGCAATCTTCTCGAGCGCTCTGCAGTTGTTAGACGCAGAGTTCGAGGCAATGGTAAAGGAGAAGTCGTCCATGTAGTTGATTCTGCAGACTTCTGGTCTGCTTTCCACTTTGCAAATATCTCGAATATAGATTAGGAAGAGGATGGGTGAGACGGGTGAGCCTTGTGGAATGCCTGTGTTCACCGTCTCCTTTGCTTGGCACTGGCCGTTGAATCGGAGGGAGTGGGTTCTGTCCTCGAGAAAGGATGAGATCCATTTGATTAAAGTGAGGGGGAAGCCTTGCTGGATGCAGATGGTAATCATCTGATTCTTAGAGACGTAGTCGAAGGCCCCTTTTACATCCAAGAAAAGGGTGGAGATAACTTTCTTCCCCTCCCTCCTGCTTCGCTCGATGAAATCCAGGAGGAGGAGAGTTGCGTCGACTGCCGATCGTTGCTGTCTTCCTCCCATTTGACTGTCGTCAAGCAGGTCGGTGGTGTTTGCGAGATAACTCAGCCTGTTTGCAAAGATCTTCTCAAGAGTCTTACCCAGAGAGTTGAGGAGCGAAATGATTCTGTAGGCCTTGGGTAGTGAATAGTCCTTCTTGTTGTTCTTGGCCAAAACTACGGCGATAGCTTCTTTCCAGATGCGGGGATGGTAGCCTAGGGAGAAGAGAATGTTGTAGGTCCTGAATATGATTTCGCTAATGATGGGATATGCCTTTTGGAGAATGAGGAAGGATAATTGATCGGGGCCTGGGGCTTTTCGATTGGAACTGGTACGAATAGCTTCCTGAACCTCGATTCTCTCCAGCTTTGGCCACTCCCAGTCTCCTTCCACCAGGCTGTCCCAGTCGGGAGGGTCTGTGAGAGGTGGAGGTGGGAAGAGAGTGCGTGTGAGTGTATCGCATTGGTCTTGGAATTCTTCTGCAAGGAGCGGACTGGTAGTGGTTTTCAGCGGAGGAATTCTTCGAATAGTTCGTTCCTTTGTATATCGGAGAGCTTGGAATACTTCTTTGCCCTGAGCCTGTTCAAGGAAAGAGTTCCAGCATTCCGTCTTTGCCTTTCGAATGGAGTGGAAGTAGTCGTTTCTGGAATTCTTATACTGGGCCTGAAGTTGCAGTGACCTGGGAGATCGCTTGAAGTGCCGTTGGCATTTCGCCATCTTCTTGCGCTTTTGGCTCAGTGCCGGAGTCCACCAGGGTTTCGAGTATTCGGACTGTCTTGCCCTTGGGACTGAGCTACTAGTAGCTGTTGTGAGGCAGCTGGTCAAGCAGACAGCAAGGTCTTCAGCTTGGGGACTGAGAAATGCAGTAGAGGAGGAGTGACGGGAGGGAGAAGAAGCAAAGAGTTGGCACTCGATATCTTCAATCTTCTTCAATATCCGTTCCTCCTCCACTGTCTGTTCCAGAGACATTTTGAAATGGTCCCAGTCCGCTTTCTTGTAGTTGAAATTGGTGAGAAGGGGACTCAGGAACCGTTCTGTATTCTTCATGAACATGGAGAAGGAGATGGCAATGTGGTCCGAGCCTGTGCTCTCGATAGAAGCCCAGTTATCGATCTGGGTCTCCTGAAAGTTGGGGGAGAAGAAGGCAAGATCGATGATGGACTGGGTTTTGAGTTTGGCTCGATAGTAGGTTGGTTCTTCCTCGTTGAGAAGCTGACAGTCATGGCTCTGTAGCCATGATACAAGGTTCTCCGTTTCTTTTTTATGGGTCTTTTTCGTTGCTTGTGAATTCCACCAGATGTGGTGGCGGTTGAAATCTCCAAGGAGAATAAAAGGGAGGTCCGGGTTGAGATTGAGAATGGATCTCTGAATAGTAGATCTTCCTGATCTCTGGGTCTTGGAGTCATGTCTCAATTCCTTCTCGTTATAGAGATTGAACAGGAGGAAACGTTCTGTGGGGCTGTAGAATTCTACTGCCAGAAAGTCCGTGTTCTCTCCAAGATCTAGCCGGATCTTGAATTGAAACAAGGTGGCTTTTCGAATGTAGAGAGCTACCCGTGGACGGATGTACGGGTTGCTGGGAAGGATAAGTTCGTACATGGTATGTGTGGTAGTGAAGAACTTGTTGGTGGTCCTGTTCTTCCAGGGACAAGGCTCTTGGACTGCGATAATGTCCGCCTTGCGCTTGGCCGCAATCTCAAGAAGACTTTGTTGTATTTCTTCGCGCCTTCCGGTATTGTGTTGGATGATGGAGATCTCTCCTCGTAGCTTGATAGGGATGGCATCCAATATTGTGTGGGAGTCTTCTTGAGGTTGTGCACTCATTAATGATGGTGGGTGGTTCTTGCTGCTTTCCAGTTTTCGCACTCTTTGCTGTTTGCAAAGTGAGGGTTCTTGCAGTTGACACATTTCGGAATGGTATGAGGGCATGGCCGTCCGACAATGTTGCATTCCTGGCACTGGTGCTCTAACGTCTTGTGGGGGCCGGCGCAGAGGCGACATGCTGTAGCTCTGCAGCTCTCGGTTGCGTGTCCAAACTTCTGACAGCTTGCGCATTGATGTGAGGGAGATGAGGTCAGGTATTTGACGATCTTTGCAGAAATTCCGGCGATAGTGATCCTTTTCCTGCTCAGGATGGCGGTCCTCTGCTCCTCGCTCTCAACAGCAAAGACAATCGATCCGGCTTGCTGTGTCTCTCTCTGCTTTTTGGATAGCCACCTCGGTTTTCCCAAAACAGTGATGTCGTTGAAGGTCTCAATCTCTTGTTTCAATGCGGTAGAACCTTCGTCTTCCAGAAATACCGGATGGAATGGCACACCGTGGACGACGATTTGGGCCCAGCTTTCAATCTTCTGTTCCCTTGTGAACTTGAACAGAGACTGCCAGATCTCTTTGTGGCGGGTGAGGTATTCTGCATCAAAGTCTGCTGTAGTAGTGAGGACAATATTCTGCTTTGTCCTGGACTTGGTAATGGAGGCAATCACCGGCTTGGCTTCCTGCTGTCGGGTTTTGAAGTGGTGATTGATCTGGTTTCTGAGGGCGAGTGGATCCAAAGCTAGATCCCGATCTTCCTCATTCGTGATGAGAACGAGTTGTCGTTTCTGGAGCTCCTCCTTCTCTCTCTTTTTATTCGAGACTTTGTGCCTGGTCACGGTGACAAAAGGCGCGGAAGCGGTGGCGGAAGTAGAGGTAGGAGGAGGGAGAGGGAGATCCGTCTGCACGGCCTGTGCATAGGACAGTGGCTTTCCTCTGTTCCTCTGCGGAGGTGGAGTCGATATCGGCTTGGTCGAAAGTTGTGCGATTGCCTTGCCTTGTTCTTGAACTTGAAGGACAAGCTGCTCAAGAAGAACGGCGCTCGGTTGAAACGGAGATTCGTCGTTCATGATCCTTTGGAGTTTATTTGCAAGTTCGGCGACTTGAACTTGTTTGGTCCCCTGAAGGCCTTGTCTTGCTGACTGCACTAGGCGAAGTGCCTGCTCTAGCATCTGAGTCGGAGTGGTGGGAGTGGTGGCGGGTGAAGGAGTCGGCAGTGTTTGGCCAGAACTCTTTTTGCGCGGAGCGTCCGGCATTGCTTTCTGATGCGATGCTATGTTTTCATTGTTTTTCCGCGGCGTCGTGGGAAGGGCGGCGGTCAGGAGAGAGGGTATGTGAGTACGTGCTTTGGGTAGAATTGGGGCGGGGAGCGACAGCTCATCTTCGTCTTCATCTATACCGATCTCGATTGGGGCGGATTCGGGATAAAGTGTTTCCGGTTCCGGAGATGCAGGGACCAGAAGAGTCGCGGAGGCAACAGTTTTCTCAGTGGGTGGATGGGGGCCAAACATTTCCAACTTCCGAAGTTGGTTTCGCGTTGTCCGAGTGGGGAGTGACATATCCAGTTGCAGTAGAATGGTGTAATGTAGTCCGGGGTCCGGTGTCCTGGATTCCGGAATTGGGGTTTCCTTCTCTTTTGCAAAGAAAAATAGTGCAGTGACAAATGAAATGGACTGGACAGAAAAGAGAGCTTGTTTTTTCACACGTAGAGGTACCTATTCTCTACTAGCTTCCACAGACCTGAAAAACAAGGAAAAAGGGAGCTCTGTTTTTCTTGCTTCCTTATCACTTCGCTCCTTACTAGTCTAATAAATAGACTTCTGGGAAGCTTGATGGTAGGGAAGAGCAGAAAACAGGGCGAAAAGGCTTTTCGAGAGTGTTGTGGTTGATTGACGACGGCGGTTGAGGCGTTGGGTGGGATTGGATGTGGCTGACGGTGGCGGCAGCAGCGTGGTTTTGATGTTCCTGTCTGTGCGCGGCCGACAGGGATGCGACTCGCTTACGAGGAAGCGAGACAGGGGTGTGAGAATTCTTTTCCTCGACGAAGAGGAGGAAGAACGAGATGTTTCGCGCCGCAGCGGGCGTTGTAGAGCGTGCGCCTTGCTGAAAATCAGCTGGGGCGTGCTTTGAGGTGGGATGCAGCGTGCGCCGAAGTTTGGGAGCGAAATTCCAAGAATTGGGAACTCGGGTTGTGTGGTGTTT
>JAZMZW010000062.1:0-16648 GCA_045586205.1 Faecousia sp. | reverse complement strand
GATTTGCCTTACGGCATGATTTGTGCCTTACGGCACATTGTTTTTTGGCAATTCAAATCATGGAGCGTAGCGAGAAATCATGATGCCCCGCATCAATTCATGACACAAAGTGTCAAATCATCAGAGCGATAAACTGAAATTGTCATATTGGATTTCAAATTCCATCGATGCAGTCGATACATTCATACCGAAGGTATATCATTCAAAAAATCCCTCTCCGGTTGGAGGGGGATTTTTGTATCGGGTTTATTCGGGGATGGAGGCGAAGGTGAGGAGGTCGATCCAGTAGCCGGGGCCCCAGGCTTGGGAGGACAGGAGGCTGTCTGCTTGGTCAGGGGCTTGGGCGGAAACCAGTTCACTGTAGGGGTGGGAGCGTTTGCCGTAGAGAGTGCCGTTGATGTCCCAGCCTTCGCTATTGCCGTAGAAGGCAAGGAAGCTGTCACCGCAAATGAGGATGCGACAGGCGCTTGCCAGCTTATCCCACTCCGGGGAGCCTTCGTTATTGAAGACTACTTCAAGCATGGGCTCTGTGCTGTTGTAATAGGTGCGGAGCTCTTCCTCCGGCAGATAATCGGAGGACCAGGAGGCTTTGAAACGGCTTTCGGAATAGGCAATAAAGTTCAGCAGGCGCAGGAGACGGGGATCTTTCCGATCCAATTCCAGCTCCGTCTCTCCGCAACGGTATACTGCAGAGGCCACGGGAGAAAATTGGTAGTCGTAAAACTCATAGCCCTCCCCGGACAGGTCGGAAATTTCCGGCAAATTTTCGATCTCATAATGCAGTCCCTTGATTTCCTTCTTCCCGCAGGACACACAGATCACCGCACAAAGAAGTACACAAAAGATCATACACATTCTTTTGTATTTCATAAGTTTCTCCTTCTTTTTATGTTGTACTGTATCGACACAGCCTCAACCATATTAGCTTAGTGCCATAGATAGACATACAAGCTGTTTTCCATTGGTCAATTTGCAATATGGAATCTCATTGTCCATTCTACACCTGTTCTTCCCCCAAGATACCGTACTTCCGTTTCAGTCTGTCCAGCTTGGCAAGGAGGGGTCTGCCAAGAAGGAAGAGAGTCAGAGCGCAGGATAGGCCGTGGAGGAGGTTCACGGGGAAACCGGCGGCAAAGCAGGCAAGGGCAAATTCCCATGACAGGCTACTGCTCATGGTGAAGACCGTACACAGATCCAAGATCGGCCCTACCAGCAAAACCACCGACAGGAAACCGAACACAGCCATAAGGCTTCTGTGAAGCAGGGGCTTGGCACAGAGTTTTTCCCTGTTGCAGAAAATCAGACCTGCCAACAGGCCACCCATGCCGTAGGACAGCATTTGCCAAGGGGTAAACGGTCCTTGTCCGAAGAAAAAATTACTGGCAAAGGCAGACACTGCCCCTGTAAGGAAGCCTGCTTGCGCCCCGAATGCCATGCCTGTGATCATGACGATTGCCACAATGGGCTTAAAGTGAGGAAGGAAGGCAAAGGCTCCACGGGACACCGCCGCCAGAGCCGCCATGACCCCCAAGGTCACAAGCTCTCTGGCACGGGGCTTCCGTGCCTCAAATTTCAGAAAAAAGGGCAGCATTGCTTCCAGTACCATGAGCGTACCGATGGCATAGTACCATCTGCCCTTCAGCAGAGTTCCCACATACACCGTCACGGGGATCAGGACACAGACACAGAAAAGAGTAGCAAGGGTAGAGCGTTTCACAGTCTTTCTCCTCCCCCGTTTCTGCGGTACAGCTCTGCAACATCCCGTGGCAGAATAGCATTTTCCATTAGGTGGCGACTCATGCGGTTGGCGGCAGTGGTATAGAAGCTGTTGTTAGAGAAGAAGGTTCTCGGCTCGGCACTTGTGAGGATCTTGCCGTCAAAGAACAGGCTCACCTCATCGGCATATTCTCCACAGAATTCCACATCATGGGAGACCATGAGGATGGCAATGCCTTGGTGCTTCAGTTCTTCCAGAATCTTGGCAAAGCTTTTCTTGAAAAAGCCGTCCAGTCCCTTGGTAGGCTCATCCAAAAGGAGAAGCTTGGGCTTGGTCAGGAGAACCTTTGCCAGAGCCACCCGCTGCTGTTCGCCTCCGGACAGATCCGAGGGGTGTGCTTCCAAAAGCTCTCCGATTTGGCAAAGCTCCGTGATCCGCGTGTTCTCCCGTTCCTCTGCTCCCATTTCCTCCAGTTCCTTCCTGACGGAGTCTGTGGCGAAAAGACTGCAGGGATCTTGCGGGAGCAGGGTCAGCGCCTGACGGAAAAGCTCCTTGCCCTTGTATTTCTTTAAGTTTTTCCCAAGAATCTCGATCTTTCCATCGTAGATCTTGCAGATCCCGCAGATGGCTTTCAAAAGGGTAGACTTCCCTGTACCGTTGCCGCCGACGATGGCATGTAGCTTCCCGGGCTTCAGGCACAGATCCACTCCACGAAGCACATCCTGCCCCTCCCGTTCATAGCGGAAGAAGACTTGCTTCAAATGGAGGACAGGCTCTTTTGTTTTTTCTTTTTCTACCGCTTCCGCCGGCAAAGTGGGGGATTTCAAGCCCTCGGGGAAGGTCTCGGACAACCACTGACGGCCTTCCCGCACGGTCAGGGGACTGTCCCCCATACCTCCCACCTCATAGAAAATACGGGCAGGGGTAGGCAGGGTATAGAATAACTCCTCATGTCCACGGCACAGGGTCTGTCCCACCTGTTGGGGCTTGCCCACAGCTAAGATCTTCCCCTGTTCCATGACTACCACACGGTCTGCCTGAGGATAAACCTCTTCCAGACGGTGTTCTGTCATGAGGACGGTAGTACCAAGCTCCCGATGGATCCGCTCTACCGTGTGGAGAAACTCTCCGGCGGCAATGGGATCAAGCTGTGCGGTAGGCTCATCCAGGATCAAGATCCGAGGTTGCATGACCATGACCGCCGCCAAATTTAACAACTGTAACTGTCCACCAGAAAGCTCCGATACATTCCGATGAAACCAGTGCTGAATACCGAAATAGCTTGCCATTTCTCCCACACGCAGTCGCATAAGGTGGGGGTCCATGCCCAAACTTTCCGGTCCGAAGGAAAGTTCGTGCCAGACCTTGTCCGTGACGATCTGTTCCCGAGGATTTTGAAGCACGAAGCCCACGGTGGTGGCCTGTTCCCTTTGGGACAGGCTTTCTATGGGAGTGCCGTCCAGCAAGATCCGTCCCTGCCGTTTTCCATGAGGGCTGAGACAGGGCTTCAGCTGACGCAGGAGGGTGGTCTTGCCACAGCCACTGCGACCGCACAGGAGAAGATATTCTCCCTGTTCCACAGTCAGATCAATGTGAGAAAGAGCCTCTCCCCGTCCGTCGGGGTAGGAAAAGCTCAGATCTTGGATCGTAATTTGTGCCATCGCAGTGCCTCCTTTCCGTAAATAACAATAGGCAAACCCAGAAGCAGGCAGTATGCCACCAAGCCCCAACCGGGATACGGGATACGAAGCTTGGGAATAAATTCCGCCTGCATATTCCCCAGCCACAGACTGAGGATCAGGAGAAGGATCATAACACACAAAGTCACAATGTCCGACCATCTCCATTTGTTTTCCTGAAAATTGCTACGCTTCCCACAGCCGTAGCCTCTGGCAGTCATGGAATCGGCAGTGACCACACTGCCCTCCAGTGAGCGATCCGTAAGGATGGACAAAGAAGTCACTCCATGTCCCAAACGACGGGACAGGGGCTCTTGGGCACTTGTCCCCTTGCCGATCCCGCTCCGTGCCTCAATGATGTGGCGGAGCTTCCTGCCCAATTCCGGGATCATGCGAAGGACCATGACCAGAAGCAAAGAAACAGAGGGGATCAAGTTGGCAAACAAGGAAATAAATTTCTCCGTAGTCATCACATAACTGTAACAGCCGAACCACAGGAAGGTCAGCAGGAAGATCCCACCTGTGACCGCTCCGTAAATCAGGGCCTCCATAGTCACCTTCCGTCCGAAGATCACAAAAAGCACTGTCACACCCTTGGTGTTAAACAAAGGGTTCAGGAGCGTCACAAGGAGTACCAAGGGAAGGAGCATGAGAAGCAGTCGGAACAGCTCCCTACCACGGAGGAGGGCAAAGTACACCGCACCCGCTACACAGCTTGCCACCACATAGGCAGGGTGACGGATCACCGTACCCATGAGGATCACCGTGACAAAATACAAAAAGCTCACCAAGGGATGTCCCTGTATGAAGCGGTCATGCTTCAAGCCGATCCCTCCTTTCTCACGAAATAAAAAAGCTCCCCCAAATGGGGAAGCCGTAAAAATATCATGCACAAGAGGACACAGTCCGCCCCTATGGCAGAAGCCCGACCTTCCCCAAGAGTCTGCAGCTCCCCATCGCAGTTTGTGTTCCGACTCCGGACGCCAAATGCAAACAGCCTTCTCAGCATACGCCAATGACTGCCTGCGGCCTTCTGTCCGTCTACGGCGGCTTGGTACCGTTGGGATTTGACCCATTCCATTTCTCCTGCGATGTACCTACAACATGGTAGCATATTTTATGCAGATGTGCAATCTTTTTTTCGCAGAAGTCTGTACAAATTTTTTAAACAGACAGCCCTTTGTCCCCTTTTCTGAATATACTCATATTACGAGGTGCTTCACTGCACCCCTATTTCTGAAAAATATATAGGAAAGGGCGATACATTATGGCAATCAAAGTGAAGAATTGGGAAAACGAAAACCGCAAGGCCATTGCACAGCAGGGCATGTTCCGTGTCATCGAGCATCAAAAGGATCTGAGCGTCAACAGCTCCAATGCACAAAAGGAATATTTTGCAAGCCGGATGAATGTGAAGCTCCGTCAGGTGGAAATCACCCTCAACGGTACAAAAACCGTCAAGACACAGGCAGGCTCTATGCAGACTATGGCAGGCTCTGTGGAAATGAACACCGGTGTCACCAATGCCAAGGGCTTCCTGAGTTCCATGGTAAAGGCCGCTGTCACAGAGGAAACTGCCGTCAAGCCCGAATACAAGGGTGTTGGCACTGTGATCCTTGAGCCTACATACAAGCACATCCTCCTGCAGGAGGTTTCCGACTGGGGTCCCGGCGGCTTGGTCATCGAAGACGGAATGTTCCTCGCCAGCGAAGGTACTGTGGAGCACAAGCTTATTAAGAACACGCAGGATCTGGGGACTGCCCTCCTGAGTAACGAGGGACTGTATAATCTGTCCTTCACCGGCAGTGGTGTGGTTGCTCTGGAAAGCTATGTTCCCTTGGAAGAGCTGGTAGAATACAGTCTGGAAAACGATGTGCTGAAGGTAGACGGAAACATGGCCGTTTGCTGGAGTGGCTCCCTGCAATTCTCCGTAGAAAAAGCAACCAAAAGTTTCCTTGGCTCTCTGGCCAGTGGCGAAGGTGTTGTCAATGTATTCCGTGGCACCGGCAAGGTCTGGGTCAGCCCCGTTTCCGGCACCAAGGGCAGTGCTCCCCAAGTCATGGCAGGGGGATCTACCCCCGCAAAGAGTAATTCCGGTACAGGAGGACTCATCGGCAGTCTCTTCGGCTAAGCCCCGGCTCATTTATATCTTATATTACAAGGACAGGACTGTGGCGGCCACAGTCCTGTCCGTTGTATTTGAGGAGCTTTGTAATCACTTCTTGACGGATTCTACCAGACCGGTTGCAAGACCTGCGAGGCCCTGGATCTCGGAGGGGATGATGATCTTGGTTGCCTGACCGTCTGCCACCTTCTGCATGGCTTCCAGAGCCTTGAGCTTGATGACCTGATCGTTGGGGCAGGATTCGTTCAGCAGACGCATGGCCTCTGCGGTTGCCTTCTGAACTGCCAGAATGGCTTCTGCCTGACCTTCTGCACGGAGGATGGCGGCCTGCTTCTCTGCATCTGCACGGAGAACGGCGGATTCCTTTTCACCTTCTGCAATGAGGATCTGGGAACGCTTTGTACCCTCTGCCTGCAGGATAGCCTGACGGCGGTCACGCTCTGCCTTCATCTGCTTCTCCATGGAGCTCTGGATGTCCTGAGGAGGCAGAATGTTCTTCAGCTCCACACGGGTGACCTTAATGCCCCAGGGATCGGTGGCCTCGTCCAGAATGGAACGCATCTTGGTGTTGATGACATCACGGGAGGTCAGGGTCTGGTCCAGCTCCAGATCGCCGATGATGTTACGCAGGGTGGTAGCGGTAAGGGTCTCCATAGCCATCATGGGACGCTCTACGCCGTAGGTGTACAGGGCGGGGTCGGTAATAGAGAAATACACAACGGTATCGATCTGCATGGTGACATTATCCTTGGTGATAACGGGCTGGGGAGGATAATCCAGAACCTGCTCCTTCAGGGTAACACGCTTGGCAATGGTCTGGATGAAGGGCACTTTCATGTGGAAGCCAACGCCCCACACAGTACGGAACGCACCGAGATGCTCAATGACATAGGCATTGGACTGCTTGACAATGTAGATGTTCTTCCACAGAACGATCAAGACAAGTGCCGCAAGGGCGATCCAGCCGATGCCGGGTTGTACGCTGTAAATCAAATTCATGTTTTTTCCTCCTTATGGGTTTATGTAGTTTATACAATCTCTGTGAGTTCTACACAGAGCTTTGCACCGTTGACGCTGAGGATCTTTACGGCAGAATCCTTTGCAATGGGCTTGCCGTCATTGCTGAAGGCCGTCCACTCCACGCCGGCAACTCTCACCGCACCCTTGCCGTAAAAGTTGTCAATATCCTCTATGACAGGAACAATCCGACCGACTAAACTGTCCGCATTGGTCGCTACCTTGTGCTTCTGCACAGTTTTCTGGAGTAGGGGACGCAAAAGGAGCAGCAGCACCAATGACACTACAACAAAGACCGCCACCTGAATCCATACGGGAACAGAACACAGCGCCAGTACATAGGCCACCAAACAGCCACCCATGAACCACACCGCCAGCAAGGACGAAGTGCATGCCTCAAAGATGGTGAACAGTACCAGTGCCTCGATCCAGAACCACTGCGTGTTTATAACCATATTGTTTCCTCCTTTACGCTTTTTATATTTATAGTGTGCCATAAATCCGTCAAAAAGTCAAGAGGAATGATGGCTGTGAGAAAAATTGTCACATAATCGCATTTTCCGTTGCATTTTTGAAAAAAATTCGATATAATAAAGCCATAAAAGAAACTATGTGAGGGATAGTATGGAAAAATTCACTATGTGTGTGCCCTGCCTCTTCGGTTTAGAGGGTCTGGTGGGAGATGAACTCCGCCGTCTGGACATGGAAAATGTCCGTGTGGAAGATCGCCGTGTGTTCTTTGAGGGCGATTTTACCGCTATGGCAAAGGCAAATATCTGTCTGCGTATGGGTGAGCGTGTCATGATCCTGCTGGCTCGTTTCCCTGTCAAGTGTTTTGAAGATCTGTATCAGGGTGTCAAGGCCATCCCTCTGGAGCGTTTCATCCCCAGAGAGGGTGCTTTCCCCGTAAAGGGCTACAGTCTGGACTCCCAGCTTCACAGCGTTCCCGACTGTCAGGCCATTGCAAAAAAGGCGGCGGTAGACCGTCTGGGTGCCAAGTACGGCATCAGCTGGCTCCCGGAAACCGGTGAGACTTATCAGATCCGTTTTTCTATTATGAAGGATATTTGCGAAGTATTCCTGGATACTTCCGGCGCAAGTCTCCACAAGCGTGGCTACCGTGCAGTGGGTAACGAAGCCCCCCTCCACGAAACTATGGCCGCCGCACTGGTAAATCTGTCCCGTTACCGTGGCAGAGATTTCTTCTGGGATCCCTTCTGCGGTTCCGGAACCATCGTCATTGAGGCCGCTTTGGCCGCATTAAACCGTGCCCCCGGTCTGTACAGAGATTTCGGCGCTCAGAAGTGGGCCTGTGTTCCCAAAGAGATCTGGCAAGAGGTAAAGACCGAAGCCAAGGACAAGGAATATCGCGGAGAATATCGCATTCTGGGTACGGATATCGATCCCCAGAGCCTATCCATTGCCATCGCCAATGCCAAGAAGGCAGGTGTCAGTAAGTATATCACCTTCCATGAGGCAGATGCCACCAAGCAGTCCCTGCCCTGTGACAGCGGTGTCATTGTGTGCAATCCCCCCTACGGTGAGCGTATGATGGAACAGCGCTCCGCACAGCAGCTTGTCCGTTCCTTCGGCAGACATCTGAAGTTCGCCGACGGTTGGAAGAAGTATATTATCTCCTCCGAAGCGGAATTTGAGCATTATTTCGGAAAGCCCGCCACCAAGAAGCGTAAACTGTATAACGGACGCCTGCAATGCAATGTGTATATGTATTATTAAGGGGGCATGGGTATGAAGCATCTGTTCATCATCAATCCCGCAGCAGGTAAATTTGATCACACGGGAGAATTCACCCAGAAAATCCGCGAAGCCTGTGAAAAACACTGCCTGGCATACGAAATTTTGGTTTCCCGCGCCCCCGGTGACTGCACCAGGATCGCACAGGCGGCAGCCGCCACGGGAGATCCCGTAAGGATCTATGCCTGCGGTGGAGACGGCACCCTGAACGAGGTAGTCAACGGCGTAGCCGGCTACAAAAATGCCGCCGTAACCAATTTCCCCGGTGGCTCCGGTAATGATTTTATCCGTATTTTCTCCGATCCCGGCGCATTCCGTAACCTTGATCGGCTTCTGGATGCAGAGGTGGCAGAGTTCGACCTGATCCGTTGTGACGGTCACTATTCCCTGAACATCTGCTCCATGGGTGTGGATGCCCGTATCGGCACCACCATGAGCAAGTATAAGAAGATCCCCCTGATCAGCGGAGCGGGTGCCTACCTCCTGTCCACGGGCGTACAGGTGGCAAAGGGTCTCAGCCGCCACTATGTGGTGGAGATCGAAGGCGAAACCGTTGACAAGGAATTGACCATGATCTGTATCGCCAATGCCCGCTGGTACGGCGGCGGCTTCAATCCCGTCCCCGATGCCGCCCCGGATGACGGCCTCATGGATGTGCTGTTGGTGGAAAAGATCAGCCGACTTCAGGCCACCAAAGTCATCGGCAAATACAAAGCAGGCCGGTATCGGGAGCTCCCCGATCTCATTACCCCCTACCGCTGTCAGAAGGTCACCATCCATTGCGACGAAAAGAGCGAAATCAACTTAGACGGAGAACTCCTCATGGCAAAGGACGCCACCTTCGAGATCGTCCCCAAAGCCCTGCGCTTCTTCTACCCCAGAGGACTTACATACTGAGAGATACAAAAGGGACTTTTTTTAAAGCCCCTTTTGTTTATTTTAGATTTTCGGAGAATTCAGAAGTGGAGCTTTGGCTTCCTTATCTGTCCTTGTTGTAGGACAGGATAGAGCCGGTTTCGGCGTGGATCTCGTATTCGTATTCCCAGCCGTCCTTGTAAAATTCCACCTCATATTCCGGAACTCTATCGTCATAGTCGAACTCACTGTGCAAGCCCTTGACCTGATCACGGGAGAAGCCGGTGTGTGCCAAAACCAGCGTCAAAGCTTCCTCCTGCGTAAGAAGGTTCTTTTCCCCATTGGAATATGAGGCATCTGTTTTGGAAGACTCCTTAGAGGATTTCCCTTCGGTGGGAGTTGCGGAAGTAGAGGGAGTTTGTTCACGCTCTTTTTGGGGAGGGGCATCCGTAACGGGCGACTCTGTAGCAGGGGTATCCGTAACGGGCGGCTCGGCGACAGGTGCTTCAGTGGCAGGAGGCTCTGCTACGGGAGGCTTCTGTTGTGCAAACAAACTCTCCGCCTTCCGTTCCACCTGTTCCTCAAGGACATCAACGCTTTCCCCGATCCGATCCGCGGTATTTTCCACACGGCGGACGGCATAGAGGGTGTTTTCCCCGCAAGCTGCCAAGAGGCACAAAACCGTCACCAGACTCAACACAAACAATACTTTCTTCAACATTTGTCTCATCTCCTTTATTATGAATTATGTAGGTTTATAGAAATACCGCCGGTCACCGGTTAGGGTGACCGGCGGTAACAATGATCGTCGGTTATGGGAGATCCCGTATATTACTTGAAGTAACGCTTCAGCAGGCCTTCCAAAGCACGGCCGTGGCGGGCCTCGTCGCGGGCCATCTCGTGGACAGTGTCATGGATGGCGTCCAGGTTGTGCTTCTTTGCGACCTTTGCCAGCTCGAACTTGCCGGAGGTTGCGCCGTACTCGCAGTCAACACGCCATGCCAGATTGTGCTTGGTATCGTTCTTCATGTTGGGCTCAAGGTAGCTGCCCAGGAGCTCTGCGAACTTGGAAGCATGCTCTGCTTCTTCGTAAGCTGCCTTTTCCCAGTACAGGCCGATTTCGGGATAGCCTTCGCGGTGAGCGATACGAGCCATGCACAGATACATACCGACCTCGGCGCACTCGCCGTCAAAGTTGGCCTTCAGCTGATCCAGGATGAACTTCTTATCTTCTTCGGGAACGCCGTCCAGCTGGGTGCCTACGCCGAAAACGTGCTCGGCTGCTAGAGTCATCTGACCCTCAACGGCCTTGAACTTCTCGCCGGGAACCTTGCACAGGGGGCACTTGAAACCTTCGGGCATCTCGCCTTCGTGAACATAACCGCAAACGGGGCATACATACTTCTTCATAATTTTTTCCTCCATAATTTGAATTATTTTTTTATTTTTTTAGATTTTTTAGATGGTGTCAACCTTGGACACATTGTCTGCACAGGCCTGTGAAAGTGAGAATACAGTCCTGTACGCTACCGCAGTTCACCTGCTGTCCCAGATGTACGGGAGGATCCACACCCTCCACATCAATGACAGCGGAACAGTTGTGGCAGATGAAGTGGCAGTGGGGAGCGGTGTTACGCTCGAAGCGCTCCATTCCGTCCACAACACCCATAGTGCCGATGAGTCCCTCCTGCTTGAACATGGAAAGATTGCGGTACACCGTACCCAGAGAGAGGTCAGGGATCTGTGGCTTAAGCTGAGCATAGACCCACTCGGCAGTGGGATGGGTGGCAGTGGAGCGGACACATTCTAAAATCGCATCACGCTTCTTGCTATGCTTGTGAGTCGCCATGATCTCACCTCCAAATAAGAATGATTCCTGTTTACGTCATTATAGTATCATATCTTTTTCGATTTGTCAATAATAAAAATAAGAATTTTTATTATTTTTATAAATAATCTTTACAGAGATGAAAACAGATCGTATTTATACAGTTTTAATGTGGTTACCGTTGATGTATTCCGTATATGTGCAAGTCTGCAATATCCATCATATGATCCACCGTTTATCCCACACCCCATTGACCAATTTCAGTTTGTCCGCCTGTTTGATTTTCGCACATACAAGCGTAAGAATATGTAGCGCCGATCAATGATCGGCGATGCAGGAACTATCAGCGATGTGAATGATTATTTTCGTAGGCAGGGGCTTTCAAGTTAGTGCCTCCCTCTGATGAGGGAGGTGGGCGTAGCCCGGAAGGAGAGAAAAAGCCGAAGGTCTGCACGATTGGTCATAAATTCGTACAAACTTGGAAGCATTTCTCTCCTTCAGTCGCTCCGCGACAGCTTCCTCGTCAGAGGAAGCCGCTAAATTGTAAGCCCCTACGATTAATCTTAACTTGTTCGATATCGACGGTACCTGCATCGCCGATCAATGATCGGCGCTACGCAGGAAGTCGATGGTGTGTGCGATGGATACTATCACAAGCTATAAGCAGACCGGCAAATCGGAATTGGCATATCGGATTTTTGATCCTATGGACGCAGTCAATACATCTATTAGCGAGGCGACATCATTCACGAAGTGACATCACAGCGTAGCTACATCACTTGCGAAGCATACATCACTTGCATCCAAACACAAAAAAAGCACAGCTCGGAATTGAGCTGTGCTTTTTGTATTTGGATGAAAAGATTACACGCCGTACTTCTTGCAGTATTCTTCGTGGTACTGCTTGAAGTTGTGGGCGCCGGTTTCCTTGACCTCGTTGAGGTACTGGTGGGTATCAAAGCTACCTACCTCGGACTCGATCACTGCAACAGCAATGTTGGAGCAGTGGTCGGAGATACGCTTGTAGTTTGCCAGCAGATCGGACAGGACGAAGCCCATCTGGATGGTACACTTGCCATTCTGCACACGGTCGATGTGATTCTTCTTGGAACGGGCGGCAAGAACATCAACAACCTGCTCCAGAGGCTCGACACGCTGTGCAAGAGCAGTGTCACCCTCTACAAAGGCGCGGGTGGTCAGGTCGATGATCTCGCGGATGGCGGCAGTCATGGTGTTGATCTCTTCCACAGCCTTCTCGGAGAAGGTGATCTGCTTCTGATGGATCTCTTCTGCGCACTTATAAACCTGTACAGAGTGGTCACCCAGACGCTCGAAATCGCCGATGGTGTGAAGGATCTTGGAGATCTCACGGGAGTCACGGTCGGACAGGGAGCGGGAGGAGATCTGTGCCAGGAAGGAGCCCAGCTTGTCCTCGTAGGTATCCAGCTCGTCTTCCTGCTTGACAACATGCTCGGCAACCTTGTCGGAGTACTCGTCCATGAGACTCAGTGCGGAGATAATGGCATCCTGTGCGATGGTAGCCATCTTGGATGTCATATTGCCTGCCTCGGAAACTGCAACAGAGGGGGTCTTGAGGAGACGCTCGTCCAGGAAAGCGCCTTCCACATCCTGCTTGCCGGTGCGGATAACAGCGTTTGCGATCTTCTCCAACTGAGTAACGAAGGGGCACAGGACGGCGGAAGTGAAGATATTGAAAATGGTATGCACCATAGCAATGCCAAAGGCATCAATGGGCATATTCACAAAGGCAAAGCCGAAAATGGCATGAGCGCCGTAGAACAGACCCAAGCAAAGGATGGTGCCAATGAGGTTGAAGGAAATGTGGACAACGGAAACCTTCTTTGCGTTCTTGGAAACGCCGATGGAGGAGATCAGAGCGGTAACACAGGTGCCGATGTTCTGACCCATGATGATAGGGATAGCAACACCGTAGCTTACCTTGCCGGTGAGAGCCAGATTCTGGAGCATGCTGACAGAGGCCGCAGAGGACTGGATGATACCGGTGAAGACTGCACCGAAGAGCACGCCGATAATGGGGTTTTTGAAGACATCCAGGATCTGTTCAAAGATGTCGGAATCTTCCAAACCTGCCATACTCTTGCCCATTTCGTTCATACCGAACATGAGGACGGCAAAGCCCAGCATGATCTTGCCGATATCCTTGCGACGCTCGGTCTTGCCTGCCATGACGAAGAGAATGCCGATGAAGGCAACCAGAGGGGAGAAGTTAGAGGGCTTCAGCAGAGCGATGAGACCGTCACCTTCCACACCGGACAGGGAGAAGATCCAGGGAGTAAGGGTAGTACCGATATTGGAACCCATAATGACACCGATAGTCTGACGGAGGGTCATAATACCGGAGTTGACCAGACCGACCAGCATAACGGTCATGGCGGAGGAGGACTGGATGGCAATGGTGATGCCGGCACCCAGACCCATAGCCAAGAAGCGGTTAGAGGTGGTCTTCTTCAGGGTACGCTCCAAAGAGCCGCCTGCCAGCTTGGACAAACCGCTGGACATGACACTCATACCGTAGAGGAAGAATGCCAGACCGCCAACGAGCTGGAAGAGCTTCAGTAAAATATTCATTCTTAGTGTCTCCATTCTTATGATATATGTATAAGACCAATGGGAAAAGTCAGCTGAAGAAAATGCCAACTTCCACCAAATACTATTTTAAAGAAGAAATGAAAATTGTCAAGTCTTAGTTTGTGTAAAATCAAAGTAAAATCTCTAAATCTCTCCCACAAAATCCTCCCCGCTCCCCGGAAGTAAGTTTTCCTCGAAAGTTTCCTAAGAGCTTATTGCTTTTTCCGTCGATTTATGTTATTATATAGTGTATTCTACCCTTAGAAGTAGAAGGTTCTTCCCCAAGTCCGATATTTCTGTTTCAGATTCTTTCAAGAGAGGAGGTGTGGCTTGTGCGGAAGCTGATATTGGCTTTCCTGTGTATGCTCCTGCTGTGTGGCTGTGTCTTTGCCCAGTCCGATCGGATCACAGAACTGAATACCAAAATCATCGTAGATGATACCGGTGTGCGCTATGTGACGGCGGTGGCAGTCATAGAATTTTCCGAAGCCACCACCTCTTTCCTGTTCCCCTTGGGAAAGGATGCACAGGACATTCTCGTCAGCGGAGGAGAGTATGAGCTGTGTACCATTGACGGTGTCAAGTGTGTACGCTTCACCAATTCCGCCGGCTTTATGGGACGCCTGAATTTCATGTGTACCTATACCCTGCCCTGCACCATGACAGAGAGCGGTTCTACGCAACAGATTCGTCTGCGTGTGCCGGAGCGTGGTTGGGAATATGCTATAGATCGGTACAGCCTGACGGTGGATTTCCCCGTAGATATCTCCCAATTCCCCCAATGGAAAAGCTCCTATTACGGAGATGAGATCGACAATTATCTCCACATTCAAATCAAAGACGGGACGGTTCAGGCCGTTTCCAACACCGCCTTCCGTGATCATGAAACTGTGACCATGGAGCTGGAATTCCCCGAAGACAGCTTTACCCTCCGCCATCTTGCGGCGCAGACCCTTTCTATTGACCGCACGGTATTTTACCTGCTTGTACTCCTGTGTGTAGCCTACTGGTTCTTCCGCCTCCGCGGAAAATTCTTCTTCCGCAGTAATAAGAACAAGGGTGCTTTCCCCGCTTCTGCCGGGGAGATCCCTTGTCAGATCTCCAATGCTCTGCCGGATATGGCAGGTCTCATTGCCCACTGGGGCAATCTGGGCTATATCCTCCTGCGACGAACGCACAGAGGTGTATTCCGTCTGGAAAAGCAGATGGATATGGGGAATGAATGCAGTATTGCTGAACGGCGTCTGTTCCGTGAGATTTTCCACACCCTTTCTCTGGTAGATCTGTCCGGTGTCCGTTTCCGCAGTGCCTTTGCCGCAGAAGCTCCTATGCTCCGTGCCTACTGGAAGCTCCGTATGTTCTCCAAGGGCATGGGCAAACCCCGTGTGCTACGCATCCTTGCCCTGCTGGCAGGTATGGCAGTCACTGTCATGATCTGCGACCTGCTCCTTCCCGCCAATCCCAGTCGCTGGATCTGGCTGTCCCTACTCACCGCCTTGAGTCTCCCCCTGTACTGGTTCGTACAGAAGGCTGTCCGTAGCCGTTACAGCTTCGGGCACTGGATCTTCTTGGGACTGGGAGTCGCTTCTGCGACCCTGTTGTTCATCCTCGCCTCCCGTGCAGAGTTGGTAGGATATATGTTCCTCGCCATCCTGCTCCAGTGCTTCTGTGCCTTTGTCACCCGTTTCGGTGGAAAGCTCAATCCCTACGGAGAAGAAGCCGTGGAGGAGCTTATGGGATTTGGAAAATTCCTCGCTCATGTGGATCCGGATTCTGCCCGTTCCCTGCTGAGACGTGATCCCCAGTACTTCTATCGGACACTTCCTTATGCAGAGATCCTCGGCATGGAGAAGCGCTTTGTCAAGCGATTTGCTCCCGCTACCACAGAGGTCTGTCCTTGGATCATCGACGAACGGAAGTCCGATCCCACAGCGCAAGACTTCTACGAGCTATACAGAGAGCTTCTGGTTCTCCTGCGTGTCCATAACACCCTGCAAGGTCTGCGCAGTAAGAAGCGCACACCTACCCAAAAATCCTCCGGAAGCAAAGAGCGAAAGTCCTCCCCTGCCTCCAAAAAGCGTCCCGCCTCCGCCAATGCCCGCCGTTCCTAAAGGGCTTTGTACAGCAGAAAGCTCCCCTGTCCTGTGAGGCATCGGTGCTTTCCAACCATGTGTTTCAAATGACCTTGTGCCACCAAAGTACAAGGTCATTTGCTTAAAAAAGGAGATCCTTATGGAAGAATATCGTTTTTATGCCCTACTGTCCCGTATGCGCTATATTACCCGTTGGGGACTGATGCGTAACACCTTTTCCGAAAACATTCAGGAGCACAGTCACATGGTGGCGGTGCTGGCTCACGGTCTGGCACTGATCCGCAGGGAGATCTTCCATCTGCCTGCTGACCCGGAGCGCTGTGCCACAGCGGCGCTGTTCCACGATGCCTCGGAGATCCTGACCGGGGATCTGCCCACCCCCATCAAATATTTCAACCCGGAGATCAAAGCCGCCTATAAGCAGGTGGAATATGTCAGCGGCACCAAGCTCCTGGGTATGCTTCCCGAAGAGCTTCGGGAGCATTATGCCCCCTTGGTATATGAAAATGACCAAGAAGTTCTACCCATCGTCAAAGCCGCCGACAAGCTCTCCGCCCACATTAAGTGTCTGGAAGAATTGAAAGCCGGAAACTCCGAATTCGACGCCGCCGCCAAGCAGACCCGCAAAGCCTTAGACGAGCTGAACATGCCGGAACTGAACTGGTTCCTGGAACACTGCCTGCAACCGTTCAGCTACAGCTTGGACGAACTGGAGTAGAGACAAGTTGATAGTTGATAGTGGAAAGCGGAAAGTGACCGGAAATGGACAATGGTCTCCATTGAATGTCAACACAAGCTCCAACTGTTTACCCGATGTTACATTTCATATATAATACTGTTTCTTGATAAAATGGTTTGAAAACCATTTTATTGCAGGATGAATATCCTGCACCGCCTATGGCGGCAAGAACAGTATTACACGGCATTTCTTGGCGGCTTTGCCGCCATGCCGCTTACCAGCGGCATAAT
>JAZMZW010000061.1:0-1657 GCA_045586205.1 Faecousia sp. | reverse complement strand
CGGGTATACCGTAACCTTCCTCAATGAGAGTGGAAATACCCTGCAGGAGCAGATGGTTCCCAAGGGAGAGACTGCAACTTATACCGGCGAAACTCCTGTGAAGGCCTATGATGCAGACTATCACTATAGCTTTACCGGTTGGGATCAGGAGCTGACCAATATCACCCGGGATCTGATCGTAAAACCTATCTTTACTCCTGTTGCACATAGCTATGCCTATACAAAGATAGATGAGGCACAGCATAAGGCAGAGTGCTCCTGCGGCTATAGCAAGACTGAGGCTCACGGCTTCACAAATGGTATCTGCTCCTGTGGAAAAGAAGATATTAAGGAGCCGATCCCGGACAACAGCCTGAAAATCAATCACACCCTGAATTTGGCAAGTGATATTTCTGTAAACTTCGTTGTGGCAAAGTCGTTGCTTGCAGACTTTGATTTGAGCACCGTTTATCTGGAAACTATGATCGACACCTATGAGGGCAATTCCAAGACAGGCACTATCACAGTCAAACTGCAGCCCGTGGAGCAGGGAAGCTATTACTACTTCACTTTAACAGGCTTAACCGCTGTGCAGATGAACGACCGTCTCAGCTCCGTTCTTTATGGTAAGAAGAATGGACAAATCTACTACTCCTCCACAGACAGCTACAGTATTGCAGACTATGCCTACTCTCAGCTGAATAAGACAAACAGTGCTACAAGCCTCAAGACCCTTTGTGCAGATCTGCTCCGCTACGGAAAGGAAGCCCAGCTTTTCAAGAACTATCGTACAGATTCCCTTGTAGATGCGGCCATGACCGATGCCCACAGAGCTCTCCTCAGTGATGCAGAGGCAGTGACCTTCAGTGATGTGAACGAGACCCTCACAGACTTGGAAAGCCCTGTCATCACATGGGCAGGAAAGTCTCTGAATCTGGACTCTAAGGTGGAGGTCAAGTACATTTTCCGTCTCGGCCCCTATGAAGGAAAGATAGAGGAGCTGACGCTGAAACTGAATTATGTAAATTACGAAGGACAGCCTGCACAGGTCATCCTCACAAACCCGGAACTGTACAGTGAGGCTCACGGTCTGTATGCCTTCTCCTTCGACGGACTCCTTGCCGCAGAGCTTAGAACCGTCATCGAGGCAGCGGTTTACCAAGGAGACACCCGTCTGTCTCAGACCCTCCGCTACAGCCCCGACACCTACGGAAATAACAAGGACGGACAGCTCCTGATTCTGTGCAAAGCCCTCTTCGCATACTCCGACACCGCCAAGGCTTATTTTGCAGAATAACACCAACAGTAAAGGAGAATTTACATGAAATCACGATTATTTGCATTTCTTTTGGCATTGACCCTTTTGGTGTCAATACTTCCCTCTGCGGTGGCGGCGCCTACCCCTACCACCGCCTTCAGTATAAATGCAGATGACCGTTATACGCTGACAGGACTACCTTATTCCTCTGTTGTACAGAACTTCTTTTTTGACGATTCCACTGTGTATGTTACCCAACACGGCGGGTCCGGGATTACTTATCTGTCTCGGCTGACAATTCAGGGTGATAAGGCTGTCTACCGGGATCACATGACCCTGAACAATTGTGGCAGAGGCGAGACACTTGCAGGATATTATTACAACAGCAAGCTGTATTTTTATGTGGGATGTAAAATAGAT
>JAZMZW010000060.1:0-9801 GCA_045586205.1 Faecousia sp. | reverse complement strand
CGATCAGGCATTCGCAGACCTCCACTACGGCCAGAACTACGTCGACGGCGCTGAGCTGTACGACTACATCATCCCCATGGCATACTCCGCATCTTACGGCTATTCCCCCGAGGATATGGCTCAGATCGCAAAGAATGTTGTTTCTATGGGTGCAAACGTAGTCATGGGCCTGCAGTCCAACTACCCCACCACTTCCGTCAACCTGACCGAAGAGATCGAAGCTATCCGTCTTGCTTCTCTGGAAACCGAGGGCATCCTGGGTATCTGCCACTTCCGTCACACCATGTTCAGCTATGCTAAGTTCAACTATGCATACAACACCGGTGACATGACTGTGGATATCATCAACACCTATTCTTCCGCAGGTTACAAGTGGGTACAGATCGATGCAGCAGAAGGCGTCAAGTTCACCGGCGCTGAGTACGGCGAAGGCTTCGTAGCCGACGCTCCCATCGTCATCGCAGAGGACGGCTCCTATGTCAAGTTCGGCTATGAGTCTGACGGCGAAGACTTCGTACTTCCCACTTTGGGCGAAGGCACTCTGAAGCTGACCTTCGAAGGCGCTCCCGCTGACCTGAAGGCTCCCGTAGCTATCGCTCGTATCTACATCACCAACGAGAGCCGTGCATTCAACGTTTACAACGACCTGACCAAGTATGTCAATGTTACCTTCGTTGATGCAGAAGGCAATGTTCTCAGCAGCGAGACTCTGATCGACGGCGAAGAGCCCACCATCCCCGAGGCTCCCGAAGTTTACGGCAAGGACTTCGCCGAGTGGTCCAAGACCGTTGACGCAGAGACCGGCGATGTGACCTACGCTCCTGTCTACACCGACTGGACCATGCCCTTCGAGGATGTTACCAAGGATGACTGGTTCTATGGTGAGGTTCTGTATGCATACCATGC
The DNA here is from genome assembly GCA_045586205.1 of Faecousia sp. GTDB lineage: Bacteria > Bacillota > Clostridia > Oscillospirales > Oscillospiraceae > JAZOXB01. The sequence goes on along the minus strand of JAZMZW010000060.1, from coordinate 8,895 downwards.
AGGTCTCATGAACGGTGTTGGCAAGACCATCTTCGCTCCCAATGCAAATACCACCCGTGCTATGATGGCAACTGTCATCTACCGCATGGCAGGAACTCCCTCTGTGGAAGGCATGACTACTCCCTTCACCGATATCGTTGAAGGTATGTGGTACTACGACGCAGTGGTATGGGGCTACAACAACGGTGTCATCAAGGGCATCAGTGCTACCGAATTCGCTCCCGATGTAGAAGTAACCCGTGAACAGCTGGTCACCCTGCTGTACCGTTACTCCGGCGAGAAAGTCGATAAGACTGCACTGTCCGACTTCGTCGATGCATCCGAAGTCAGCGGCTATGCAAGAAAAGCTATGACTTGGGCAATCGAAAACGGCATCGTAAACGGTGTCAAGGAAGCCGGCATCATCTATCTGCAGCCCGCCGCCAATGCAACCCGTGCACAGATCGCCACTATCCTGGCTCGTTTCTGCCGGAGATAAGGCAATCATAGGCTTTCCTACTCCCTAAAACTTGGGCCACACTGCTTCGGCAGTGTGGCCCTTTTCCCATATTACCGGGGTGATATGGGAATGCTATACCTGCGGTATGAGATATCTGCGATATGATATTCCTTCGGAATGATATAGCTTTGCTATGAATGGTCGACTGTGTCGACGGATTTGAATTTTGAGTAGTGCAGAGTATGGAAATTCTGTGTACCATTAGAAGATAGAAAAACAAACGCACAGACGGTACTCCCGGGAAAGGGAGACTGTCTGTGCGTTCATAATTTTCAATTTGCTTTGCCGTCTTATTCGGGCAGTTCCCGATACATGGCGGAGGCATCGTCTTTGCGGACGGCTTCTGCCACTGCCAGCACCTCTACTGCCAGAGTACGAGTGCCGAAGGCAATGCGGATCACATCGCCTACCTTCACATCATAGGAGGCCTTTGCGGGGCGGTCATTGACGGTGACACGGGCATTATCGCAGGCCTCGTTTGCTACGGTACGGCGCTTGATCAGACGGGAAACCTTCAGATATTTATCTAAACGCATGGAAAATTCCTTTCTTCATAAACCAAGGGTCTGCTGTATGCTTCCGCATGACAGCAGACCTTGATCATGATTTCAATTACTTTGCTACAGCGGCCTTCAGAGCGGAGCCTGCCTTGAAGACGGGAACGGTGGTAGCGGGGATCTCGATGGTCTCCTTGGTCTTGGGGTTACGGCCGGTGCGAGCTTCACGAGTCTTGGTCTCGAAAGCACCGAAGCCTGCCAGAGTGACCTTATCGCCCTTGACCATAGCCTCGGTCAGGGTGTCAACAACAGCAACCAGAGCCTTCTCTGCGTCCTTCTTGGTCATGCCGGACTTCTCGGCAATAGCGGTGATGAGTTCGTTCTTATTCATGGGATTACCTCTTTCTTGTAAGTTTATTTCATAAATTCAGTGCCTATAAAATTTATCATATAATTTGGAAATAAGCAAGTAAAAAATTGGAAATTTTCACTTGATTTTCAAGATTTTTGCAATTTTTTCACCCTTAGGAAGGAGCAGACAGTCTTCGTAGGTCATAACCTTGAAAACTACGACAAGTAACAGGTAAACCAGTACGCCAACAACGATGGAAGCGAAGCAACATACAGTGTAGCTGTTCAGCATACCCATGAGCAGATCGTAGACGAAGTAGGTCACAACGCCCATGAGCAGACCTGCGAGAAGGGCTCGCCATACATTGGGGATCAGTCTGGGAGGATCCTTTAGGACTCGCTTCATGGAGATGAGGTTCAGGCACATGATCACCAGGAAGCAGGTGAAGGTACCGAGGGGCGCACCCAGGATACCGATGTTGGGGTTGCCTACCAGAATGTAGTTGACGCAGACCTTCAGTACGCCGCCGATAAGGGTGTTGATGACGGGGATGACCATGTGGTTGTGTGCCTGCATCATGGCGGTGGTCATGGTGCTGACGCTGTTGACCAGAATGGTGGGAGCCAGCAGTGCCAGAAGCATGGTGGCAACGTAAAGGCGATCACCTTCATATCTGCCCAGAATGGCCATAATGGGCTCAGACAGGACAATAAGACCCACGGCACAGGGAGCGGCAATGAGGCTCATGACACGCAGAGCGGAGTTCTGCACCTGTTTAACACCCAGATAATCCTTTCGGGTCAGACAAGCAGTAATGGCGGGGATAATGGAAACGGTGATGCAGGGCATGAAAGCGGTGGGTAGATTGAAAATGGTGGTACAGAAGCTGTAGATACCCTTTGCGATCTCGGCCGCATCCTGAGCCAGAGACTGGTCAGAGGAGGGGTTCAGACGGGCAATGTCCAGAAGCTGATTGATGGCAGCACCCTCACCCTCGGCGGCATGGAGCAGACGGCGGATGACGGTCATGGTGTCTAACAGGTTAATGAGCTGCAGACCTGCCGCACCGATGGTAATGGGGACGGCGATGGCAAGGAGACGCTTTGCAGTGGCTCCGTAGGAAATAGTACTGCCACCCATGGCATCCACTTCCTTGCGGTTCTTCCGATATCGCAGGAGAATGAACAGGGCGGAGAAGCCCGCACCGATGCTGATACCGGCAATGGTAGCGCCGGAGGCATAGGCCTCACTGCCGGTCATGCGCATGACGATATAGGCAAAGGAAAGACCTAAGAAGAGCTTGCCTGCGGCCTCAATAATCTGGCTGAGAGCTGTGGGACGCATATCTCCCTGACCTTGGAAGAAGCCTCTACCGGCAGAAGCGAAGCAGATAAAGACAACAGCGGGACCAAGGGCAAAGATAGAATAAGAAGCCTTGGGAGTCTTCATGAGTTCTGCCAGAGCATTGGGGAAAAGCATCATAGCACCTGTACCCAGAAGACCGATGGTCAGATAGGCAATGAGGGCGGTTTTGAAGATCCGTTGCATTTGCTTGCCGTTGCCCAAGGCGTGAGCCTCGGATACCATACGGCTCATGGCAACGGGGAGACCTGTGGTGGAGACCACCAGCAGGACAGTGTAGATATCATAGGCGGTGGTGAAGTAAGCGTAGCCCTGTTCTCCGATGAAGGAATTCAGAGGGATCTTGTAGAACATGCCTATGATTTTGACAATGATGGTAGACAGGGACAAGATCGCCGCACCTGTCAAGAAGTTTTGTTTCCGATTCAAAGTAAGACCTTCCTCCTATCCGTCAGGACTTGGGCTCGTCTGTGAACATAGTGGGCATCACATGCTCTGCCAGTTCACGGACCACAGCGTCCAGATCAATGGTGGGATACTTTCCTGCGGCATAGAGGATCTTACCGCGAACCATAGTCATGACCACGTCATGACCGCTGACACAGTATGCCAGATGGCTCATGACATTGTGGCAGGGCATGAGATGGGGCTGGGTAAAGTCCAGCAGGATCAGGTCAGCATCCATGCCAACCTTGATCATACCGCATTCCTGCTCTCTGTGCTGGGCTCTTGCACCGCAGACTGTTGCCATCATCAGCACAGCCTGTGCAGGAAGGGCAGTGGGATCCAGACTCTTGCCCTTTGCCATGAGAGTGGCGGCCTTGATCTCTTCGAACATATCCAGATTGTTATTGGAAGCATTGGAGTCTGTGCCCAGAGCCACATTCATACCTGCCTTGATCATGGCGGTGACATCTGCACAGCCGGAGGCAAGCTTCAGGTTGGACACGGGGCAGTGGACAGCGGAGACCTTCCGCTTGGCAAGGATCTTCATATCCTCCGGCTCAAGCCAAACGCAATGGGCGGCAATGGCGGGAGCGTGGAACACATTGTGGCAATCGAAGACCTGTGCGGGGGTCAGACCGTGACGCTCCTTGCACTCCTCATGCTCCTTCTTGCTCTCGGACAGGTGGACGTGCATGCCCAGGCCTTCGTTAATGGCATATTCACTGACAGCATCCCAGACCTCATGGTGGGAGGTGTACTCTCCGTGGATGGAGGCCTCGACCTTAATACGGCCATTGTCGTAGCCGTTCCACTTGTCTACCAGCTCTACCATTTCCTTGCAACGGGTGTCCTTCTCAAAGTCGAAGTCCTCGCCGAAGTGGGTAATGGCACGGGAGATGTTGGCCTTAATGCCGGACTGGGCTACAGCCTCTGCGATGTCATCACAGAAGTAGTACATTTCCGACACGGAGGTAGTACCGAAACGCAGGCACTCTGCAATGGACAGAAGGGTGGCGGCTTTTACACTCCGTCCGTCCAGGCGGTCTTCGCGGGGGAAAATATAGTCATTGAGCCAGGTTTGCAGATCCACATCATCTGCGTAGCTTCTCAGGGGAGACATGGGCAGGTGGGTGTGGCAGTTGATCAGACCGGGCATAAGAACCATGCCTTCGCCGTTAATGATCTGTGCAGGCTGTTCTTCCGGGGCTTTTTTGGACAGGTAGCTGATCTTTCCCTCTGTGACACCCACAAAGGCGGAGAAAAGCACCCGTAGCTCTTCGTCCATTGTCACTACAGTGACATTTGAAAATAAAGTATCCATATTCTTCATCCTTCCATCAGTGCAAATGCCTGTGTTTTTTGTTCCAAAATATCCTCGATCCGTTCTATGTATTCCTTGGGGAACTTGGGGTTGTGGAAGCGCTCCAGCCTTCCGTTGGGAAGGTTGATCTTGGTCATGGCGCCACCGCCCAGAGAGATAATGGAGTGGATCTCCTCCATCATGTAGATATTATACAGTCCTTCCAGTCCCGGCTTGCACCAGCCTACATTCTCAAAACTGCCGGACATGTACTTCTGTCTGTACAGATAATAGGGCTTGTAACCGGCTGTCCGCAGGAGTTCTTCCCCATCTGCCAGCATCTGCTGTACGGCTTCCTCCTCCGGCAGACCCAGACGGGCAAAGAATAGATCCGCACCCTTCTTCATGGCTAGGGTATGGACGGTGATGTTTCCGGGATCCAGAGCCAGAACCTTTTCCAGAGTCTCACGGAAGCTCTCACAGGTCTCACCGGGGAGTCCTGCGATCAGATCCATGTTGATGCCTTCAAAGCCGGCTTCCTTTGCCTGACGGAAGGCCTCCACCGTTTGCTCTGCGGTGTGACGGCGCCCGATGGCCTCTAAAATCTTGTTATTCATGGTTTGTGGGTTGATGCTCATACGCTCACAGCCCTTGCCCTTAATGGCACGGAGTTTGGGCAGATCCAAGGTGTCGGGCCTGCCACCCTCTACAGTATATTCTATCAGTTCACTGAGGTCGAAATGCCTCTCAATTACGTCCATAAGGCGGAGCATTTGGGGTGTGGACAGGGTAGTAGGGGTTCCGCCACCGATGTACAGGGTGCGGACAGTCCTTCCCGACTCCTTCAGGAGCTTGCCAACATGGGCGATCTCCTTTTCCAGTGCATCCAGAAAATCCGGCAACAGCTTCCCGGCATGCTCAATCCCTGCACTGACAAAACTGCAATAAGCACAGCGGGTGGGGCAGAAGGGAATGCCGATATACAGGGAAATGTCCTTGGGACGGAGCTGTTTCACTGCATCCACAGTAGCCTGTGAGGCTTCCAGACACAGTCTGCGCCGTTGGGGAGAGACATGGTACAGCTCTCGCAGGAGCTTATCTGCCCCTTTTACAGTACCGCCCTCCAGCAGATGCTTGCTGGTCAGCTTGGTAGGACGGACACCGGACAGGCTACCCCACTGGGGAGGCTCTCTCAGTTGAATGGCGGCTTCGTAATAGGCATTTTGCAACAGCCTGCGACGGGAGGGAACATCTGCCTTGTCTACAGACAGGCGCTTCCGTCCACAGGCGGTCTTGCCGTGGAGGCTGATCCGCGCTGTTGCGGTCAGGAACTTTTTCCCCACAAAAAGGGCGGATACTGCGCCGTCTCCCTCAAAGGGGGCGTCCACAGGCTCCATGACTTCATCGGGGAAGAGGGCTAATTGCAATTGTTCCAGGGCATAACGATCCTCGTGACCCAGTAAATATAGCTTCATCGGAAACTCCTTTGGAGAATATAGGGGTTGTTTACCCGTTCATAGTCCAGATCTGTTTCAGGGCCGTGACCGGGGAACAGTCGGTAATTGCCGGGCAGGTCGGACAGCTTTTTCAGGCTTGCCAGCATTTCCAGCATACTGCCACCCAGATCCGTACGGCCACAGCTTCCTGCAAAGAGGGTGTCACCGGTAAAAATGCAGTCTCCACACAGGAGGCAAACAGAACCATTGGTATGCCCGGGAGTTTCCAGCACACGGAACTGCAGATCTCCTACGGAGATCTCGTCATCCTGTCCGTACTCCTTGGTGTAGTGGAGATAGCCTTGGGTCAAATAGGGAGGCAGAGTGACCTCCTTGGGCTGGAGGTATACGGCACAGCCCAAAGCCTGAGCCAGGGGCTTCACCGCACCGATATGGTCAAAATGTCCGTGAGTCAGGAAAATGGCGTCTACCTGCAGTTCCTTTTCCTTTACCACACGGAGAATCTTTTCCGCTTCATAGCCGGGATCGATGATCACAGTCTTTCCTGCATCGTCGGAAACCAGATAGCAATTGACTTGATACTCACCTAAAACCAAAGTAGCGATCTTCATATCCTTACCTCCTTATACGAATTTCCCATAAAAGGATTCAACAAATCTTTTTATTGGGAAACAGTGTTACGCATACAGAATATTATACACAAAAATCCTTGAAAATTCAAGACTTTTACACGTTTGCAGGGATTATTTCCACACAAAGTTATAGTTGATGGCCTCTCCGCCGTCTACCAAGATGCTTTGCCCCGTGCAGAAGCCGTTGACGACGGTGAGGAAGTATGCCCATTGGGCAATTTCCTCCGTAGTAGCCCAACGCTTCAGAGGGGTTTCCTCCATGATCTGCGCCCATAGCTCCTTATCATTGATGACGCAGTCGTTCAGGGGAGTCAGGACACCGCCGGGATCTAAGCTGTTGCAGGTAGCACCGTAGGCCGCCACACGGAGAGCAACATTCTTGGTATAAGCCAGAATGCCTCCTTTACTGGCACAGTACTCCGGGAACTCCGCCCCTGTGTGGGCACTGGCAGAGCCGATGCTCAAGATGGACTTGATCTTAGGCTGAACGCCGTAGGTTTCGGTAATATAGATCAGAGCTTTGAGGTTAATGTCAATGTCATCCTCGTTCTGGGTTCCGGCATTGTTAATGAGGATCTCTACGTCGGGAATCTGAGGCAAATGCTCCCGATCCCGCACATCACAGACATGGTGAATATAGGCAGGATGCTCAATGGCAGAGGTCTGTCTATCGATGCCAATGACCTCATGGCCTTCTTGCAGGAACAGTTGGGCAATGGCAAAGCCGATCCCTTGAGATGTGCCGGTGATCAAAATTTTCATACGTCATGACTCCTTTCCGTATAGGTCAAATAGGCCTGTCCCACGGCTTCCGCTTTCCACTTTCTCGTAATGCGGTAGCCTATGGGAGAAAACAGGATCTCCATGATCAGCTCTGCCACAGCCCCTGTTAGGGCGCACATGGTACACTGTAGCAAGGTCCAGTGGAAGCCGTCCCAGTAGATGGGGGCAAAGAACATAAATACGATCACAGAGAAAATAAAATTATCGCTGAACTGTCCCACAAAGGTGGAAATATAGGTTCTGGTGGCATAGGCGACCTTTCCATCGGGATTTTTACGGAAGGCCTTTCCTACGATCCAATTTAAGCTGTTATTGATCATGGCGGAAATGAGGAAGGCTACGGTACTGCCCAACAGGATGAACCATGTGCCACCGAAGATCCCGTCAAAGGCACTGTAATCGTCTGCGGTGGAGGGAATGGCGCTTGCTACGAAGAAAATCAGGCAGGTCAGCAGGTTGACTCCCACAGCCAATACGGAAATGCGGTTGGAGGCCTTGGGGCCGAAATGCTTGGTGATCATATCCATGCACATGAAGGACAGCCAGGAAATCAAGATGCCCCCATCCAGTGCGATCCAGGAGGTTTGCACCAGAGTTTTGTTGGCAAGGAGGTTCATACAGATCACGCTGACTACGAACAGGGACACCACCGTAGCGGGGATGCTCTTGAGCAACAGTGCGGTTTCCTTCCGCTCCCGTTTGAGGAATTGGGATAAAGAACTAAGTTTCATATACATTCTCCAAAAAAGAAAAGCGACTTTGCAAAAAAAACGCAAAGCCGCACTCGTCACATCTTAACAAACAGCAGCCCTGGTTTTGTTTAACGACAGGATGGTACAAACGAACTGTCGGCTTGAGTTCCGCCCTATTATACTATATTTTCCCTAAAAATACAAGCACCATTCTCCCAATTCCGATTTGTCGGTCTGTTTATGGCCTGCGATAGTTTCAATCGCAAACCATCGACTTCCTGCGTAGCGCCGATCATTGATGGTTGATGCAGGCACTCTCATCATCCAAAGAATCAAGACCAAAGGTAGGGGCTTCCAAGGAGTGGCTTCCTCTAACGAGGAAGCTGTCGCGGAGCGACTGAAGGAGAGAAAAGCTTCCAAGCTTGTACGAATTCACGACCAATCGTACAGACCTTCGGCTTTTTTTCTTCTTCCGGGCTTCGCCCACCTCCCTCATCAGAGGGAGGCACTAACTTGGAAGTCCCTACCTACGAAAATAATCATTTACATCGCTGATAGTTCCTGCATCGCCGATCATTGATCGGCGCTACATATTCTTACGGTCGCTTGTGCAAAGTTTAAACAGTCCGATAAACTGAAATTTGTCGGTCTGTTTATAGACTGTGATAGTTTCAATCGCATACACCATCGACTTCCTGCGTAGCAACCATCATTGATGGTTGCTGCAGGCACCACAGGGACGGAAAACAGCATATAAACGCACACACTAACCGTAGGGCAAGCTGCCCCCAGCTTGCCGTCCGCGAAGCGGCAGACTTGTGTGACTTGCAAAACGGCACAAATCAGGTAGTTCCACCAAGAAAACGAACTGCGG
>JAZMZW010000059.1:0-2399 GCA_045586205.1 Faecousia sp. | reverse complement strand
CGGCAATGCGGTAGGGGCGATACGATAGTCCTTGGTATAACGCTCCATTTCCACAAAAGGCACAGGGCGGACCCAATCCACCCAATCACAGCCCCAGGGTGCCCAAACCTTGTAAATTTCCTTTTCCTCCTCGTTGTGGGTGGGCAGTGCAAAAGCATTTGACTCCTGTGTAAAAGCATTTCCCTCCACCAGTACCGGAAGATCTGCCGCGTTGGAGTCGATACGGGGAGTATCGCTGATACGGGCATAGAAGCCTCCGTGACGACCGTCGATACTGTAAGACCCCAGGCAAACATGGTATTCCCTGCCGTCCTCCCCTATGAGAGGCTTACTGTGAAACTTCTTCTGTGCCAAATATTTCTTAGGATGCCTTTTCACATCCTTTAATATCTGCTTGTATTCTTCCTTGGAGCAGGCTTCTTTGATGGAGATTTTCTCTCCTACACGACCGCAGGCCGGCTTGAAAATATAGCCTTCCTTTCCTTTTGCGGCCTTTACCTCCAGGGTATCCGGAAGCAGTGCTCGCCAATTGGTCAAATCCACGCCGCCTTCCTCCAGCACATTCCACACCAATGGGAAGCGCTTGGTCTGGGCATACATGGCGATGGGATGATTGCAGCTAAGGGCAATGGTACTGAAATACCCCTTCCAGTGCCTGGGACGTATCTCCGTCAGCCATTCTAAAGGCGTAAACCGGAAGATGGCGTCCACTCTTCCTTCATTGCCGTCCAATATGCTGTAAGCCTTATTTCTTGTAAAACGTAAATGGTCCGCACTTCCGTATATGACCTGAAATCCCTTCTCCTTCAGACAGTCTCCCAGAAACTCCATAACCTGTCTGTCATCACTGTATACGGTACAGTGAATCATCATAATCCGGGCTCCTTCAGGAAGCTTTTTCGCCAATGCCTCTACCATAGCCTGGCCGAAGCTACGGAAGGAATACTCTCCCTCCAGCAATTTTCTGGCCGCCAGGGGCATAAAGGAGCTTTCCGCAAAGCCTCCCGGCACGTCACTGTTGACCTCACTGATGGCCCAGCCTCCCTCCATGGTAGGATGGAAATCATAGCGCATCAGACGCACATGCTGACCCGCATCGTAATTGGTCATATGTTTAATCTCTTTCCGCACACTGCGTGGCAGCGCCAAAGGCTTGGCCAGTTCCGGATGCTCATTTAAAAACACCTCTGCCGCCCGGGTCTCCTTATCCAACGCCTCGGTCAGCCCGGCCAACTCCTCCTGCTCCTCCTTGGTAATCACCAGTGCATAAGGAGCAATGGTATTATGGTCCAAAAACTGGGGGTCCCATTTGTAGCAGTCAAACATCAGGTCCCGTCTGTATTCTTCATATTTTTCCTTAGGAATGGGTATCAGTCTCATAGTCGTCACCTCTAAAAAAATTGTGGCCTGACGGCCACAATTTCTTATCCTGCATAAAATAATTCTTCAAAGCATTCCAGCGCTTCCATACCGTTCACGGTCTCCGGCCAGCCGGATGTCACATAGAAGCGGCAATACTGGTCATTACCGGCTTGCACATCAATATAGGAGGCACTATCGGTTCTCCGGAAGGTAAACGCAGTACCTACGGGGAAGGTATAGGACTGACCCAAAAGCTTGCCTTCCTTGCTGATTAAATCTGCCGTAATCTCCTTGGTTGAGATGATGGTCATGTTACCCACCACATCATAAACCTTACGGGTTTCCACCGGCATACCGTTTTCACCCATCTGACAATCCACCATTACGAAATAGGTACCCAGCAAATCTACTCTCCTCGTAATATGAAAAGCCTCTGAATTGGTAAAGCCCCACAGACTGCCGGTAAATACATCCACAAATTTCACACCGTCCGGTGCAATCTCAAACACGGCCACGGTTTGGAAATCACTCTCTGCGGTTTGCTGTACATAGAGATAGTTCTTCTCTCCGGCCCTCACCAGATAGGTCTCCAGGTCATAGGCATGGGTCTCATAGGTATATCCGTAATTGTTTACATTCACCGTATAAGATTCAATACACTGGTGGTCTGAATCGTATCGGGTGCTTAAACTAATCATATCTGTCCGTCCGTCTCCGTCCAGATCCTCACCCATATTCCACTGCTCCGTGGTCAGATTCTTCACATAGGTCTTTTCTACAGAGTCAAAGTACCAACTGTTGAATAAATAGGGATACTCACTGTAACATAAGGTAACCTCCTGGGTGCCAAAAGCATACGCCACCAGCTCGTAATTGCCGAAATAGAAGGTCACACCGTCATAATCCAGGGTCCAGACAAACTCAGGCTTGTAGTCCATGGACTCGGTAGTCCCATAGCTATCCAGCATATCCAGCCAGTAATCTTCGGTATACTCCAAATCCCAATATTTCTCCTGAAGCTCTGTGGCAAGAGCCTG
>JAZMZW010000058.1:0-34609 GCA_045586205.1 Faecousia sp. | reverse complement strand
GCTTTGACGAAGAACATTTGCTCCCCCTTGCTTTAGAGTTCTTCGGGCAAACATCTTTCTCGGTCAAAACAGAATATGTAGGCTTAAAGAAATCTCCACGGAGCAAGCGGTGTACCGTTGCAAGGAGGCTATACTTCGACAGCTATTTGGGCTTTATTCTGACAGACTTTTTTGAGGGATTGCACTACGGGCATTACCCCAAGCGGTGCCAGGTTTGCAAGCAATATTTCCTGATGTCTTCTGCCCGAAAGCAGATCTACTGCGACGGTCTTTCCGGTTACGAGTATAACGGAAAAGAGTTAACTTGCAGACAGTACGCAGCACTCATAGGACAGAAAGAGCTTGCAGAAGCCCATCCCGTAACAGATATCTACCGCAGAAGATGTAGCTGTATCCGCTCGGAACAGTCCAAAGGTACTATTACAAAAGAGTTTGCCACCATGGCCAAGGAAATTGCAAAGGAGCTGAAAACGAAAGTCATTCAGGGCAAAGGCTACACGATACAGGACTTTGAGCGGGACATGACAAGAGAACGGTTATACGCTCTCACTGACCAGCGACTCAAGGATCAATCATAACACAGGAGGTGAAGCCCATGAAAGAATGGGAGAAAGAATTATATCAATACCACCTATCTCCCGCACCGCCCAAGAAAGACTTGCAGGAATATATTGATCTGTACCTTGCCGAAAAGGAGGAACACTACCTTTCATGGTTCCTCCACTACTATGAACCCATCCTGAATATTAATGTCATGGGCATTGTGCAGAGATATTCCATGTTCGGTCATTTCCTTGACATCAAAGAAGCTTGTGTTCTCGGGATCCTGCGGGCGCTGGATACCTACTCGGCACATAAATCCGTCCCTTTTATTACCTACAAAACTCGCATCATGTGGGAAGAAATCCATAACTACATCCGCACCATGCGAACCGGCTTCACTGTCCAAAGTGAACATGAATACCGCAACCTGCGGAACATCATGCATCTGTATACCATGTATCAGCACAAACGCGATCCCAACACTGTCAAAAGAATTGCCAACCAAGTAGGTCTGTCCGAGAAAACAACAAAGGAAATCCTCTGCAGCGGTTTTCACAATCTGCAATTCATCGACTTCTACCGCAGCTACACCGATGAAGAAACAGAAGAAGGCAGAGAAGATGTAACCTGCGACCACACCACAGATCCCTATCAAATTCTCCTCCGCTCAGAACAATCCGAAGCCATCTTCTCCGCCTTCTACAGCCTAACCTACCGAGAACAAGAAGTCATCCGCTCCCACCTCGGCTTCTGCCCCAACTGCCACAGCACCAAAAGTCCAAAATTCCGCCCCCAAACCTTCCAAGAAGTCGCTATCCAAAACGAACTCACCTCCGCCGAAGCACCAGAGAATATCTACCACAAGGCAATTGCAAAGATGAGAAAAATGATGAATCGGCAAAATATTAACTAAACCTAGAGCAACGCTTTCGTATATTTCAAACATGTTCCCACTATATAACTGCATATATCCAACCATAATTGTCCAAATAATAGAGTGATCCCCAGCAAAACCAGGATTTGACCCCTGTATTTTGCTGGGGATTTCTAACCATTTTTTATAATTCTTGCCAGAATTCGCTTTTTACAGTTCTTTTTCGAAAATTTGTTTTTCGGTCAGAACACTTGTAACAAACTAATCATTTTGCTCTATACAGTACCCATTCCTGAACATTGGAAATTCCAGATCCAGAAGGCTGCGTTGTGCTTTCAAGATTTTCAACCTTCTGATACTGGAACATCTTGTAATAATCAGTGTAATTACAAGTATAGTAGTCAAAGCGATAGAACCAGTAACTACCTTGCGTGTCAGCGTAGGATGTGCGATCAGTTACCTTATACCACGCATAATACGTATCGTTCTGCGCCCAGTTTGCATTTGTTTGTCCGGTGAAGTTTGTTGTAGACAAGAATGCACCAAAATTATGATAACCATAGTTATCATTTGTCAAACTTTTTGTTCCGGTGCCCTCATAATAAAGGATAGACCGATTATACGCATTGGCTCCTCCGCAATCATACATCCAGTGCCAATATACATAGCCCGCCCACGTGTTACTAACAACCCGTTTAGACGTTGTGTTCTCGTAACTGGTATACGGGGATCTATTTAATGATGTATAGATGCTGTGGGAGGTCTTGAACCCGGGCGCATAGGTTGAGAACTTATCAGAATACTGGAAGCTTCCACTGCCGGATTGTACCCAATAGCTACCGATTTGAGTATAACCTGCAAGAGAGGTTTCTTTGGACTCCGTGTTGGTAGTCTTAGTGTAGGACCATTTCCGATCGGTTACTTGTGCTCCGCTGGGCAAATCAGAAACCTTTACCCATCCTAATACAGGATTCAGCTCTGCTGTTGCATAAATTTGAGAAGCAGTAACGTTCCCAGTAACGGTAATAGATGTGGCACCCTTGGTCTTGATTGTATAATAATCTGCCTTGGTATAGGTTACACTCAGCACATCACCGTAATATACGGTTGTACCACTGGAAATATTACCGGTTGCAGCTCCTCCGTTGGGGGAGGAGGTTCTATTGACCGTAATGGTGTACCCAGTTCCACCACTCCATGTCGCTTTATAGGAATTTACTGTCCACTTGGCATATACAGTAATATCCACGGCAGTTGCCATAGAGCTGGTTGCTGTAATTTCCTTTCCTTCCTTTGTGAACCAACCGCCGAAAGTGAAACCGGTTCTTGTAGGAACAGGCAACTGTCCAACAGGTGTATCGCAGAGAACCAGCCTGGAGGTTTCGGAAACTGTACCGCCATTGGCATCAAACTTCAGATTGAAGGAATGTGCCTTCCACTTAGCATACAGGATGATGTTGCGAGAAGGCATAACCGCATCCGAACCATCCTTGCTAAAGAGCTGTGTGCTTGTACATTCTGCACCGGTGTACCATCCTTCAAAGAGATAGCCAGTCTTTTGAACGGTCAATCCCTCGAAGATCTTGGAATCTTCTACACAATCGAAAGTGTCTCGCGATACGCCATTGGCATCCACAAGCTGACCACCATTAAGAACAAGGGTCACTGTAAAGGTACGGCTAGCCACCGTAACAGGAACAGCGATCTCTGCGACATCATTCACGGCAACACCACTCTTGGTTTTATGACCTACATTGATCTTGATCGTTACAGTTTCACCTAAAGGTGCATCATTTGTAACCGTGAAACTGTGATTTGATCCTACAGTTAAGATCCGGACATAAGGAATACCGTTGGTAGTAGAGTAGTCATAAGTGATATAGTCCACTACAGGCTTAACAGGCTGGACAAAGTGTTCTGTGTTCGCTGCTTTGATTTGCAAATCGTATTTGAAGCTCTTTCCTCTAGTAAGCTGCTTAGAGTATCCTGTCGCATCCGTCTCAAAATACTCGGCAGAGGCTCTCAGAATCTTTGTCTTAATCTTAAATTCCCTCTGGACAGGCTGCTGATCTGGGTAAACGGTGATTTGCGCTGTAATAGTGAGATCTTCATCATCAATTCCCGTGTAGTCCTTAACGGACAAATGGTTATTTACGATTTCATAATTATCGGTATTGCTTACAGACCATACAATGTCGAAATCGTTGATTTCATCCACCATAAAAGGATTGTTATCGCTGAAGACATTATCTGCAGCAACAATGACTTCACAGGAAATGTCCTCGAGAAGGTTCAATATTTCTTTTCCTTCCACATTGGCAACGGGCTCATACACTGTAGCCTTATCATAGAGGTAACATTCAATCCCTGCATTGTACATTCTCTGCAAGCTGTGAATATTACTCTCGTAGAATAGCTTGCTATCTACAGCACCGACAGCATAAACTGTTTGCACGTGGGGCAATGACTCAAGTATTGCAATATCTGTTTCCAAATCACTCACATCAACGACCTCCACGGTGCTATACCGACCGATAGAGAACAAATCTGCAAGCTCGGCATCATCGCCGGTAAGATTCGTCAAACCAGTGTTACTAAGATTCAAATAGCGAATGTTATCCAGATATGGAAGGTTCTCCATCTTTTCGACCGATACCCCAGCCAGTGAGAGCTTGGATACATTCATATCCATAATTCTATACGCATTGGCAAATGTACAGGGAACATTTGTATCAAGATAAAGTTCTTCCAATGTCTTGACGCTTGCATTAGATATATCAGCATCAAAACTCACTGCAGAAATATTGTTGTTTGCCAAATCAACATACGCAAGATTATTGTACTTAAATAGCCAATTAATCGATTCTATACCGCAATTTTCAAGAGAGATATACTTGAGTTCCGGCATAGAGTATGTCAAAGTATAGGCGTCCAGTTTATCGCAAATATTATCTGCATAAAGTACTGTCAGCAGAGAGATGTTTCTGAGTTTCAGAATTTCGTCCTCATGCCCGCGCATATCATTATTACTGATGTTTAGAATTTTGAGAGTAGCATAGCGATTTGCAATTGCTTCAATATTGGACACTTCGCCCGAAAAAGCACTTAATCCACAATTTGCGATATCCAGCCTCACGATTTTATCCATCTTGGAAAGGAATGACAGATCAGTTAGCTTAATATCAGATAGTGTGAGTACCTGCATATTTGCTAGTCCTGCGAGCCAAGTAGACATATTATTTTGTATAATGTCGAGTTTGTTGCCAGCAAGCATCAAAATATGTAATTTAGTTGCTCCGTTGATAAAGCTAAAGTCAGTCAACTGATTGTTTTCTGCATAAATTTCCGTTAAGGTAGACTTGTAATTATTCAAAACGGAGAGGCTGGAGATCCTGTTGTTATTAATATTTATGGCCTCAAGTTCTGCTAGAGCCGTCAAATTGGA
Organism: Faecousia sp.; assembly: GCA_045586205.1. Classification (GTDB taxonomy): domain Bacteria; phylum Bacillota; class Clostridia; order Oscillospirales; family Oscillospiraceae; genus JAZOXB01. Next base: position 29,747 of record JAZMZW010000058.1, on the reverse strand, counting down.
AATATCCATTATTTCGTTGTCATTGGCATATAAGATTTTAAGTTTAGTGAGTGTATTCAGGAAACCAACATCTTTAATCTTATTATTTCCAAGATATAGTGCTTCCAGATGGATCAGCCTACGCAAATCATTGACATTTGAAATATTATTATTGTGCAAACGAAGCTCTTGCAAAAGCTTAAGCCCCTTCAAGTGCTCTACGCTATCAATATTATTATCTGCCAAAGATAGATAGGATAATATCGGGAAATTGGCTAAGCATTTGGTGTCTTCTGTCGTAAGTCCATTATTAGCTAAGGAGAGATAATCCATCAAAGGCGCTCTTGAAAGCGCATCGATATCATTCAAATTATTATTAGCTAAATAAACTTCTCTAAGCTTACCATATCGGACATCTTCGGCAAAAACAGAGTCCAAAGATGTGAAATTGTTGTCTGTAAGGTCAATAAGTCTAAGATTGATTGCGTTTTTAAGTGTGGAGCTACCACCGTCGCTGAGATTATCCAATTCACAACCTCTTGCAATGAACGCTTCCAAATAGGATAGCGTTGCAATCTGATTCATTGTTCCATCTGCAATCTTCAGTCCGGAAATATTAAGCGTTCTTAAATTCACACAATACGATAGGCCTCTTAAGCTGGTTATTTCGGGATAATTACTCAAATCAAGATTTACGAATTTCACACTTGCAAGGGCAGCAGAAGTCAAATCTCCGCGGTATCCTATCTCGTCTTCCAATTCTGTCTTAATTGCTCTGTACAATTCCTCATCCATATTTTCAGGATACTTTATGATAGTATTGTCACAGGATACAGTTAGATTATACGACAGGACGAATTCCTCTGCACCACCGTCTACTGCATAGGAAACTCTTGCGTTCAAGGGTAAAACTGAACCACTTACTGCGTTGTTTTTGAGTTGAACCTCATTATTAGCAACATAAGCAACGGTCGAATCTCCCGTTTCCCATGTTACTTTGCTATTATAAACAGTGTCGTTGTTCCAAAGCTTCGTTCCATTAGTAGCAAGGGTTCCCATATTTGCAGCGATTTGATTGATTACGTGATTTTTGATTTCGATTTCTTCAATTGCGGTTACTGCCACATCATCAATATATATCTTGCCGTCATCCTCTAACGGTTTGCCGTTAAATGTTGCAACAGCCACATAATCATTGACTTGTGAAGAAGTTGTTCTTTTTATTTTGCTAATGGGGACAAGTGTCCCATTCACATTTTGGAACCATTCAAGACGAACTTCGTAGTCATCATATCTGCCGCCATTTGTTGGGATTACTTCGTTGTTAATATTAGATATAAGATTTACATCAAAATTAACTCTGAACTTTCCATCGGTAGGATCTGTAAAATAATTGGTTAACCAATCCGTTATTTCCGCTTTTGTTGGCGTCACAAACATTCCTGGAACAGAATATACAAAGCTGATTGTATCTTCTCCCTCAATTGCATTATTTGCATCGTAAGAGATAATCTTAATGCTCATGGTTACTTCTTGAGGGTAAGTAGGCTTTGTAAATTTGCCTGTAGTTTGATTTAGTACATAATTGCAATTAGAAGAATAGATCAACGAAGCATAGTAGCCTTTTTGATAATTCACAGTGTTAATTAGATCCAAATCCGAACTCATATTTGTGGGCAAATCACCACTATAGAATTTATCAGTAAGATATGTCTTGTAGTACTCGAGAGCCTCGGTGGTATGATTTTCTTCATCATAATATGCATAAACGGAAATATCTGTTGCTATATTGGCAAAGTTTGGCTCAATATATTCCGCAGCACTCATAGACCAAACTCCGCCGAAAAGTCCACTTGCAGAAGGGACGCTTGGGATGTTAAGTAGTGTTCCGTTAAATATAACAGATTTTCTTGCATATATCTCTCCGTCGAAATTGTAGAAAGTTACATTAACACGATCACCATAAAGGACATTCAAGTGAGCCAAATGCCGCTGTAGACCAACTGCATCAGCAATATTAACAAGTCCATCGTAATACGTGTCAGCAAGAGAAAGCTTGAATCCCTCAAGCACTGCGCCTTCAATTTCAGCCAAGTGACGACGAATGTAAGTTGCATCAGCAATATTTAATGCTCCGCTAAGATCTACATCACCCATTTCATAGATTACAAGGTTCGCAAAGTTGCAAGTGAAGTCAACCTGATCTAATGTGCCATTATTATTCAGTGTATGTGCAATATATGTTGCACCAGTGTCTATCGTAAGACAATCATACGATCCAATGCCTACATTGTCATCAACAGCAAATGTTAAATTGACAACAGGGAGGTATGATGTAACATTCTTGCTCGTTCTGGTATAGTTGATTGCAATAACCCCGGATCGTTCTGCATTGAAAACGACAGTGCCTTTGATATCCTCATGCTCTTCTGCCTGAATAAGGGTGATAATATCCGTATCATAGTTTAAGGTAATATCAAAGTCTACGATATTAGCATTGTCCGGAATGTAAATGGTCGTGGTGAAAGTCTCACCCTGGCGGGTAAGAAATTCAGACGATGCTACTGCCACGGTGGGTTCTTCTGCAGCTACAGCAATCATCGCCGACGCAAAAATTAGCAATGCAGCAAACATAATTGATAACATTTTTATCAAATGTTTTCTCATTTTAGTCGTCACCTCCTACCGGATAAAGCTTGTTCTGATAGGCATTCATAAGCTGATCCTTCGTCATAAACTGGGCCCAGAAATCAGTAGCAACAACAGGCTCACCGCTTCCCCAATCTTCATAATATACCTGGCCATTTTCTAACCATGCCCTGCAAGTTCCTTTTACCGTTGTAAGCATACAGTAAGTTGTGGCAACAGTAATCCACTCGCCCTCATATTTATACTGCATCGAACACTTCATAGGCATCTGTACCTCATAGTGTACAATCGCCCAGGGAAGAGGCGTGACACCATCAGCAGCAAAGTGGGTTGCTACATAAGTTTTGGTTACTGTTGTGCTTTCGGTTTCGGACCAGCTAATACTGGTAGAGCGAGACGAGCCAATTGTTTTAGTAATTCTGTCGGATAATTCAGTCCAACCTGTCGTTTCGGATTTCGTATTATGCTCTACAGTGTCCTCACCGGTATAAGTAGTTGTTGTTTTGGATGGATCAGTTTCAGTTACAGAGCCTGTTCCCTCTAATGAGGTTTTTATGGTTCCCCAGTTTTGCGTAAAAGAAACATCCAAACCAGCCTCAATCGTAACTAATCCAACAGTACCTACATTCACACCAGTTTCAGTTTTAAAATTGTCATGTATAAGTTCGGATGTGATGACGGTTTCATCATCCGTGATTTGGGTGCCGTAATTTTTGGTTGTGGACTTTCCACCGTCGTCGTTAGTTTCTGTCGTATGATTATATTTAGTGGTAGTTGAGCCGGTATTTTCTACCGTAGAACCGGTCATGTCTCTACCACTCGATTGCGTAGCATTCGTCGATGTATAGGTTGACGAGTCGGCGGCGGTCATTGTTTTTGTATTTGTACGGGAAATAGCATATGACGACATCGTGTCAAACTCTGTCGTAGTTGCATCAAATTTGACATCCATGACCATTGCATTGGTGTAGGTATACGGATCATAAAACACGATTCTGTTGCTGTCATCAATTCTATAGCTGGCAACAGCATTCTCAGAATAAGTTACATATTCGTACCATTTCTTCTCGGCATAATGTGCAGTTGCGGACACTGAAATTTCTTCAGGATTTGCTCCCTGGCCTGTCAAAACATTAATATCAGGACTATCATACCTAATTTCAGCAGAATATGCCTCTGGGGTACTTCTATCGGTATTTTGTGCAAAAACAAGCATTGCCGTTGTAAGCGGCATTGCAATCGCAAGTACACAAGCCAATAGTTTAACTGCTATTTTCATTCCTCGACCTCCTGTAAAAAATAGATTTTGTTATTGATGGTAGCGCACGTCGCTGGCTGTGTGCTACCATTAATAAAAATTTGAGCATCTCTTGCAACTAAATTAACCTGAGTTGAATAAGCATCCATCTTTTTTGCATAGAATGTTAGTTGAGATATTTTTGTTTTTTGCGTTAATGGTGTGCTTTCACTGAAAGAAATAGTCAGTTCTCCTGCTTTGTTCTCAGATATTTCCAAACTTGTTATGCCGTGGATTTCCTTGACTTCGAGCACATCCGCATCATAACTGAGCGTTATTGTTGCGGAAGAAAGATTGACTATACCTGCAACATAAAGATCTAATACAAATTCCGTATCTTCTTTTGCGTAAACCGAATCAAAATAAAACAGATTTTCTTCTTTTATTGAGTAAAAGACAGGATGTACTTCGATATCTGCATTTACTGCATTGAATCCCGCGCTCCAGCCACGAAAAACACCATCAATTTCAAGGTTAGGAGGGAAAACACCGTTTCCTTCTTTAACAGATTTCGTTTCTATTACCGTCCCGTCCGGATAAGCAAATGTTACAGTATGTATTTTCTGTTCTGGTTGTTGTTTTCCAGGTGCAAGGAACAAGATAATGCCACTTGCTATAACGCCTGCTAATAGAATAACCGAAATCTGAACCCAAAATGGAATGCTTATCTTCCTCTTGTTTCTTGGCAATATCCCCCCCTCCTTTACGGCACTACGAAAATCTTACCATCAATCACTGTTGATTTAGGAATAAACAGTGTATCTGAAATCTCTCCATCCTCAAAGGCATAAATGCTGTTAATCTCTATCGTAATAGGGATTTCGCCTTCTGCACCATTCACATAAAACTGCAAGTTGCAAATATCCACATCTGAGACGGTGTTTTGCGTACTAACATAATTCAACTTGACTATGCCAGGGACTGCATCATTAAAAATAACACTCTTATCTTCTGTAACTGATGTAAGATTCAGGAGCTCTTCGTCATATCGAATTGTTACCTCTAAGCCAGACACACAAACATTGCCACAAAGCTGAACAGGAACAACAACAGTGCTATCTTTCTTAGCATACCTGCTTTGTGCCGCAAGCACATTTGTCTGACCGTTTATCTCTTCGCATATGGGGTAGATTTCCAAATCCTTGACAACCTTGGAAAAATCGGTATCCCAAGATTTGAAAACCGTCCCATATGTCATTGCTGGATCGACGGGAGGTGTAGCCGATAGATTCTCGGCTACAGAATCAACCTTTAACACCGTTCCGTCGTTTGAATAAAATATTACAGCATATTTTGTTTTGTTTTCAGAAAGGACACATTGTGTTTCCTTAATTTCGTTACCTGGATTTCTATGAGGAGAATGTTCAAGCAAAACAACTACAACAGCGCAAGAGACGAAAATAACGGCAATCGCAAGGCCTATCAACCATTTTTTTGTTTTGTTTGTTGAAGTCATCGGACCTTCACCACACCATTGATAATTGCGTAGGAAGCGTTCTCGATAATGCCACTACTCATAACCTCAAATACTTCCGTCATTTCAATCCAAATCGGCAAAACTGTTTTGTTTGTGTCCTTTATTCTGAATGTGAGCTCTATGATATCTCTTTGTTTGGTTTTATCGCTTGCAGAACTAAAATTAAGTTTAATTCCGTTTGTATGAAGTGCATCGTTCACGATGATGTCCAAATCCAAATCATTATCATAAGATACTAATTCGAGGGAAGAATCATAGAATAATTCGAAATCAAATCCACAGGTTTTTACACTACCGTCTACAGAAATCAAAACTGTGATCGTATCTCCAATGCTACCCACAGCCGACTCCACGATGAAAACATTTTGGGTGTCGCTATACACTGCCGTAACAGTCTCGTTTTTGGTTACATTGAAATAGTTGCCAGACCACCCAAGGAACGAAACGCCGCTTTTGCTTGGATTAGCAGGTGGTTCTACGGAATCTCCTGAATTAACCTTCTTCGTCGCAAGTATTGCCCCGTTATAATCCACAAATGTTACTGTATAAATCTGGGAAGTCATCTTTTCATACATTGCAGTTACTACTAAATTGTCGGTAACGGAAGCGAAGCTCTTATCCCAACCTACAAAGGTATAACCATCACGATAGGGATCAGCCGGAGCTGTTGCAGCTTCGCCTTCCTTTACTCTCTCGGTTTTAAGAACTGTGCCGTCATAGTCTACGAAAGTAACAGTATAATAGGTATCCTCAGGTTCAGTAGGAGCACTCGGCTCCGTAGGCTCTGTAGGTTCGGGGTCAGGGGTTACTTTGCCGGCATCGATAGTGGACTTATCACTCATGACAAGGATGAGGTGTCCATTTTCATCGATGTAAGCATCTACCACGCTCACACCGTCTTTACCGGGAGCACCATTTTGGCCATCTTGGCCGTCCTTACCGTCAACACCGTCCTTACCGGGAGCGCCATTCTGACCGTCCTTACCGTCGATACCATCTTTGCCGTCCTCACCCTTTAAGGATTCCAGCCACTCGTCGACAGAGCCTTCGAAGCCGTCTTCTACTGCAAGCTCATAGGCAGACTTGCCGTCAGCACCGTCTTTGCCTGCAAGGGATGCGAGCCATTCTTCTTCCGTTCCCTGATAGCCACGCTTTACTGCAAGCTCATAGGCAGAAGCGCCGTCGGCACCCTTTGCACCTACCAGAGATGCCAGCCATTCTTGCTGGGTTCCCTTGTAGCCGTTTTCCTGTGCCAGCTCGTAAGCGGACTTTCCGTTGGTGCCGTCCTTGCCGTCTGCACCGTCTTTACCATTGACACCGTCCTTACCATTTGTGCCGTCCTTACCTACGAGAGATACCAGCCATTCAGTAATGGTGCCTTCGAAGCCCTCTGCCTTTGCAAGCTCATAAGCAGACAGACCGTTTGCGCCGTCCTTGCCGTCAGCACCATCCTTACCGTCAACGCCGTCCTTGCCCATAAGGCTGCTGAGCCAAGAAACCAGATCTCCTTCGAAGCCCTGTTCCACTGCAAGGTCATAAGCGGTCTTGCCATTTGCGCCATTCTTGCCGTCAGCGCCGGAGGGACCAATGAGGGATGACAGCCATTCCTTCTCGGTTCCGTCATAACCGTTCGCAACAGCGAGCTGGTAAGCAGAAGCACCGTTTGCACCGTCTTCACCTACAAGGGATGCCAGCCATTCAACTTCTGTTCCCTCGTAGCCGTTATCCACAGCGATCTCGTATGCGGATTTGCCGTTTGCACCTGCCAAGGAGCGGAGCCATTCAACTTCTGTACCCTTGTAGCCGTTAGCAACTGCAATTTCATAGGCAGACTTGCCGTTTTCGCCTGCGGCACCTGCCAGAGAAGCCAGCCACTGCTGCAATGTGCCCTCGTAGCCCTGTTCCTTTGCCAACTCATAGGCAGACTTGCCGTCGGCACCGTCCTGGCCGTCTACACCGTCTTTACCGTCGGCACCGTCTTTGCCGTCAATGCCATCCTTGCCGTCTTCGCCGTCGGCACCCTTCAAAGAAGCGAGCCATTCGTTAACAGTTCCTTCGAAGCCGTTTTCAACTGCGATTTGATAAGCAGATTTGCCGTTTTCTCCGCCGGAAGAACCGGATCCAGATCCGCCGGTCAGAGAATCGATCCATTCCTTTTCTGTTCCGACGTAGCCGTACTCAACAGCGATCTCATATGCAGACTTGCCGTCCTTGCCATCTTTACCGTCAACGCCATCCTTGCCGTCAACGCCGTCTTTGCCGTCAGCGCCATCCTTGCCGGCTGCGCCAACAAGAGATTCTAACCACTGCTGGAGATCTCCGGTATAACCGTTCTCAACTGCAAGCTGATAAGCATTCTTGCCATCGGCACCATCCTTGCCGTCAGTGCCATCCTTGCCATCAACGCCATCCTTGCCATCAACGCCGTCTTTACCGTCAGCGCCGTCCTTACCGTCAGCACCCAACAGTGCTTCCAGCCATTCTTCTTCGGTTCCGGTGTAGCCCTTTTCTACTGCGATCTCGTATGCGGACTTGCCGTCTGCACCATCCTGGCCATCGACACCGTCGACACCGTCTTTACCATCGACACCGTCTTTGCCGTCAGTGCCGTCCTTACCGTCAGCACCCTTCAGGGACTCTAACCACTGGGTAACGGTTCCTTCGAAACCGTTCTCAACTGCAATTTGGTATGCAGACTTGCCGTTTGCACCACCGTTGGAACCGGAGCCGGAGCCGCCGGTCAGAGATTCCAGCCACTCTTTTTCAGTTCCGACGTAGCCGTACTCTACAGCAATCTCGTAGGCAGACTTACCGTCCTTGCCGTCCTTGCCTGCCTCGCCCTTCAGAGCTTCCAGCCATTCTTCCTCCGTGCCGGTGTAGCCCTTTTCTACTGCGATTTCGTATGCGGACTTGCCGTCTGCGCCGTCCTTACCGTCAGCGCCATCTTCGCCGTCGACACCGTCTTTGCCGTCGACACCGTCTTTACCGTCAAGCCCGTCCTTGCCGTCTTCGCCCTTTAAGGCTTCCAGCCATTCTTCCTCAGTGCCGGTGTAGCCCTTTTCTACCGCGATTTCGTATGCGGACTTGCCGTCTGCGCCGTCCTTACCGTCGGCGCCATCTTCGCCGTCGACACCGTCTTTGCCGTCAACGCCGTCCTTGCCGTCGACACCATCCTTACCAACAAGGCTTGCAAGCCACTGTGTAAGAGAGCCTTCATAACCATTTTCTACAGCAAGCTCATAAGCGGACAGGCCGTTTGCACCGTCAGTACCATCCTTGCCGTCTGCACCGTCTTTACCGTCTGCCCCATCCTTACCATCTCTGCCGCGGAGTGAATCCAACCAAGCAGCAAGATCTCCGGTGTAGCCGCTTTCTACTGCTAATTCATACGCGGACTTTCCATCGATGCCATCCTTACCATCAACGCCGTCTTTGCCATCGGCACCATCTTTACCGTCAGCGCCGTCTTTACCGTCGGCACCATCTTTACCGTCATTGCCATCCTTGCCGTCGGCACCATCTTTGCCGTCAAGGCCGTTCATGCCGCTGGGACCGATCAAGGATCTCAGCCACTCTTCCTCGGTGCCACCAAACCCGTTCTTGACTGCAAGCTCGTATGCACTTGCACCGGTTTCGCCTGCATCACCCTTGGGACCCGTTTCGCCTACCAGCGATGTCAGCCACTGAACTTCGCTGCCTTCGTAGCCATGCTCCACGGCAATCTCATAGGCAGACTTGCCGTTTGCACCAGCCAAAGACTGCAACCACTCAGGCTCAGTACCAACATAACCATTTTCTACAGCAATTTCGTATGCGGACTTGCCATCCTTGCCATCTTTTCCTGCTAAAGAAGCCAACCAATCCTGAAGAGTGCCGTCATAGCCGTTTTCCACAGCCAATTCGTAGGCAGACTTACCATCCTTGGCAGAAGGTACCTCTGTTCCGAGGTCGCAGGTCTTCAGGAATCTAGCCAAGCAAACCGCAACCTCCGCTCTAGTAGCGGGATCGCGGGGCCGGAGAGTGTTTCCCTCGTAGGGTAGAATCTCCATTGCAATAGCCCATTTCATTGCATCTACTGCATAGGCGCTGATCTGCATTGCATCCTCAAAACCGTCTGTGGAAGCGTCGCTCTCGCAGTTGCACCCCTCCATTGCGGCGTAGCGCTGGAGGATAGTAGCGACCTGCTCCCTGCTTACATTTTCTGCAGGGGCAAATTTTGTACTGCTTACGCCATGGACGACACCCATTGCGTTGGCCCATGCTACAGCATCGTAATAATAACTTCCCTTTACAACATCCTCAAAAGGATTGTTGTATCCTACCAAATAACCATTCAATCTCCAAAGGACTGCAACAAGCATACCCCTGCTCATCGTTCCATCGGGATTAAAGTGTGTTGCATCTGTTCCGTTGAACAAACCCTTCTGAGTGACCTCCATAACCTCCTCGTAGTACCATGCATTTTCGGGCACGTCTACATACTCAGAAGTACCACTTGCCGAAGTCACACAGACCATACTGCAAAGCATAGTAAGCACTACCGAAAATGCAATGCAGCGTTTTGTGATGCTCTTCATCATTCTCTTTCCTCCTGTCAGTTATTGATTGTTTCATTTGCCAAAGAGACCATCCACTCAGAGAAGCTCCCTTCAAAGCCGTACTCACACGCCAACTCGTATTCGGTCTTGCTTGTACCGGATTGGCTTTTTCCTAATTGTTCGGGATTAGGAACAAGGGTTTCCAACCACTGAGCTAATGTTCCGTCATAGCCATTTTCGCAAGCGATAGTATATGCCGGATTTGATACATCTGCCGTAGTTGCTCCGGTAAGTGTTTGCATCCATTGGTCAAAGCTTTTTCCATATCCCTTTTCGCAAGCAATAGCATACGATGAAGCTTCAACGCCAGGCGCATGTTGTTCTCCTACCAGAGCGGCAATAAACTCCTCCGCACTGCCGCGGTAGCCATCGTCGTAAATCATTTCATAGGGAGTCTTCTCTTTGTTAATAATAAAAAACAACGAAACTACTACTACAATTACAGCTACGATGCCAATGATCCACCATGTTCTTTTCTTCATTTTTCACTCTCCTTAATAAAAATTAGTCGTAAGCACTCGGATATAATATATAATAAGGGGATATTATATCCTACAGGGCATGTATTCCTCTTTCGTAAAGCTTTTCCCTTTATGAAAATGAACCGAAAATCCATGGAATACACGGACTTTCGGTTACTATTTGACCATATTGTTGACGGCTTATATAATTGCTGAAAGCATTTCCATATTTTCTCTTTTTAGGCTCATCGATGAATGAACATATTTATTTAGCGTAATGCTGACATTTGCATGACCCAAGATTTCACTAAGACTTTTTACATCGAAGCCCAATTCTATACAACGAGTTGCAAAGGTATGGCGTAGCGTGTGAAAGTTTACATAGGGGATTTCACATTGCTTCAAATAACTTTTGAACCGATATTGCATCAATCTGGGCTCGATAAATCTGGTGCGCTCACCTGTAAGCACATAGGATTCCGGGTCTCCGCGAAAATTTGCAATGTAATCAAGCAAAAAGTTAGGAAGAGGGATATTGCGATGGGAGTTTTGGGTTTTAGGAGTATCAACTATAATTTTCGTTTTCGAACTGTTGAGTTGATTAGCATTGGAAACCCTCTGCATAGTACCAAAAACTTGCAGCACTCCCTCTTCAAGAAGAATATGCTTCCACTTCAATGCACAGAGTTCACCAAGACGAATTCCTGTATATAAGCATATCAGTACACCTAGTTTGCATAAATCTCTGTCAGTCATAAGCCATTTTGTAAGTAGCTTCTGATCAGCAGGCTCCAAAACTGACCTTGTCCTAGCGGTGGTCTTAATGTGCAGCCCTTCGGTACAGCAAGGAATTTGGTATCCTCTGAGATTTCCGTATTTAATAATCGTTTTGACAATCACCAAGATGTCATTTACGGACTTTTCGGATAGTTTTGCCGTTTTTCCATCCTCTTCGTAAAGTAAGGATTGGACAAACTTCTCCACAACAATCGTGGTAAGTTTCTTCGTATCCACAGTCCCCAGCGAGGGACGGATGTAATGCTCCACAACATACTCATATCTTGCTTGTGTAGATTCCTTTACATTTATAGAAATATATCGAATCCATGCATCCAATACTTCTCCCAATACACACTCTTTATTAACTCGCAGATCGGAGTGTTCTTCGTCAATTTTAGCTTTTAACTGCAACAGCTTTGCCTTGACTTCTCGATAATTGCCGGCATATACATAGCCGTATTTTACCTTACCGTTAAGATCGCGCCCACGTATATATCTCCCTTCCCAGCGTCCATCTTTTCTTTTGTAGATGTTTTCCCCTCTTTTAGGCATATCAACTACTCCTTTCATTTAACTGCGACGGAGTGTTTGACGGCGATAAAAAATGTCAAACATTCTTCGCCGGCACAGAAGTGCCATTTTCTAGAGAATAATTGCCGAATCATATTATTTGTACTATTAAAAGATGAATTTTCTAAATCTTTCATTGACAAACATCTCTATGCGTTTTATAATGTTAGGTATAAGGGATAGGTATATCCTTTCGTAAAGGGAAAAGCTTTACGAAAAAACTTTACCGAGAACGGCTTTATTTATTATCATCAAGCATCGTCACACAATCTTTAAAGGTTGTGTGATTTTCTTTTTATTGCTCTGATTATCCGAGACCTATCTGCTATTACCGCTATGGTATCAATATATTTCCGAAAAGGTATGTTGTCAATAGTGAATTTACCATTTCGGTAATTTCTTTTGCCCTCAATCGGTAATATTATTATCATTGAGGGGTGAGGAAATGAATTTGAAAGAGATACGGACACGGCGGGGGATGACACAGAAAATGGTCGCCGACTATTTGGGGTGTTCTACCGTTGTGTATTCCAGATATGAAACTGAAGATCGGATGCCTTCTGTAGATATGTTGATTCGCTTGGGTAACTGTTTCGGTGTGTCTATCGACTATCTTGTAGGGCGTGAGGCTGTTACACCTGAAGGACTTTCAGCCTATGAGATTTCACTGATATCTGCTGCACGGGAAGCAGATCCGCGCGCAAAAGAGGATGCGTTGAATCTTCTGCGTTCTCACAAACTATAAAAATTCGCCCTCTTTCTGTAGATTAGTTACAGGAAGAGGGCTTTGGCGTTTTTAGGGTTACATTTGTGTAGGTAATATCAAGATGTCATCTGTCATTAGATAACTGTTATACATATATACATTCTTGGAGTGTAATTTCTGTCACTCGGGCGTGGATGTTGTTCATGCGGGCAACCCATTCCATTTGGTTGGTGGCTTTTAGGTCTTCGGTGATGCCTTCGGCGGTGGCGAATTGTTTTATGAGGCGGTCAAATATTTCGGTAGCGGTGCGGTCGATCTCCTCCAGATGGAAATTTAGGGTTTCTTTCATCATCATGGAATGGTAAATGACTCGGCGGTGGTTTTTCAGGTAGTCGAGACGGCGGTGGCCCCAGATGCCAATTTGGGGTGGATCGGGGGCTTTGACGAGGGGAATGTAGTAGTCACCCTCGAGTTTGTAGGTCAGACCGGTTTTGGGATCGTAGATGATGTCTTGCATTTTGCGTTCCTCCTTTTTTGTTTGTTGGCTTATTCTTCTGACAGACCTTGAAAGGGAGAGACAGTGGACACGAAGGTATCATAGGTGAAGCTTGCTCCCATGCGGAAGCCAAGGATGAAGCTGTCTAAAGTAGATTCTCCGTTGATGACAGCCCATGCGTTTGAGAAGGCAAGGAAGCTTTTCTTGTGATCTTCCGGGAGGTTCTTTGTCAGGAAGTCTTCACTCTTTGTCAAAATTGCCATTTGTTCTTGCACAACTTTATTTTGCCTTGTGCTTCGGTCTTGGGGATGGATGTTGCCGTAATACAGTTCTTCAATAAAATTTCCCATTGCGTTTACCTCCTTTGTTTATCTAAGCCTATTGTACGCAAAGGCAGGATAATAGTCGAATGTACCGCAAAAAAGAAAAGGGGGCCATGCCGAAGCACGACCCCCTTGAGAGAAAATATGGATAAGCGATGAAAATAGAGGGAATAGCATTACGGCAAGACCGCACATTTGACACAGCAGCCGGATTATGCCCATCTTTCGACTTCGCTGAGGGATACAAAAAATCCGAACGCTTTCCCGATGAGGAAAAAGTTCGGATTATTCTTGTATGGTGGACGATATAGGACTCGAACCTATGACCTTCCGCACGTCAAGCGGATGCTCTAGCCAGCTGAGCTAATCGTCCGTAGCGAGGCTTATTATATACTATGATTTGGGATTTGTCAAGAGTTTTTTTCGGGTTTTGAGAATTTTTTTGCATTTATTTGTTTTGCGGTATTTGTCGTGGAATGTCTGCGCCACAAGGCAGTCTCCCTCACTCCTCCCCTTTTCATCCACAGTAGCGCCAATTTCAGTTTATCGCTCTGATGATTTGACACTTTGTGTCATGAATTGATGCGGGGCATCATGATTTCTCGCTACGCTCCATGATTTGAATTGCCAAAATACAATGTGCCGTAAGGCACAAATCATGCCGTAAGACAAATCATGGCATAGCCAATTCATGCCCGGCAGGGCAATTTTTTATCTTTCTGAAAGCACGATAAATCGGAATTGGGTGGGTCGTGTATGGGGGTTGGGGTGGTAAAGGAAAGGGAAACAGCCAAACGTGCTGTTCCCCTTTTGAAAATTTATTCGTAGATGGGGTATTTGCCGGTGAGTTCCTGGACCATTTCACGGACTTGGGTTTGGGTGCCTTCGAAGTCGGAGGCGGTGAGGTAGATGCACTGGGCGATGATGTCCATATCTGCCTCAACAAGTCCTCTGGTGGTGGCGGCGGGAGTACCGATGCGGACACCGCTGGTGACTGTGGGGGGCTGGGGATCGTTGGGGATTGCATTCTTGTTGACGGTAATATAGTTCTCATCCAGACGGTGCTGGAGCTCCTTACCGGTGGTGTTCAGGGGGCGCAGGTCTGCCAGAAGCAGATGGTTGTCCGTGCCGCCGGAAACCAGATCGAAGCCCCTTGCCAGCAGTCCCTTTGCCAGAGCCTGAGAGTTCTTGACAACCTGCTGTGCATAGGTCTTGAAGGAAGGATCCATAGCCTCTTGGAAGCAAATAGCCTTAGCAGCGATGACATGCATAAGGGGGCCGCCCTGAGTGCCGGGGAAAACGCCGGAATTGAGCTTCTTTCCCAATTCTTCCTTAGCAAGGATCAAACCGCCACGGGGACCACGGAGTGTCTTATGGGTGGTAGTGGTCACAATGTCAGCATAGGGAACAGGGCTCTCGTGGGCGCCACCTGCAACCAGACCTGCGATGTGTGCCATATCAACCATAAAATATGCGCCTACGGACTTTGCGATCTCGGCGAACTTTGCAAAATCAATGGCTCTGGGATAGCTGGAAGCACCTGCAACAATGAGCTTGGGCTGATATTCCTTTGCCATACGCTCCACCTGATCGTAGTCGATACGACCGGTCTGAGGATCTACACCGTAGGAGGCAACCTGATAGACCTTACCGGACTGGTTGACGGGAGAACCGTGGGTCAAATGACCACCGTTTGCAAGATTCATGCCCAGGATCTTGTCGCCGGGCTGAAGGAGAGCCTGATAGACTGCCAGATTTGCCTGTGCGCCACTGTGGGGCTGGACATTGGCAAACTCTGCACCGAAGAGCTTCTTTGCACGCTCAATGGCAATGGTCTCAATTTGGTCAACAACTTCGCAACCGCCGTAATAGCGCTTACCGGGGAGACCCTCGGCATACTTATTGGTCAGCACCGTACCCATGCAGGCAATGACTGCGGGGGATGCAATATTCTCAGATGCGATCAGTTCCAGATTTCTCTTCTGGCGGCGAAGCTCTGTTGCCATGAGCTCGCTGATCTCGGAGTCGTAAGTCTTGACATAGTCAATGGTGGGCATTAAGTTCTTCAGATCCATTCTATGGGCCTCCTTGTATATAATGAAAATCGAGAGGGCAAAGGCACCCCCGACGGTCGAGCGTGTGTTTGATATGCACTTCTGTCTGCACACCTAAGACATACCCAAAAATGTTGTGGTTTATTATACTCGTTTTTTTGTTAAAAAACAAGCCCCCCAAGGGGATTTTCCAAGAAAATGTATAAAAATTTACAAAAAACCTGTGCAGAGGGAAAAATCTACACAGGTTTTGTATAATTTCACGCTTTATTCTTTCCGTAAACCAGAGCCGCAAGGATCGTTGTGATGGGAACAGCCAGAATAACACCCATAGCGCTTGCCACGGAGCTAAGGACTTCCATTGCCAAGAAACCGGAGGAAAGGAACTGATGAGCAGCCAATTTCATAGAGTAAATATACAGCATGAGGATCACACTGCTACCCAAAATGGCAAGGATCAGGGTATTGGTCATAGTACCCACCATATCTCTGCCGATGTTCATGCCGGACTTCCAAAGCTCTTTGCCCGTAAGCTCGGTGTTGACGGATTTCAGTTCGCTTACCGCAGAAGCAATGGACATTGCCACATCCATCACCGCACCAAGGGAAGAAATAATCACCCCGGCCACCAGCAGTCCACGGATATCAAAGGGTGTGCCGGTCATACGCTCGTTCTGCAGGGCATCTGCATATTCTGCCTGATAGCCGTCGATCTGCAGGAGTCTCTGGGCAAGGATGCCAAAGGCCATTGCCAGGATCATACCGCCGATGGTACCGCCACAGGCACAGAGGATCTTTTTGCTACAGCCTCCCAGGATCAGGAAGCAAGCAATTGCAATCAGAGAACACAGGATAAAGGCCGTAGGGATGGACTCCCAGCCCTTTGCAAGGAGAGGAAGGAAAACCCACAGCAATACCATGACCGTCAGGATCAAACCCAAAATGGACTGCGCCCCTGTTTTGCCACCTACCAGCACGGTCACCAGCATAAACAAACCCAGAATCAAGGCAATGACTGCCACACGGTCCGGCCCATAGACCGTAACCATAGTTCTACCGTCGGTATAGACACTGAAGTGCAGTACCACACGCTGTCCCACCTTCACGGGGGCATAATCCGTATGGATACCCACAGCATTGTCTGCCATGTAGGTTTTGCCCTTGGATTCCCCGGTGATCAGCTCCACAAGGAGCTTCTGTTCCCCGCGGTAGGCGTCCTGCGCCCTCTCGTCTTGAGAGGTGCTGTCCGTAAGGATCTGGGTAACGATTCCCTTTTCATAATAAGAAGCCAAGTCTTCCTCCACCGTTTCTTGGGGAACACGGGCGTAGAAATACAAGGACAGGAAAATGCCCAGAATGAGGATCAAGATCCCTGCACTCAAGAGGGGGCGTTTTGACTCGTTCAGCTTCATAATAGTTCTCCTAATTGATGGGACACAAGCCCTCCGAAGAGGGCTTGCATCAAAATAGCTTAGGTAATTCAGTTGCCGAAGGAACTTAGGTTCCGTTGAGCATGCGGTGGTACTTCATGATCAGCTGAGCAACCTGTGCGCGGGTAGCAGTACCCTGGGGCTCCAGATTGTTGTGACCCATACCGTTGACCAGACCGGTACCCACAGCCCATGCGAAGGGAGCCTTGGAGTAGTCATAGAGGATATGATCGTCCACGAAACCGCTAATGTCGGTATTCTCAGCCACTTCCACTTCACAGCCCATGTAGACGGCGAAGCGATACAGGAAGGTGACCATCTGCTCACGGGTTACGGGAACTTCGGGATCGAAAGCGGTCTGAGTCTTGCCCATAACGATGCCGTTCTCATAGCCCCAGGTAACAGCGGCGGCGTAGTAAGCCTCGGGATGGACATCTTCGAAGACGCAGTCGTTCTTAGGCTCGGGAGTTCCGGCAATACGGTGGAGAATGGTAACGATCATGCCACGGGTCAGAGTGGTTTCGGGACCGAAGTCAGTCTGGGACATGCCGTTCATGAGACCGAAAACATAGTCATATCTGATAGCGGGATCGAACCAGTTCAGACCATCCACATCGGTGAAGGGAACCTTGATAGCACTGTCATCAATTGCGCCACATTCGCACAGACCGTTCTCATAAACATGGGTATGAGGCTCTGCAACGATATCGTCACGGTCACGGACACGGATACGGGCATAGTTGCCATGGCGGATCGCATAAGTGTTGTCATAGGATGCCAAACCGGTAACGCTGACGTAGCTACCTACGGACAGGTTTGCAATTTCCTTTGCGGAGGTGATATAGCCGTCGATGAAGGCACGGCCTACTTCACCGTTCTCATCCTTGATGTAGATGGAGTCTACCAGACCGTTTGCGGTGGTGAAGTTGGTCACGCGACCCTTCAAGGTAATGAGCATGCCTTCCACGCTTCTGGTGTTCAACTGTCTTGCAGTGATCTCCAGAGGAGCGGGAGCTTCGGTCTCGCCGATCTTTTCGATGACCTGAACCTGAAGTTCGGGCTCACCGATGTAGAATTCCGTAGAACCCTGAATACGAACCACATCACCGATCTTGTACTCACCGGCAACAGGGAAGCAGTTGATACCGGCGGTATCATCCTGCACATAGATGCAGTCGAAGAAAGCGGTGTCCTTGTCATAGCCGGAAGCGTTGGAGGTCACAACACCTTCGATGTTGTACTTGTAGCCAACCTCGGTCTGCTTTCTAACCTCTTCAATAGGAGTAATCGCAAGAGGATTGACAGCGTTCAGGAGATTTGCGACCAGAGCGTTGTTGCCGTACTCTGCAGGGATGGTCACATTGTAGTCGTTCATGAAGGGAACGCCACTGACAAAGAGCATGCCCTTGCCTTCCACACGCTCGGCAGCCATGAGGAGCAGGCGATCCTGAGAAACGCCGTTCTTGTCGGTGTAGCTGTACTTTACAGCGGTAGCACCGCCGATGCCGTCGCTGTCATCGTCGTTGGAAGAGGAGTTGGCATTGCCGAAGAGTACGGGACTTACGGTTGCAGGCAGAGTGCTGAGAGCATTGCCCTGTGCATCCACTGCGTAAACAGAGGAGCCGTTGTAGTAGTAGACAGAATCTTCCAGACCCTCTGCAATGGGATCGCTACCGAAGGAGGAAGCGTAAATGCCGTTGTAAGAGCCATCCTTCACAGCGTCATCATAGAAACGCAGGGAGGAGCCCAGAGCTTCCAGCAGAGCGTTCTGGGTCTGTGCCATGTGGGGAGTGAGCTTGTCTCCCTTGTCGCCCATGTTGGAGATGATCAGGATGCCACCGCGATCACGGAAGGCAACCAATGCCTGCAGTTCTTCATTGCTGTAGGTCTTAGCCTGAACCATCTGACGGCTGGGAACATTCAGCACGATGGCAACATAATTCTCGTTGTTGCAAGCGGAAATAAGAGCCTCGGAGTTGTTCAGCTGCTTGGTGCGGATGTTCACATCCTGTGCCATAGCGGTGAAGTTCTCCATCATCTGGCTGTACTTGCCACTGACATACTCGTTCAGGTGGGAAGCATCGATGCCCATGTAAGCAACCTTTTCCGTAGGATCGATGGTCACAGAAGCGGTGAAGGTGTATTCCTTGCCTTCGTATTCCACAATGGCAGTGATGTTAATGGTGCTGAGCTTTGCAGCATTGGGAGTGTACTTAAAGGAAATCACTGCATCGCTGCCTGCGGACAGGAGATGTACTTCGTTGTCCACGTAGAGAACTTCGCTGCCGTCGATGGTGTAAACGATGTTCTTCACGATGGCATCTGCCATTTCCTCGTTGTAGAAGTTGGTCTTGATGGTCAGTTCTTCGCCAACAACGGCTACGTCTGCATCAACAAAGGACTCACGGATGCCAAGTCTCAGGCTGTCGCCTACCCAAACGGGAGCGGTCACAGCGATGTCCTTGTCAGCCTGGGTCACGCGGAGATAGTAGTAGGAATATTCGGGTTCCAGTTCAACGGACAGGATGCCGGAGGCCAGCTCCTCTGCATCGGTCCATGCGTAAGCGACCTTGCCGGAGTTGACGATCAGTTCTACGGAGCTGATGGCATCGGCGGCATCGGGATCCTTCAGGGTGACGGCGAACTGCAGAGTCTCGGGAACGTTCTCCATGATGGTGCCCATGGGAAGCTCGTTGACGGTGTAGCCAATCTCCAGATTGCGATCCTCGGTGGCGTATACGCGGTAGTTACGGATAGCGTCGTAAATAGCTTCTTCGGTGAAGTCTTCTGCCAGAATAACGTCACGGCCTTCGTTGGCGTTACCCCACAGACCCTTGTGGTTATCCTGGTTGTTGGTGGGAGCCACGTGCCAGCCCTTGTCCAGAGCCAGAGTGTACTGCTCGTAGCTGGGGAAGTAGCCTGCGCTGGGGATGGGGCCTTCGCCGTTACCGACTTCTACCAGATAAACACGTGCGTCTGCCTCGGGGGTCCAGTAGGAGAAATCGGTGAAGTTGCCGAAGGTGGAGCCGGGGTGGTTCAGCTGAGTGATGCCGTCCTCGCCCTCGTCTCTGGTCAGGAGCTCGTAGTAGGCACGCATGCCTGCGTCGGCGCTCTTGTTGTTCAGAGTCTTGTTGTTACGGGAAACGATGCCCTCGGTAACGAAGGTGTTCATATGGCCGGGGCCGCCGGACCAAGTCATTTCGAAGCCGGGGATGGCAAGGATCTGACCTGCATGGCTTGCATTGAACTCTGCCATGGTGTTCTTGTAGGTGGTCCACTTCTGAGCGGATTCGGGGGTGGCTTGGCTCAGGTCGAAGAGAGCTTCTTCGGGGTTGGGAGCATCGGTGGTATCGAAGTAGTTGGAGTGATCCGTAAAGGCAACGAAGTCAACCTTTGCATCCTCGGGTAGGGCTGCGATGTATTCCAGTGCGCTGGCCAGAGTGCCGGAGCCGTCGGAATACTCACCGGTATGGGAGTGAAGCTGACCGAAGAGCAGGGTGTACTTTGCCTCACCTACGGTGAAGTTCCACTTCTTGGTAGCGGTCTTGCCGTCGGCACGGGTAACGGTGAGAACCACAACGGTTCTGCCGTCTGCCAGATCTGCAGAGGGAGTGTAGGTCACGGTGCCGTCTGCGTAAGTAGCCTTCACTTCCTGCTCGTTAATGGTCAGAGTGACGGTGGGGTTCTCACCGGCATTGGCAACACTTGCAGAGATCACGGGACGCTTATTTTCCTTGGTCTGGGTGTTAGCGGCGGGCTGCATGTTGGAGATCATGGGCTCGTCCTTGACGGTGATGGTCACGGAGCTTTCCAGCGCGACGCCCTTCTGATCCTGACCCTTGACGGTAATGACCAGTTCGGAGCCGGAAATCAGGGATGCGGGAACAGTTGCGGAGTAACGGCCGTAAGCCTCTCGGAGATCCAGAGCAGTGTTACCCATGGTAACGCTCAGCTCCTTCACGCCGAATACAGCGTTGACGGAGAAGTTCAGCAGATAATCCTGACCTGCATAAGCGGGAGCGGGATTGCCGAATACGATCTCGGGCAGATTCACGATACCGTCGGTGATCACGTCATTTGCGCAGGGGAAGAAGTGGAAGGTCAGAGTGTCTCTGTCCTTTTCCTCAGACTTGGGAGCCACCCTGCGATCCAGAGCCTGCAGTTCCTTGCCCTCACGGGACAGGAGCTTGTAGCCACCGTTAAACTCCTCGACGGTGAAGTCGCAGGACTCGGAAGCGGTAGCGGTATACAGAGCCTTGGTACCCTCGGTGCTGAGATAGCCGAAGGAAGCATTATAGAAGCGGTAGTATGCGCCGTTCTTTTCCACACGGAACAGGAAACTGCCGTTGGAGCCCGTAGCCTTGCCCTCGGACAGAGTGGCAGAAACGGTCTGGATGGCAGTAGAAGAGCTGTTTGCAGAAGACAGCAGACCTCTTGCGGAGAGGTTGTACAGGGTCACTGTGTCACCCTCTGCAGGCATGCCGGGCCAGTTCTGACCTGCGATCTTGTAGATGCAGATGGGCTTCTGAGGCTTGCCGGGATCGTAGCAAGAGAAAAGCTTGCTGGTGTTGTAATACATGGTGTTCTGTGCCTTGGAGGTGTTGGCACGGATGGTAGCGGTGCCGTCGGAGGCGATGGAGATAAAGAAGGAACCGCTGTCGCCCTTGTCCTCGGAGGTACGCAGATAGTTACCGCTGTCGGAGGGAGCGTAGAGGTATCCGGCATTGCCGTTGGCAGTGTAGAGAGCGTAGGTATCGTCGGTGGTACCGGCTTCCAGAGTAAAGATCTGGGCATCGGCCTGGAAGGTAACGATGTTGCCGTTCTTCACGATCTCTGCGATGTCACGGTTGTTGGACTTCTGGTTGGTGCCGATGGTGTAGTTGTAGCCCTGAGCGACAATGATGATCTGATCGCCGGAGCGAAGCTGGGACATATCGGTTACCAGAGAAGCGGCATTGATGCCGTCGAAAACGGTGTAGGAGACCTTCAGTTCCTTACTGTCCTGCATGCCTTCCTTCACAGCATAGGCAACGATGTTCAGCTCCTGATTCACAACAAAAGCCTGAGTGTACTCTGCCCAGTTGCCGTCACCGGTGTGGTAGTAAATGGTAGCTCCCTCGGTCTTGCAGCTCAGCGCGACAGAGGTGCCCTTTTCCACCATGCCGGAAGGAACGCTTGCAGTGGGAGTGGCAACAGTGGGAACGGGAGGCTCGATATTGCCATCCAGAGACCAGAAAGCCAGAACCTGACCGGCAACATTGGTGGTATTGCTGTTGTAGCAACGCCAGTCGGGAGTCTCGCCCTGATATACGCCCAGATAACGGGTATTGCCCTTGGAATCGGGAGCGGTAAGATAGCCGTCCACTACATTCCACAGTGCGTATGCCATGTCGTTGGGGCTGCCGATTCTGACACCGTTGTTGTCAGCGGTGACATAGAGGTAGCTACCTGCGGCATTGACGATGTTGTAGCCACCGGCTACTGCAACGATGCTCCAAGAGATGTCTGCCTTGTCGACCTCGGCAGTCATGGTGTCACCGTCAACGGTAGCAGGGACGGCAAGGGGTTGCTTCTTGCTACCCTCGCCTACTACAGGCAGGACATAGGTGGTGCTGTCCTTGGTCATGGTAATGGCGATGGGAGTCCCGGACTGAATGTCATCCAGCTCAACACGGGCACCGGCGGCAGTGCCGGCAGCAAAGCTGATCACAGGCAGCAGGGACAAGACCATTGCGATGACAAGGAGCATTGACAGGATTCTTTGCTTCTTCATACTTTTGTTCCGTCCTTTCAGTTTTATGGTCGTTACAAGTAATTCATAACAATCCAGAATAATTCTACCATTAAAATTTCTCTATTGCAAGCCCCAAACATAAAAATCCCATTGATTTTTCAGGGTTTTTCACAAAATTTTCTTTTAAATGAAAGCCCTTACATCATAAATGCTATTGCGCCAATGAAACTGCCGTGATAAAATGGAAATATCCTAAATTTTTTCAGGAAAGGAATGTCAAAAATGAAGAAAAAGATCGTCGTATTCCTGCTTATGGCTCTGGTCCTGACCCTTCTGCTTCCCATGGCGAAGCCCAAGGCCGTAGCCGCCGCACAAGATCCCTCTGCGGATGTCCGTTTCATGAGTGCCAATGTCCTTGCGGAATTCGCAAGCTGGCAAAGCAACGGTGTGGCTCCCGAATCCACCTCCACCCGTGTGCTGAAGCTGGAAAAAATGCTCAACGAAAACAACCCCATGGTAGTTGGCACACAGGAAATGAGCCCCTCCTGGTATACCGCCTTCTCCAAGCTGGACAGCAGTAAGTGGGGCTGGCTGGAAGAATCCGATGTTGCGGGCTACTCCTATTATAATTATGTCCCCAACAAGGGCAAGGCTCTCAACAGCATACTCTACCGCAAGGATCTTCTGACCCTCTACACCCACGGCGTAGAAGCCTACAACTCCCGCAGTAACGGCCAGTGCATCGTCTGGGCAGTGTTCACCGTCAACGCCACCGGCAAGCAGTTCGCCTTCATCAGCACCCACTGGACTCCCGGTGCTGACAAGGCCGCCGAGCGTGTGGCACAGGCAGAACAGCTTGCCAACAAGGTCAATGCCCTGCGCAGTGCCTATGCAGACACAGTCATTTGTTCCGGTGACTTTAACTGCAACGACGAGACTCAGGAATTCCGTCGTTTCCTGTTGAACTCCGGCTCCGTGGACAGCCGTACCAGCGCCCCCGTCCGTGGAGATAATCTGCTGAAGATCGACCATGTCACCGCTACGGGAGATGCTTCCTTTACCTATCATACCGTTTGCTACGAAGCCAACAATGCCTATGCCATCTCCGACCACCCCTTCATCGTAGCGGATGTGAAGCTCAGCACCTCCATGATCTTCGACTTCACGGATAATGCCGATTCCCGCGCACATTACAAGCAGGTGGCATACCGCTACAATGCCTACGACTACCACACCGCTTATTGGAGACACGACAGCTCTCTGGTCAACGGCCTCGCCATCAACAAGAGCGAAGGCACTTTGAGCTTCAATGTATCCTCTGTAGGCAATCCCTACATTATGCCCACTACCGTTGATACCTTGAATCCCAAGGAAGTCTACGGCCTGTCCTATGAGCTTGCTACCGCAGAGGTGGCTAAGATCAGCTTCCAACTCACAGGCTCTGCCCTCATAGACAGCTCCAAGAATCCTTCCGTAGCTCTCAGTGTCACCGATAGAACCAAGGGCACCTGGGCAACGGATCGGGTCAGCTACAACCTCAGTAGCGCCACCTCCGGCTACCTGACTGTCACCATTCCCCTGACCGACGGCGGTGTCCGTAGCATGGGCAGATTTGACAGCTTTAAGCTAACCTTTGAGAATATCAAGAACGGCAGTGTAAAGATCGGCTATATTTACATCGGCAAGAACAATGTCCTGCCCATTAACCGCTCCCTGTTCTTTGATTACTCCAACAAGGCTTCCGACAAGACCAGATACGGAGGAAGTTCTTATGGCGGATACAACTTCGACACCGCCTCCAAGGGCTACTGGGCAACCAAGGAAACCTCCACCACCAGCAGTTCCGTCTACTCCGATTACAGCATTGACAACAGCTCCGGCACTCTCTCCGTCACTGTGGCACAGGGTCTGGCCTACAACACCGCCAACGGCAAGTACGGCCCCTGGCTCACCACCACCAAGACCTACGGCACCTATCCCTCCGCTACAAGCAGCAGTGCCCAGCCCCTGCAGTACAACCCTCGCAACGCAGATGTGATCCAGATCCGCTTCAAGACCGAAAACTGCGTCCTTGCCACCGGCTCTAATGCACAGGTGGTAGTGGTCTACGACTACGACACCGGCAACGGCTTAGCCCGTGGAGATTATACCATGATCGGCGATTACACCGTTTCCAACGGCACCTATCAGGTCCTGACCATTCCCGTATCTCAGCAGTTCAAGTCCGCCGCCAAGATCACCACCTTCGGTGTGCGCTTCTGGCACATTAAGGGCAGTAACTCCGGCGCCAAGGTCGTTGTGGACTACCTCTATGTAGGCCCGGAAGAGGGCGTTCCCTCTCAGCACAGCTTCACCAACAAGACCGTGAAGCCCACCTGCACCGCAGAGGGTTATACCACTCATACCTGCTCCCGTTGCAAGTATGTCCTGAAGGACAACTACACCCCCGTCATTGCCCACAGCTATGACAGCGGTACCGTTACCACTCCTCCCACCTGTGTTACCGAGGGCGTGAAGACCTATACCTGCACCGGCTGTAAGGGTACGAAGACCGAAGCCGTCCCCGTTTCCGGTCACAGCCCCGTTACCGATGAAAGTCTCGCTCCCACCTGTACCGCCACAGGTCTTACAGAGGGCAGTCACTGCTCCGTCTGTAATCTGATCCTTGTTCCCCAGGATGTGATCCCCACTGTGGGACATACTCCCGAAGGCCTGAGCGGCCATGCTCCCACCTGTACCGAAACCGGCTTGACCGACGGTCAAAAATGCTCCGCCTGTCAGCAGATCCTTGTGCCTCAGGATGTGATCCCCGCCAAGGGACACAGTCCCGTGATCCGCACAGGTCGCGCTCCCACCTGCACCAATTCCGGTCTGTCTGACTGGCAGGATTGCTCCGTCTGCGGAACAGTTCTTGTAGCGCAGACCATCCTCCCCAGACTGGGGCACAGCTATACCTATGTCAGAATTGATGCTCAGACCCACCGTAGTATCTGCGGAAATTGCGGACAGACCAAGGAAGCTGCCCACAGCTTCACAAACGGTAGCTGTGTCTGCGGCGAATCCGAAGCCAAAGAGCCTGTGGAAGACACCGGTCTGAAGCTGAATCACACCCTGAATCTGGCAAGTGATATTTCCGTAAACTTCGCCCTTTCCAAGTCCCTCCTTGCAGGCTTTGATATGGACACGGTCTATGTGGAAAGCACTCTGGAGGTCTACGACGGAGAGTTCTACATCGGCACAAGAACTGTGAAGCTCCTCCCCGAAGATAAGGGAAATTACTACTACTTCACCCTCACCGGCCTCACCGCTGTGGAAATGAACGACAGAATTTCCTCCGTCTTCTACGGCGAGAAGGACGGACAGGTCTATTACTCCCCCACGGATGACTACAGCGTGGCAGACTATGCCTATTCTCAACTGAACAAGGCATCTGCGCCCAACAGTCTGAAGACCCTCTGTGCAGACCTTCTCCGCTATGGCGCAAAGGCACAGCTCTTCAAGGGCTACCGTAGCAATGCCTTGGCAGATAAGAATATGACCGCTACCCATAGAGCCTACCTCTCCGATATGGAAGCCGTCACCTTCGGCAACACCAACAAGGTGCTGAATGACCTCCCCGGCGCTACCGTCACCTGGGCAGGCAAGTCTCTGGATCTGGACAGCAAGGTCTGCCTGAGATTCATCTTCGATCCCACAGGCTATACCGGAGATGTGGCGGATCTGACGCTGAAGGTCAGCTACAAGGATCTCTTCGGAGATGCCATGAGCGTCACCCTTACGGAATCTACCGTCTATGATCCCGCCCGTAACCTCTACGCCTTCACCTTGGATGCCCTGTTGGCTTCCGAGCTGAGAGAGGTGGTCTCCGTACAGATCTATGCCGGCAATACCCCCGTGTCCGCAACCCTCCAATACAGCGCCGACACCTACGGCAACAATAAGACCGGCACATTGCTGGATCTGTGCAAAGCCCTCATGGCATACAGCGATTCCGCAAAAGCATACTTTGTAAATTGACAGTGGACAGCGGATAGTTACCCGATATTGACAATTATCCGCAACCAACCCCATAACATGAAAGGACGAAGCCCCCAAAAAGCTTCGTCCTTTTTCTGTTCTGCAAATTTCAGTTTATCGCTCTGTTGGAGCGAATGAATAATTAATAATTAAGTCGCTACGCTGATGAATAATTGATGTGTGGCTACGCCACGGATTGAAATTTATGGGCAAAGTACATGTAAGTCACCCTGCAAATGGATGATTTGACACTTTGTGTCATGAATTGATGCGGGGCATCATGATTTCTCGCTACACTCCATGATTTGAATTGCCAAAAAACAATGTGCCGTAAGGCAAATCATGGCATAGCCAATTCATGCCCGGCAGGGCAATTCATTATCGTGCTGAAAGCACGATAAACCGGAATTTGGAGCATGGGATTTTTCTTGCTTCTATTGATTGTTATAGAATGTTATTAAAACCTCTGTAAAGCCCTGAAAATTAAGAGTTTATAGCAGTCGGTTCACGCTTTTCTTTTATACGATTTTGTATTGTATTATCCATACTTTAGCAAATGACATGGGCAAAAATGAGGGAAGAATTCCGACAGAGCAAGTGTGCCGAGCAAAGAAATCTCCCTTCTCTGCTCGGCACATACTTTCTATGGATATAGCGTGTCTAATCATTCTTACGGCATTGTTTTTTACGTAGATGATTTTCCCACACGGTAGTGTACCGGGTGTTCCATCTTACCGTAGTTATTTGCGAATAGAGTATCTCGAGTCCGTCTTCGTCCCAAATCCCATCTGCATCGAAGGACTTGAAATATAGCTTGTTTCGGAAGACTTTTTCTATAAGGCCAATTGCAAAAGCTCCGGATTGCTCATTTTCGATGATTACAAAAGTATCCAATGCCTGCAAGGATTCAAAAATACTTTTCCATTCGAATAGATCTACCTGTGGCATTTTGACTTGTTGATGCAGTCCGATTTTCTTGCATAGGGTATTGCAGAGATCATTTTTGATTTCAACCTTTTTGAGTTGGGAAATTTTCCGAATACAGTACCCATCCAAAAGAAAATCATCTTCCTCCTGCCCTAACAGGAACCTGTTATTTACCGCATTAGGAAAATAATAGAAATAGTTTTCATCATAGGTAAAATAGCATCGACAGATTTCTCGATTCTCAATTCCCTGCATAATGAGATCAATTTTTTCCTGTTTTCTCATTCTTGCACTTCCTTTCTTTATGTGGTACATGCTCTCCGAGTGGGCGAAATTCCTTTTGCGCAAATCCCGAGGACTTGTGCAGGAGGTGTATTTCGCTCTCAACTGCCGAAGGCTTCTTAAACTGAGACTATCACTCTTTCGGTATCGCCATTGTACAGCAAGGCTCTTTTCCCCTTGATCTTCACAAATTGTTTCAATCGTTATGATCTCACATATTTTTGATTAGAACTTTTAGGTTTATCGGGCATGGTCAATTTTAACCTTCCGCTTTCAACAAGGGGAGCTATCATCTGCCCCATTACATAATTGCGAGATTTACCCACGAATGAAATCAGCTCCGATCTTGAACGAGGGATGGAGCAAAAATCGATAATAGCATCGGTGATAGAGCCGGAACCTGTGTGGTATCCATTCTTCATGATGACCTTAAACTCACCGTGTCTCACGGAAAAAATGGGAGCAGGAAGACCTGCATTCAGAAATTCCATTCGCATTGTAGGAATACCGGAATACCTGTTTTCAGTGATGTTTAAGAGTTCAAGCATATTTGCAAGAACTGCGTTTCTCGTTTCGGGATGCACTTTACCAAGTGCATCAATGGTAATTTTTCCGTACAATCCGCCACTATTGGTGATTTCCATACGATCACGGTACATTTCAATGCGAATCGGAACATTCTCGGTATGAATACTATAATCACGGTGCACCAATGCATTCAGGATTGCTTCGCGGACAGCCTTAATAGGATATTCGTTTTTATCTGCACGCTTACCATTCTCGTCTATGATGGTCTTTGTGCGGCTGTTCCTTCGAACAAATTCAACCGCTTCCTCAAGCATATCGGGAATCGCACCTGTAATTCGTTTATTGTCAATAAATCTCTCACCATCCACTCCGATTGAACCCATTTCAGTTCCCGGCAGGGATACCGCAGTAATACATAGCTGAGGAAAATAGGTTTGCGGATACTTTGAGAAGGTCATAAGCCCCGCGAGAGTAGGGGCTCCGTCACAGGTTACTCCCATCAACTCAAGGATTTCATTTTCGGAAACATTTTCTGATAAATTGCGTCGCTCATTCTTTACAGAAGTTAGGTAATTTTCCATGCGGTTTTTATTAAACAGCTGCATTTTAGCATTTTCTACGACCCTGATATCGTCGCGAATTCTTTTTCTAAATGCTTCATAGCTATATATTTCATATTCACTCATAGGCTCATCTGATTCTCCGACACGCACATAAGAGCCTTTCAGTCTTCCAACACCTTTGTAGAATACAGGACGATCCGCAATATCTACGCCCGGAATTTCGGCGGATACCACCATGATGCCATCTATATCACATACTGTGAAAAGTGCACGAACAGAGGGCTCCATCTGCTTACACTGCTCAGTAACCTTTTTCTGCAGATCCTGTGCATCGTAAACACCTTTTATTTTATAGTCATCAGTTTCATCTATGCCGAAAACAATCACACCACCTTCGTCCTGATTGGAAAAGGAGGAAAGTGTATCAAACAAACGGGTAGGACAACCATATTCTGCTCTTTTCAGCTCTATCGTCTGCGTCTCGGTCTTACGGGTTTGAATTTCATAAACAAGTTTTCTAAGTGCTTCGGTTTGCATAAGTATCTCCTTTCACTATTTCGTATCTATATTATAGCCTAAGTGTGGAGTTTGTCAATAATTGCACATTTATTTTTCTGAATTATCGAAGAAAACGGAGTTTGCACACAAAAAAACAAGTTTGCACACTCAAGTGCAAGTTTCCACACAAAAAATTTCTAAGAAAGCTCTCTGCAACCTGATTCAAAAAAGTATCCCTTGAAGTGTACCCCATGTCAAGGACAATTTTGAATTTTAGGGGGTGCAACCCCCAAGATTTATGATATCATGTACATGCTTTCCCGCCACGGAGGATAGTGCAACGCTGAGGAGCGACATGAGCGCCGTGCCGGGTTTCCC
>JAZMZW010000057.1:0-20335 GCA_045586205.1 Faecousia sp. | reverse complement strand
CCTCGCCGTTTTATACACAACAGACCGACAGCATCCTGTCAAGGTCGGCGGTCGAAATTCAATAAATCCATCTCATTTACAACTTCATAGATTGGCACCCGAAGCCGAAAGCAAATTTGCCAACTTCTACTTGACACAAACCCATCTGCGGAGGGGTGCTTTTGCCCCTTGACGGAAGGGAGGATAGATGATAAAATATATATTGGTATTTTATGAGTTGCAATAGGAGGAATTATGATGAAAAAAATCTTTGCGGTATTGTTGGCCTTGTGCCTCCTTTTTACCCTTGCATCCTGCAAGAAAAAGCCTGTAGAGACGGAAGAAACCACAACACAGGCAAGCACCACAGAAGAGCCCACCACGGAAACTACGGAAGAACCTACAGAGGAAACCACCGTTCCCAATCAAGCTCTTGAGGTTCTGCAATACGGTGCATTCAATGGCCTGTTTGTAGAGGATGGCTCCGATAAAGAGGTAGAATCCGTTGCCTGTATCCTTGTCAAGAATCATTCCGGCGCTTATATCGACTATGGCAAGATCACAGCCAAAATCGGGGAGCAGATGGGTGAATTCATCCTGACCGGCATCCCTGCCGATGGCATTATCTGGGTTATGGAAAGCACCGGTATGACCATTGGGGCAGAGGATAGCTTTACTTATGTGGATCAGGTCATCAGTCAGCTGAGAACGGAGGAAATGATCGATTCCCGTGTACAGGTATCCTTCTCCGATGGGGCAATTGTTCTGACCAATCTCAGTGAAGAAGATCTGACCGATGTTAAGGTATATTACAAGCAGATCCACGAGGATGGCAACCTTCTTGGTGGTATAACCTACACCCTCACCGCTGAAGCTCTGTCCGCAGGGCAAAGCACTGCGCTCATATCCGCACATAGCCGTCAAGAGGGCTGTTATCTGGTACGGCTTTCCTGCGGAGGTGAGGAGTCTTGATCCGACAGAAGTTTAAAATTCGCTTTTCCGGCATTACGGTTGCCTTTGAAAGTGACTTTCCTCTGACGATCTCACAGGAGTTCCAACCCTTTCTGGTAGACGAGAATGTTCCGGCGAAGGAACGTTACCGCCTCTGTTTGCAGACCTCACCCCAAAGATTCCAAGGGGAGGAGATCCATAGTATCCGTGATTTGCAGGTATTGCAAAATGGTCTGGATCGCACCTTCCTATTTCCTCTTATGAAGGAGGAGGCAGGTGTTCCGGCTTGTATTATCCGTCATTCGGGGGAGCATGAAGTATGGATCCCCACGGAATTTGCAAAGCGACTGCAAGAGAATCACAAGATCTCAGGTTCTCTCTTTGTGGAACAGCTTTTGCTCAACCGAGATGCGCTCCTGTTCCACAGCTCCGTTGTCTCACATGAGGGAAAGGTGATCCTGTTCAGTGGCCCTTCCGGTATCGGGAAGTCCACCCAAGCAGATCTTTGGCAGGCGGTTTACGGTGCAAAAATTCTCAATGGAGACAGATGCATTCTCCGCATTGGGGAGGATGCCGTCCTCGGAGGAGGCAGTCCTTGGTGCGGATCTTCCGGCATCTATGATCCGGATTATGGTACTGTGGAGGCTATCGTTCTCCTGCGACAGGGGAAGGAAAACATCCTTCAGCCTGCAGACCCCCGTGTTGCCTTCCGCGAACTGTACCAGCAGTGTGTCATGCATCCTTATGATATTGCCTTTGTAGAAAAGGCCTGTGACCTGCTGACCAAGCTTTGCGCCAAAGTCCCCGTGTATACCCTGCAATGTCTCCCGGAAGAGTCTGCCGTCAGACTTTGTTATGAGGGAGTATTCAAGAATAAAACTTAAAATTTGACAGCACCTGTATCCGTCATACATACGGATGGGGTGCTGTCTGTTTATATATCACAGGAATTCCCCTTTGGGTCATTGACAAGAATCCGGAAATTTAGTATTATCATAAAGAATACGACTGTTGGTTGGACACAATCCCCACCGACGGAACAAGAAAGGATGGATCGTGACTATGTGTAAGAAAGTTCTTGTTTTCGCCTTGCTTCTGTGCTTCCTTTTGCCCTTTATGCCTCTGAAGGTACAGGCTTCGGGAAGTAGCTTCTCTTCCTCCGTCCTCCTGACCACGGAGCAAACGCTGGAAACTTAGAGGCTTGGGTATATTTCCCGGCAGATACTGATCCCAATGCCCGTGGCGGTGTCATTCTGGGTAACTACACCGATCTGGGTCGGGGTGTGGTGAATTTCGAGATCTTCAAGTCAGGACAACCCCGTATTTACTATGTTGACTATACAGGGAATGTGATCAATGCGGTTTTTGACCAAGTCAATGTTTACAACGGACAGTGGACACATCTGGCACTGGTTTGTGACAGGAACAGTAACACCCTGTCCTGCTATGTCAACGGCAGCCTTGCACAGACCAAAAAAGCTGCATTGAATTTTGACCTCGCCCTTGCCGCCCCTGCCGTAGGCGGTGATTATCGCAATGGAAACGGCCAGTATTTCAAGGGTCAGCTTCGTTCTGTGGCGGTGTATTCCACGGTCCGTACAGCGGCTGAGATCAAAACCGATATGAACAAGCCTGATCAGGCAGGCCTTATGGCTATGTGGGATCTGAGCACTCAGGCAGACAGATATACAGATCAGACCAACCACGGCTATGACCTTGCACCCTATACCTTGGGCAGTTCCTTCCGTGCAGACCGCCTTGTTCCCATGGAACAGAAGCTGGATATCCTGCCTAAGACCTTTGAAGCATGGCTGAAGCTTCCGGAAGATATGGGCTCTGACCGTGGCGGTGTCATTTTGGGCAACTACGACAATTCTCTCCGTGGTGTTGTGAACTTTGAGGTCTATTCCTCCGGTAAGCCCCGTCTGTACTGCACGGACACCTCCGGGGTAAACAGCAATCTGATTTTCTCTACCGTTAATGTTTGTACCGGCTCTTGGGTACATCTTGCCATTGTCAGAGATACAGAGGCAGGGAAGGCGCACTGCTATGTTAACGGTGTTTTGGCAGAAAGCTTGGATATGTCCATTACGGAGTATGCACCCTCAACGGAACTCTACTTAGGCGGTGATCTGAGAGCATATAATACCATGTATTTCAAGGGACAGCTTCGTTCTGTGACCCTCCACAGCACAGCACGGACTGCGGAAGAAATTCAGGGGGATATGAGCAATATCCGCAACGGCGTACCTCTTGCAGTATGGGATACCCGTGCCCATTGCAGCCGTTATGTGGATCTCAGCGGCAATGGCAATGATGCAGGCTTCCGTCAATTGGGCTTGAACCCTAATTCTAACGAAACCTTTGTTGCATCCAAGAAGTTCTCTTCCATTCCCAAGACTGTGGAAGCATGGATCCATTTCCCTAAGACCATGGACAGCACCCGCCGTGGCGGTGTTATCCTTGGCAGTTACGAGGGTAGCTCTGTTAAGAGATTCAATGTGGAGATCACCACAAAGGGTGCACCTCGTCTCTATTTCCAAGACGGGAACGGAACGGTGACCAATGCAATTTTTTCCGATGTCAATGTCTATACCGGAAAATGGCTCCATCTGACCTTGGTTTACGACAAAGCCAAGGGAGAAGGCCGTTGCTATGTGAACGGAAAGCTGGAACAGACCTTGTCTCTGTCTCCCGGGGACTATGCCATTTCCGCACCCATGGTGGTTGGCGCAGACTACCGTGGAGGGAACGAGCAGTATTTCAAGGGACAGATCCACTCTGTGGCAGTGTACAGTGATGTCCGCACGGAAGCTGAGATTGCACAGGATAAGTCCAATATGGGCAAGGACGATCCTCTGGCCTATTGGGATCTGAAGACCTATCAGACCGACTACACCGATCTGTCCGGTCACGGCTACCACCTGAACCGTCAGGTTTACTGGATCAGCGACAAGGAGCCGGTTACGGGCTACGACTACACCTTCGCCGTCATCGGCGATACCCAGAAGGTCACATATTACGATTATCAGAACGGCACCAAGAATCTGAAGAAGATCTATTCTTGGATCCTTTCTCAGAAGGAATCTCAGAACATTCAATATGTTATGGGGTTGGGTGATATTACGGAAAAGGGAACCATTGATGCGGAATGGGATCTGGCAGTGGAGGCCATCGGCCAGCTTGACGGGAAAATCCCGTATTCTCTGGTTCGCGGCAATCATGATAATTCCGAAAAGATGAATCAGTATCTCAAGGATACGAGCAAAATCTCTTACAGCACCACTTATGAAGGTAGCTACGACAAGAATGTCAACAACACATGGCGTACCATTGAAGCAGGCTCCGAAAAAGTACCCTATTTGATTTTCACCTTGGACTATGGCATCAACGACAGTATCATGGCGTGGGCAGGGAAGATCATCGAGGATCATCCTCACCACAATGTAATCATTACGACCCATGCCTACCTGTTCAGGGACGGGACCACATTGGACAGCGGAGATGTTTGTCCGCCCTCTAATTCAAGTGCATCCTATAATAACGGAGATCATATCTGGACCAAATTCGCCTCCAAGTATGAGAATATTATGTTTGTACTCAGCGGTCACGATCCCTGCAGTCAGATCGTCTACAGACAGGATGCCGGTGACCATGGGAATGTTGTAACCCAGATGCTTATTGACCCTCAAGGTGTGGATGTCAGCACTCCCACCGGTGCTGTGGCCCTGCTCCACTTCAGCAAGGACGGCAGAACCGTGGATGTGGAATACTATGCAACCATACCGGAGAAGTATTTCATGACCTCCAACCAGTTCAGCATGACTGTAGATGTTGTGGATACGCCTGACCATATCTACAGCTACACTGTCACCAAGGAGCCTACCGCTACCGCAACCGGCACACTGACCGGCACCTGCACCATTTGCGGACAAACTGTCGCCGTGACCCTGCCGAAGCTGAACACTACAGACTACAGCAAGTCTACCATTAAGGCGGCAACCTGCACCGCAACCGGCTTGGATAGGTACATATGGAAAACAGATACCTACGGCAGCTTCAGTTTCCTTGTAACCACCGCCGCAAAGGGTCACAGTTCTGTTGCCGACCCCGCAGTAACCCCTACCTGCACAACCCCGGGCAAGACCGAAGGTGCTCATTGCACCGTATGTAATACGGTGCTCACTGCTCAGACTAGCCTTGGGGCTTTGGGGCATGAGTACAGCAGTGTTGTTACCGTAGCTACCTGTACCGCACAGGGCTATACCACTCACATCTGCTCTCGTTGCTCTCATACCTACAAGGATGATTATACCAATGCAAAGGGTCACAGCTACACCTATGAAAAGATCGATGCTCTGACCCACAAGCGAGAATGCGAAAACTGCCATCTGGAAGAGATCCAAGGACACAGCTTTGCAGAGGGATACTGCATCTGTGGGGAAGCAGAGGTCAAGGAGCCTGCTTTGGATGCTACCATCAAGATCGGTCACAGCTTGAATCTTGCAAGTGACATTTCCGTTAACTTCGGTATTTCCAAGTCTCTCCTGACAGGCTTTGACATGAGCACTGTGTACATGGAAAGCACCATTGATCTATACGAAGGGGAAGAATATAAGGGAACCACCACTGTCAGAATCGATCCCGTTGACACCGGTTACTACTATTACTTTACCCTCACAGGGCTCACTGCGGTGCAGATGAATGACTCCATTACCTCCGTTTTCTACGGAACAAAGGACGGTCAGCCTTATTACTCGGGCGCAGATGTGTACAAGATCAGCGACTATGCTTACTCTCAGCTGAGTAAGACCTCTGCACCCGATACTCTAAAGACCCTCTGTGCAAACCTTCTCCGTTACGGTGCAAAGGCACAGATCTTCAAGAACTATCGTACCACTGCCTTGGCTGATAGTAATATGACTGAAGCACACAGAGCCTATCTTTCCGATACAGAAGCCGTGACCTTCGGTAACACCAACACAGTGCTGAATGACCTTCCCAATGCACCTATTGCATGGGCAGGTAAGGGCTTGGATCTGGACAGCAAGGTCTGCCTGAAGTTCATCTTCAATCCCGCAGGCTTCAGTGGAGATCTTGCAGATCTTACTCTGAAAGTCAGCTACAAGGATCTCTTTGGAGAAGAAATGAATCTGACTCTCACCGATCCTCAGGATTACAGCGGTAACGGTCTTCTCTACGCCTTCACCCTGGATGCTCTCTTAGCTTCCGAACTGCGAGAGGTGGTTTCCGTACAAATATTCCAAGGTACCACCCCTGTCTCCGCCACCCTCCGGTACAGTGCAGACACCTACGGCAACAACAAGAAGGGTGACCTCCTGGAGCTTTGTAAGGCCTTGATTGCCTACAGTGACAGCGCAAAAGCCTATTTCCTCAGCTGAGACCGGATCATTTCCCGATTTTATAAAACAGCCGGCAACTATGCATCTATCGGTGCATAGTTGCTGTTTTTGGTGTTGGTAAAAATAGACATTTATCTTGACGGAAGGTAGTAAGGATGATACACTATGAGTATAAAGTTCTTGTTCCTCATCGGGGAACAGAAGGGAGTTTGTTATGTTGAAAAAACTTGTTTGTATCCTGCTCTCTTTGGTTACGGTCTGCTCGTTTTTCCTTGGATTCAGTCCCAAGGCAGAGGCCGCCACATACTCTGCGAGCCAATGGAAGAGCCTTGCAGACCGATTTGAGGTCTATCTTTGCGGTGACAGCAACAATGACGTGAGTAACAGTTCTATTAAGGCCATTGTCACAAAAATAGACAACAATGCCACCACTTACTGGACGCAACTGAAAAATATGCGCTCCTCCGGTGTGACCAAGGGCTTGTTCGATGCCTCTATCGATAATCCCAATGAAATGGGCTGGCAGTATATTTATCTCTGGTATATGACCCAAGCCTACGGAACTTCCGGCAGTCAGTACTATAAAAATGCAGATCTTCTGGCTGATATCATTTACGGCATCGATGTGATGGAGAATAAATTCTACACCACAAGTGCTTTAAAGACAGCCCAGAGCAATACCGCAAGCTTCAACTGGTGGGACTGGGCTTACAATGCCCCCATGCATCTGTGTCGCATTCTACTGGTCATCCGTGAGGATCTGACTGCCGCAAAGGTCAGCACCTACGGCTACAGCTCTGTGAAATCCTTTGTGTATACCCAAGTGTCCCGTATGGAAAGTATGATCAATACAGTCAAGCCTGTGACCGGGATCTCCGATCAGTATACCCTCTATGAAAATCGCCGTGTGCGTCTGCTGAGTTGGGTCATGCTGTCCACTCTCCGTGGATCTTTGGCAGGCTCTGACTCTGAATTGACCACTGCCGCCACCATGATGTCCGACTGCCATACAGCCCTGAAGGACTTCTTTCAGGATGTATCCGCAGGGGCGGACGGGGTCAATCCGGACGGTTCTTATATCTGCCACGAGTATTTTGCCATGGAGGGAACTTATGGCATTGAGGTCGTAGTAGACCGACTGATCCCTGCTTTCACCCTCCTTGCAGGTACGGAATTTGAGCCAAGCTCTGCCAACTGTGAGATCCTTGCTAAATGGATGCTGGATACCTTCCATACTGTCACTCGGAACGGTGTTGTATTGTCCATGAACATCGGCAGATACCCGGAATCCGGTGTGAGTAAGGGTGTCTCTTTGGTCAAGGGTGCGTTACAGCTCATTGGATGTTTCGGCCCAACGGAAGAACTGGAACTTCGGCAAATGATCCGTGACATGGTCCCTCAGAGCCGGTATGCCAACTATGCTTCCAATTTGGGAGATGTGAGCTTGGTACAGACCCTTTACGATGTAGTTTATGATACTAGCGTTGAGGTGGGGCAGGAAGAATATGCTGTCATGCGCTATACCACAGACCGTGCTGTGCAGCATACAGACAGCTATACCGTAGGACTTGCCATGAGCTCCACCCGTATTGCCACCCACGACTGCACCAACGGCAGAAATCGCTATGGCTGGTATACCGGTGACGGAATGCTTTATGTGTATAATGAAGCTACAGGCTTTGGCTTTGATCCCTACGGGAGTAATTATCACAAATATGCCAATATGTACCGTATGCCCGGCACAACGGAAGAAAACTCTACCCGTCGTATTCCCAACAGTTGTAGAAATCACTATTTACCCCGTACGGATTTTGTGGGCGGTGCGGAATTAAAGGGGCAATATATTACGGCGGCTTTGGACTTTGATGCTTATACATGGTCTTCCTCCGAGTCCTCTTCCTACGACAATTTCACCCCGGGAACAAACGGACAGACTCAGAAACGGCAGGTCTTGACTTCCAATCTGGAAGCACAGAAGTCCTATTTTATGTTCGATGACGAGATCGTCTGTGTAGGCTCAGGTATCAATTTTACCACCAACAGCAATGCCGTTTATACCTATGTGAATAACATGGAGCTTCGGGAATCTGCTACAGTGAACGGTACGGCCGTTGTGGGTACGGAGGATATCGTAGTTGACGGAACGGCTTTGGAAAAAGCCCAAAGCTATACCAAATCCTATACCAACCCCAAATGGATCTATCAGGAAAAGTTCGGTGGCTATTATTTCCCCTCCAACGCAAAGGTTACTCTGAACAAAACCGCTCGTACGGACGTCAATGACTACAACTTGGACACTGCGGGAAAAAGCACCGTGACTGCAGACGGGAAGACTCACAGCTTCCTGGAGCTTTGGGTGGATCATGGCAGTAAGCCCGGCAACGGCTCTTACAGCTATGTCATGCTTCCGGAAATGAGCCAATCGGGAACACAGGCCTATTCCGCAAATCCCGATATTTCCGTTCTCAGTAGCACGAATACTGTCCATGTTGTCAGGGAGAATACCCTTGGCATTACCGGCTATGTGTTCTGGAAAGCCGGTACTTACGGAGACATCACTGTCAATCAGCCCATGATCCTTATGGTACAGGAAAAAGACGGGGCTTACAGCATTTCTGTCAGCGATCCCACCCACAAGCTCAGCTCCGGTACTGTGACCATCAAGAAGGCTATGACACAGGTCTCCAATGACAGCAAGATCACTGTGAAGAACAGCACTTCAACTACCACCCTGACCGTCAATTTCAGCGGTGGATACGGCAGAAGTTATGAAGCTGAGTTCCTTGCAGGTACGGCAAACTATTTGTTCTTCGATTTCCAGAACACCACTGCAGACAAGGCAAGATATAACAACACGGTCTACGGTGCATATAACTTTGACACCGCAGGCTGGAAGTACAATACTGCTTATGTAAGCGGCCAAAGCTACAGCACTTCCTCCGGCGTAGGAACTACCACCTTGAACCTCATCAGTGGCAAGGCAAATCCCTATTTCCAGACCATTGGCAGTACAGACAGCTTCAATGCCACTCCCTTGAGCATCAGCCCTGCCAAATCCGATGTCTGTGTCATCCGCTTCAAAATGCAGAATTGTACTCTGACATCCGGCGCAACAGCACCCCAGATGCGTCTGTATTATATTAAGAATCAGGCTACTACCGGTGTTGTCAATTCCGACTATATTTCCGCAGGCTTTGATGGGTCGGCCTTGAATTCCAATCAGTATATTACTGTGACCATTCCCACCACGGCAGCCTTCCGTCAGGCAAGTTCCATCAATGCCATCCGTCCCGTGTTCTTCAATGTTATGGGAGAGAGCGGTAAAACAGCCACCATTACCATAGACAGCATCTATATAGGCCCTGCACAGACGGGGAATTTGTATTTTGACTTCCGTAGTGACGGCAATGCCCAAATCCGTTACACAGACCCTGCATACAGTGGAAATCACTATGATACCGGTTACTGGGGCTCAAACGCAAACAGAGTGGACTCCGTCAGCTATACCTCTTCCGGAGAGGGCACTTTGGAACTGACCTTGCAGGAAAAGGGGACTGCTCCTTATATTCAGACTACAGACCGTAGCAATAGTCTTACGGCAGTTGCAATGAATTATATTCCTACTACTGCGGAACTGGCAGTGATACGCTTCAAAATGAAGGGCTGTACCACTACCGCAGAGGGGGCTGTACCCACCTTGCGTTTTACTTACGGCAAGAATAACGAAGGGGTGGATCTGGCATCCAGTAAAAGCTTTACCGCAAGCATTCCCACCGCGGCCCTCAACAGTGGGGAATACCTGACCTTGGTCATTCCCGTATGCGAGGATTTCAAGACCTCTAAGACCATCCATGCCTTGCGGATCAGTTGGGCAAATGTGACCCATATTCCCGATGCCGTAGGTCGGATCACTCTGGATTATGTTTATGTGGGCAGTGCCGGCCAAGCACCCTTGCCGGAATATGAAGTATGCTTCAAAAATCAAGACGGCACTGTACTGCAACGGTCAAAGGTGAAATGGGGAAGCAATGCAACCTATACTGCCGCTACTCCCACCAAAGCTGCCGACGGAAGTAACCACTATACCTTCAAAGCTTGGGATAAGGCACTGAGCAACATTACCGCTGATACCACCTTTACTGCGATTTACACCGCTACCGCCCACAGCTACACCTATGCCAAGGTGGATGCCACCAATCATAAAGCAAGCTGTTCTTGCGGTTACAGCAAGAGCGAAGCCCATACCTGCATCTACAAGGTCAGCACAAACCCCACTGCTTCTGCAAGCGGTACTCTGACCGGTACTTGTACCAAATGTACCCAAAGTCTCTCGGTAAGCCTTCCTAAGCTGAATACAACGGACTATACCAAAACCACTGCCACCGCCCCCACCTGTACCGCTGCAGGGGTGGACAAATACACTTGGAAAACCACTTCCTACGGCAACTTCAGTTTCACAGTCATAACCGAAGCCTTGGGACACAATATTGCAGATGGAACTTGCAGCCACTGCGGTATGAAGTATGTCGGTACTTTGCTCCACTTTACTGCAGGAAGTCCGGAATTGGATTATACATGGGATGTCATTCGCCATTGCAGTACCCCCGAATTTGACACCACCGGCACGGGCTTTATGAAGGGAAGTATTTCCTCGCCCGGCGGTGATGTCAGAACGGATATTTACTTGGGTATGCGTGCAAGTAGCAATCCCGATAATCTCAGGCATAAGCTACTGACTTCCGATGAGGTTTTCCAGATCCGTTTCAAATTGGATCTGAATATCTCCATTCCCGAAAATTCCCGCTATAAGATCTACCTGAAAACCGATGACATGACTCAGGCATCCGGCTATTCTGAAACCTATCAGGTATATACCGAGACCTGCAAAACCGATGCACAGGGCTATAGCATTGCCACTATGAATATCTCCCAAGCACATGTAGGGCGCACAGTGGAAACTCTCAGAGTAGACTTCCTGGATTATATAGGATATAAAGCCATAGAAGGAACTTATGCCATTGACTACATCTACATTGGCCCCGGATGTACCGCCCCCGATCCCGTCCACTGTTACGATAGTGGATCGATCACCACTGCGCCTTCCTGTATCGAAAACGGCATCAAGACCTATACCTGTATGATCTGCAAAGAAACCAAGACCGAGCTTGTCCCTGCAACGGGTCATAGCTACATCTATGAAAAGATTGATGGACTGACTCACAAGCGAGGCTGTGAAAACTGCGATTTCGCCGGGATCGAGGAACACTGTTACATTGATGACATTTGTGTTTGCGGAGAAATGAAAGTGAAAGAGCCTGTTCTCGATCCCAACCTTAAAATCGGTCACAGCCTGAATTTGGCAAGCGATATTTCCATTAACTTCGGTGTATCCAAGACACTCCTGGCAGGCTTCGATATGAGTACCGTATATATGGAAAGCACTGTGGAGATCTACGAAGGGGAGGACTACATGGGAACAACTACCATTCGTATTGACCCCGTAGACAGCGGTTACTATTATTACTTCACTCTCAGCGGTCTCACAGCCGTGCAGATGAACGATACCATCACCTCTGTGGTCTACGGCGAGAAGGACGGACAGCTCTATTATTCCAATGGGGATGTGTACAGAATCAGTGATTACGCTTATTCTCAGCTAAATAAGACCGCTGCTCCCAACACATTGAAGACCCTCTGCGCAGACCTGCTGCGCTACGGTGCAAAGGCACAGCTTTTTAAGGAATACCGAGTATCTGCTCTTGCGGATGCAAAGATGACAGCAGCTCATATGGCATACCTTTCCGATATGGAAGCCGTGACCTTCGGCGATAACAATAATGTTCTGAGTGACCTTCCCAATGCTCCCATTGCCTGGGCGGGAAAGGGCTTGGATCTGGATAGTAAGGTCTGCCTGAAGTTTATCTTCAAGCCTTCGGGCTTCACAGGTGATCTTGCGGATCTTACCTTGAAGGTCAGCTACAAGGATCTTTACGGAGAAGCCATGAATGTGACCCTTGCAGACCCGCAGGCCTACGGTACAGGCGGTGTTCTCTATGCCTTTACTCTGGACACCCTGTTGGCCTCCGAACTGAGAGAGGTGGTTTCCGTGCAGATCTTCCACGGAGAGACTCCTGTATCCGCAACCCTCCAATACAGTGCCGATACCTACGGCAACAATAAAAGCGGCAAGCTACTGGAATTGTGCAAGGCCCTTGTAGCTTACTCCGATAGCGCAAAGGGATACTTTGTTTCCTGAAAGCTCCATACATAAAAATACCCCCGTAAATCGGAAAGGAAGTGCTTTCCGATCTACGGGGGTGCATTTTTATCCGATGGCTACAGGAGTTTGTCTAAGGGACAAACTCCTTGCCCTGTGGAATAATTGCTAAGACTTACTCAGCGAAGAAGGCCTTTGCACTGTCACTGTAGGCAAACAGAGCCAGACAAACATTTGCCAAGTCACCGGTCTTGCCGTTGCCGTAGGTGTCTGCGCTGTAGGTCAGGTCGTTGGATACGATCTGAGAGCCGGAATAGACCGTTGCGGTAACGGGAGTACGGAGTTCGGCGGCCATCAGACCGTCGAAGGTGAAGGCATACTGCTTTGCTGCTGCATTGTAGGCGCTGATATTTGTGAGGGTAACGGTGGTATAGATACCGTCCATATCCACATA
Organism: Faecousia sp.; assembly: GCA_045586205.1. Classification (GTDB taxonomy): domain Bacteria; phylum Bacillota; class Clostridia; order Oscillospirales; family Oscillospiraceae; genus JAZOXB01. The sequence goes on along the minus strand of JAZMZW010000057.1, from coordinate 7,371 downwards.
GCTGAGCACAAGCTTCAGATCTTCGATCTTACCGGTGTAGGAGGACAGATCCAGAATGTAGCGGATGCCAACCTTGGAGCTGAGATCCAGAGCCTTGCCCTTCCACTTGACAGCGGGATTTGCAAAGCGGTTGCTCTCTACAGAGGTGTTCCCGAAGGTCACAGCATTGATGTCGCTGAGGTACATGAGATGATCAAAGTCCATGCTGAAATCAGCCAGAGCATCTGTACGGTACTCCTTGAAGAGCTGTGCATATGCGCCGTAGCGGAGCAGGTCTGCACACAGGGTCTTCAGGCTGTCGGAAGCATTGTTCTTGTTGAGCTGTGTCAGAGCGTAGGTTACGATGGAGTACTCATCCACATTGGACTTGTAAGGCTGATCATTCTTGGTGCCGTACAGAACTGCACTGAGAGTATCGTTCATCTGAACAGCGGTCATGCCTTCCAGAATGAAGTAATAGTAGTTGTTGCGGTACTCGGGGTACAGCTTGACAGTGTTAGTGCCAAGGAGAGTGTTGCCCTCGTACTCGGGAACTTCAACTTCTACATAGAGGCTGTCTGCATCAAAGCCCTGAAGCAGGGAACTGCTGACAATGTAGTTGACAGAGATGTCACTTGCAAGATTCAGACTGTGGGACAGCTTCAGCTTCTCGTCCACAACTGCCTCGGGAGCAGAAGGCTCGGTGGGCTCTGTGGGAGGCTCGGTGGGCTCTGTGGGAGGCTCAGTGGGAGGTTCTGTGGGATCGGTGGGAGGAGTTACAGGCTCATAGGTTGCGGTGACAACCATGTCACTCTGGACATTGACGGTGCTCTTGTCCCAACCGGTGAAGACCATGCCTTCTACCTCGGGAGCTTCGGGAGCTTCTACATTGTATGCACCGAAGACATTCTCGGTGGCGATGACCTGTCCGTCCATGCCTACGAAGGTGACAGTGTAGGGAGTCAGGTCTTCATAGGTGTTGTAGACACGGCTTTCGTTGGTGATGTAGATGCTGACCAGAGAGGGTCTTGCATTGGGATCTGTGGGTCTGCCGGTGAAGGTCAGGCTCAGCTTGCCCTCTGCCAGAGCGCCCAGAATGGTGGAAGAAGAGGTCTCAGCGTAACCGAAGGTCACAGAGCTACCGTTTGCGGCAATGGAAATGGGAGAGTTGCTTGCAAAACCGCTGACAACCTTTGCGGAGGTGATCTTCATACCTGCGGGAACATCAATACGCAACCAGCGGTAACCGCCTGCACTGGAGGAGTTGAGGATATCGAAGTTCATGACGCCGGTCTTGTAGTTGGTCTGTGCCTTGGAGTAGCTGAACTGGGTGTGACGGAAATGTGCAATACCCAGCACACCTTCCATGGGAAGGAGGCTACGGACAGCGTTGATGTCGCCCATGAGGTTGGTGGAAGTCAGGGGGTAGAAGGACTGCAGACCCATGACGACCTTGTTGCCAACCTTGACGGAATACTCGGCAATATCAGCCATCCACTGAGGCTCAGCCTCGTAGGAGTTGGAGTAAGCCATGGGGCAGATGTAGTCGTAGATCTCTGCGGCATCGGTGTAGTTCTGACCGTAGTGCAGATCGCCGAAGGAGATATCCTCGGTGCCGTAGGTCACGCCACCTTCGGGCATGAGAGCGCCGGTGAAGAGGATGTCGGGCTTGACGGACTTAGCGGCATCGCGGAGGGCGATTGCGAAGTCGTTAATGACGCCGGTACGGTACTCGGCAATGGCCAGAGCAACGGGGTCGCCACTCTTGTATGCGTTGAAGAGGTAGGTTTCATCAACAGTCTCGCCCTCGGGGAGCTGATCCTGATAGTAGGTCTTGTTGATCATGTAGCGTACCTGTTCTTCGGTAACGCCCAGCTTCTCGATCTGTTCCCAGTCATACTCGCTCCAACCGTTGGCAACGTGGTTGTAGCGGATGTAGTCCAGATGGATGCCGTCAACATCGTAGCCGGAAGCAATTTCCTTGACGATGTTGGTCATGTAAGTGCGGTAGCCGGGATCATAGGGATTCAGGCGGTTGTTGTCCTGTCCGCGGACATAGTGGTACATACCTGCTTCGGGGAACTTGCTCTTGTAGTGCTCGTCCTCTACGGTAACCAGCCAGGTGTGGACACGGATGCCCTTTGCATGTGCGGCATCAATGAGCTCCTGCAGAACGTCACGGTCGGTTCTTGCACGGGCATCGGTGTACTGAGTCTTCAGGTAGCTCAGCATACCGCCGGTACCCTTAGCCAGCATGTACAGATCGGTGACACCGTAACGGTAACTGCGGTCAACGATGGTCTCAGCGCCCAAATTATAGACATCTTCGCCCCAGACCCAGTCACCGACGATCTCGAATTCGCCGGAAATGCTTGCCTTCTCATACTGTGCGGTGACAGTCATATTGGAGGTGACATTTTCAAAGGACTTGTCCCAGCCGATGAACTTGTAGCCGTAACGGACGGGATCAGCGGGAGCGGTGACGCTCTGACCCTGCTTTGCAGACTTGGTAGCCAGAACGGTACCGTCGTGGTCAACGAACTTTACGGTATAAGCGGTGAGATCCTGATAAACGTTGTAAACACGGGTCTCACTTGCGCCCAGAGCCATGGAAACCAGAGAGGCTCTAACCTTGGGATCGTTGGGCTTGCCGGTGAAGCTGATGGTCAGCTTGCCTTCGCCCAGAGCCTTCAGAATGGTGCCGGAACCGGTCTTGCCGAAGGTGACGCTTCTGCCGTTGGAGGCGATGGATACGGAGGCGGAGGAGGTGAAGCCGGAGGTGATCTTAGCGGAGGTGATCTTCATGCCTTCGGGAACTTCTACCTTGACCCAACGGGCGGCAGTAGACTCGGAAGCGTTGATGAAGTCAATGGTCATAGTGCCGGTGCTGTAGTTGTAGCTGGTCTTTGCATAGCTGAACTGCGTGTGACGGAAGTGTGCGATACCTAGAATGCCTTCCATGGGAAGGAGGTGACGGACAGCTTCAATGTCACTCATAAGCTTTGCGGTCAGCAGGGGAGAGAAGCTTTGCAGACCCATGACGACCTTGTTGCCAACCTCAACGGAGTACTTGGCAATGTCAGCCATCCAGCTACTCTCGGCATCATAAGAAGCGGAGTAAGCCATAGGGCAGATGTAGTCATAGATCTCAGCGGCATCGCTGTAGTCCTGACCATAGTGCAGTGCGCCGAAAGCAATGTCTTCGTTACCGTAGGTCACGCCACCTTCGGGCATGAGTGCGCCGGTAAAGAGCACATCGGGATCAATGGCCTTCGCGGTGTCTCTCAGAAGCTTTGCGAAATCATTGATCAGACCGCAACGGTAGTTTGCAATGGCCAAAGCAACGGGATCGCCGTTTCTGTAGGCGTCAAATGCATAGTTTGCATCCACAGTATCACCTGCGGGGAGCTGATCCTGATAGAAGGTCTTGTTGATCATGTAACGAACTTGAGCCTCGGTGACGCCGTACTTCTGTACGCCCTTGAAGTCCTCGGTGCCCCAGCCGTTGGCCAGATGGTTGTAGCGGATGTAGTCCAGATGGATGCCGTCAATATCGTAGCCGGAGACGATCTCCTTGACGATGTTGGACATGTAGGTGCGGTAGCCGGGATCATAGGGATTGATGCGATCATTGTCCTGCCCACGGACATAGTGGTACACACCGGAGGTGGGGTACTTGCTCTTGTAGTACTGGTCTTCCACAGTGACCAGCCATGCGTGGACACGGATGCCCTTTGCATGAGCGGCGGTGATGAGCTCCTGCATGACATCACGGTCGGTTCTTGCACGAGCGTCGGTGTATTGGGTCTTCAGGTAGCTGAGCTTACCGCCTGTGCCCTTGGTGAGCATATACAGGTCGGTGACGCCCATTTTGGCACTGCGATCAACGATCTTTGCAGCACCCAGGGAATAGACATTTTCGCCCCATACCCAGTCGCCTACGATCTCAAATTCCTCCTGTACATAGGAATCGGCATCTGCCTTTGCCTCTGCACGGACGGGAACGAGAATCAAGGAAACCAGCATGGAAAGGCACAGGAACAGGGACAGAATGCGATGTTTCATAGTGTATCTCCTTTTTGTTTCCAAATTTTTGCAGGAAATGCCCACGGGCAAGGACATTTCTTCTGCTGAGCCTCCAAATGGAAGGAAGCTTCTTCCATAAGTTTACCTTATTTAATAGGATTTGTCAAATCATAAATCAAAATATTTTCAATTCTCTGTCCTGAAGCCTTGCATTTCTTTCCTCCTCTTGCTATACTTAATTTAATATAGAAAGAAAGGAGATTCTTCCATGAAGTACCTGAAGCAATTCTGGCCCACCCCCTTTAAGATCCAGAAGGGCAATGTGATCTCTTTCATTGTTCAGCTTGTGATCTTTCTTGTCGTTTGTGCCGTAGTTGGCTGGCTCATCGGCGTTCTGGCCTCCATCCCCGTAATCGGCATCATCTTCTCTCTGGTGGGCGCACTTATGGAGATCTATGGCCTTGTGGGCATCGTTCTCTGTGTGTTGAAGTTCCTTGGAGTTGTGTAATTCCATACTGTTTGAAACGGGGGAGAGGGCTGTGTGCTTTCTTCCCTGTTTCAGTAAAAACTTTTTTATTGAAAGAGGGAAATTTATAATTTGTTCATATGTTTGTAGTATGATAAAGATACATATACGGAAGGAAGTGTAGTTTTATGGACTGGAATCCCAATAAGAAGAAATTTGTTACCAAATGGATCATCGGTATTATTGCCACCTGCATTGTTATCTTCCTTGCATTGCAGAATATTCACACTCTGTCCAGAGCTTTTATGTGGGCTGTTCGTTTGGTTATGCCACTGGTTCTGGGTATGGTCATTGCCCTGATCCTCAATGTTCCCATGAGTTTCTTTGAACGAAAATACTGGCCCAAAGCCAAGAGGAAGTTTTTTGATGCTCTGCGCAGACCCCTGGCCTTCCTCAGTGCCTTGATGATGATCATTGGCATCGTAGTGGGTGTGGTTTGGTTGATTATCCCCGAATTGATCAGTGCCCTCATGCTACTGAAGGATACGATAATCTCTTATTTAGGCAAGTTTGAATCCATGACTCCTGCGGAGCTTGCGGAATTGCCCTTCGGCAAACAGCTTCTGTCTGTGGACTGGGATGCTCTGCTGCTGACGGCGCAGAATTGGCTGAAGGATCAGAGCGGTAATATCATCAATATCACTGTGGGAACTATCACCTCTGTGGTCGGCGGTGTGTTCAATTTCTTCATGGCTATGGCTTTTTCTTTCTATATTCTTTTCTCTAAGGATACCCTCAAGAGACAGGCAAAGCGCCTAGTCAAGGTTTGGGTTCCTGCCAAGCCTGCGGAATGGATGCTCCATGCATCCCGTGTGATCGGCGCCAACTTTCGTAGCTTTGTTTCCGGTCAGACCTTGGAAGCACTGATCCTTGGCTCTTTGTGTATGATCGGTATGCTGATCCTGAAGATTCCCTATGCCCCCATGGTAGGTACTTTGGTGGGTGTGTCTGCTCTGATCCCTGTTGTGGGTGCCTTTGCAGGTGCCGGTGTGGGTGCTTTTATGATCCTGACTGTGGATCCTGTTAAGGCTTTGATTTTTATTATTTTCCTCTGCGTCTTGCAGTGGGTGGAAGGCAATCTGATTTATCCCAAGGTCATGGGAAGTCAGATCAATCTCCCCGGCATTTGGGTTTTAGCAGGTGTTACCGTTGGTGGCAGCCTTGCAGGGCCTGTGGGTATGCTTCTGGGTGTTCCCATTACCGCCTCTGCCTATGCACTCTTCCGGGAGGCTACGGAGAAACGGGAACAAAAAAAGATACATCTGCAGAAAAAAGAGCAGAAACCGGAAGAAATTCAAAAATAACTGAGTGTTCTATCCAAAGGAAATTTTCCTTTATTCTTAAATACCCCGGCTACCGACCTGTGTCGGTAGCCGTTTTGATTTTATGGGAAGGACTCTTGAAACAGGGAAGCCGACAACAGAAAAATGTAGGATTTTGGAACGCAGGGACTCCTTCTTGCATAGGATGCTTCGGGATCAGGAATCCCGAAAGGAGGAAGGTAGATTGGAAATGAGAGTTCAATCACGGGTATGGGACTGTGCCGACACAGGTGAAAGAATGAAGGGAAGCACCTGTGATCGTTGCGATCTCAGAGATCGGAGGGATACCAATGCCATGTCTAGCGGTGGTATGGGCATCTTACCTGCGGAAGCACCTTTGGCAAATCCCTATGTGCCATTCCAGAGGAACAACCCACCCACCTATGCCGCCGATAAGGGAGCGGTTCGGGGAACGTTGTTTCCGGGCTTGGATCTGCCCTATCACGGTATGGGCAACGAAGGCAGTCTCAGCAATACCCACCTGCAGGAATTGCAGTCACTTTGCTTTGCCATTACGGAACTGGGGGAATATCTGGACACCCACAAGGATGACACAGAGGCTTTCTCCCTCATGAAAAGTTATGCCGCCCTGTACCAAATGGGACGGGAGAAATACGAGGCTCTTCATGGCCCGCTGACCCAGAAGGCTGCCGCAGAGCAAGACAGCTACCAATGGTTACAGGATCCCTGGCCTTGGGATTATGAAGCCAACAAGATGGGAGGTTAAGCGCCATGTTTGTCTATGAGAAGAAACTGCAATACCCTGTGAAGATCAAAAACTGCAATCCTAAGCTTGCAAGTATTGTTATAAGTCAATATGGTGGACCGGACGGAGAACTCGGAGCCTCTCTGCGGTATTTATCCCAGAGATATTCCATGCCCTACCCGGAACTGAAGGGCTTACTGACGGATATTGGGGTTGAGGAGCTAGGGCATCTGGAGATGGTGGGGACCGTTGTCCATCAGCTTACCAGAAATCTTACGGATGAGCAGAGAAAGAGCGACGGCTTCGCTCCGTATTTTGTGGATCATACCCAAGGGGTCTATCCTCAGGCGGCCTCCGGCACTCCCTGGTCTGCGGCCATGATGCAAGTTAAGGGTGACCCCATTACGGATCTGGCGGAGGATATGGGAGCAGAGCAGAAGGCTCGTACTACCTATGATAATATTCTCCGTCTGTCCGACGATCCCGATGTGAACGATGTGATCAAGTTTCTTCGTGCCAGAGAAATCGTCCATTTCCAACGTTTTGGGGAGGCTATGGAGCGACTGCGGGAAAAACTGAATGAGAAGAACATTTACTATATGAATCCAGCCTTGAAGGGCTGAAAATAGTTTGCTGATCAACACCCGGCGGGAGAGTTCTCCCGCCATTTTTTTATGGAATCATGGTATAAGCAAAGAATGATTATCGTGTAACGGTACATATTATCATAATTCGGACGAAAAAATATATAAAAATGCAAAATTCTGCTTGACTTTAACGCATAAAATTGATAAAGTATATATATTCCGTTT
>JAZMZW010000056.1:0-12353 GCA_045586205.1 Faecousia sp. | reverse complement strand
CACTCTCCGTGACCTGGGCGACGGCTTCGCAATGTTCGACGGCGCAGCTAATGTCAAGGACTATGTCATGGAAGACTACATGGTACTGGCTAACTACGCAAAGTCCTTCCCCGATGCTACCATCAAGGCTGACAACAGCGTTCTGGGTGCTAACTACGGCGACATCAACGGCGAAGGCCGTATCACCATCTTCACCGAATGCCCCCACTACTGGAACGAGGGCGAGGTCACTACCGAGGCTTCCTGCGAGGCTGAAGGCGTAAAGACCTACACCTGCACCGAGTGTGGCGCTACCACTGAAGAAGCTATTCCTGCAACCGGACACACCGAGGTCATTGACGAGGCTGTTGCAGCTACCTGCACCGAGACCGGTCTGACCGAGGGCAAGCACTGCGAGACCTGTGGCACCGTTCTGGTTGCTCAGGAAGTCGTCCCCGCAACCGGCCACACCGAAGTTACCGTAGAAGGCTATGCAGCTACCTGCGTTGATGAAGGTCTGACCGAAGGCAAGTACTGCGAAGTTTGTAAGGAAACTCTGGTTGCACAGGAAGTCATCCCCGCAACCGGTGAGCATACTTACGAAGATCACTTCTGCACCGTCTGTGGCGTGGAAGATCCCGAGAATCCTCTGGTACTGCCCTTCACCGATGTTGTGAAGTCCGCATGGTACTATGACGGCGTGAAGTTCATGTATGCCAACGGCCTCATGAACGGCATCAGCGCTACCGAGTTCGATCCCATGGGCAATGTGACCCGTGCAATGCTTGTCACTGTCCTGTGGCGTGCCTGCGGCAGCCCCGAGGCTGAAAATGCAAGCAGCTTCATCGATGTTTCCGCAAACAGCTGGTACACCGAGGCTGTTGCATGGGCAGCAGCAGAAGGCGTTGTTCTGGGTGTTGGCGGCAACAAGTTTGCTCCTCACGACTATGTGACCCGTGAGCAGATCGCTACCATCCTGTGGAGACTCTGCGGCGAGGAGATCGTTGAAAACGAACTGACCTTCACCGATGCAGGAGACATCAGCTCCTATGCAGAAAATGCTATGAACTGGGCAGTTGCAAACGGCCTGTTCAAGGGCGACAGCCAGGGCAAGCTGAATCCCACCGGCACCGCAACCCGTGCTGAGATGGCTACCATCCTCATGCGCTTCATGCTCGGCTGATCCTTAACCGGAATAAGCCAAACAAAAACCCCCAAGGGGACGGCTTCGGCCGTCCCCTTTTTGTAGTTTATTAGGAAAAGAAATTTTTGTTTTTTCTCACAAGCCCTTGCACCCTGTCGGAGAATATGGTAATATAAGATAAATAAGCTTATATAAGGAGGTAGCAACTATGTTTGATACGCAAGAACCCATTGTTTTGGATCTGGGCCTGGAGCAAGAGCCTACCCGGGAATTGGCACCTGCCCCCGCTCCCGCAGAACAGCCGGAGATCGTGTTGACTCCTGAGGAACAGAACATGGTCGATGCATTTTCTCAGAAGATCGATCTGCATAACACTGCCATCATCATGCAGTACGGTGCCGCATCTCAGAAGAAGATCTCCGACTTTTCCGATACCATCCTTTCCGAGATCCGTACCAAGGAGCTGGGCCAGACAGGGGAAATGATCTCTTCCCTCATTGGAGAGCTCCGTGGTTTCTCCTCCGAAGACGAAGAGGGTGGCTTCCTTGGCCTGTTCCGCAAGGCAGGTAACAAGCTGTCCCGTATGCAGACCCGTTATGACACAGTGGAGAAGAATGTGGATCGGATCTCCACAGAGCTGAGCAATCATCAGAACTGTCTGATGGTGGACATTGTGGGCTTTGACAAGATGTATGAGGCCAACCTGACCTATTTCAAGGAACTGACCATGTATATTCTGGCAGGCAAGCAGAAGCTGGCTCTGGAGCGTAGTACCACCCTGGCAGAAATGCAGGAGAAGGCCCGTCTCAGCGGACAGGCTCACGATGCACAGGCTGCCAATGACTATGCCGCCCTGTGTGACCGCTTTGAGAAGAAGCTCCACGACCTTCAGCTCACCAGAACCATCAGCATCCAGATGGGTCCCCAGATCCGTCTGATCCAGAACAACCATTCTCTGTTGGCAGAGAAGATCCAGTCCACCCTGAACAATACCATTCCCCTGTGGAAGAACCAGATGGTTCTGGCTCTGGGTATGGAGCATTCCCGCCGCGCCCTTGAGGCACAGCGTGAGGTCACCAACATGACCAACGAGCTTCTGCGGAAGAATGCCGAGACACTGAAGCTGGGTACCATTGAGGTGGCACAGGAAAGCGAACGGGGCATTGTGGATCTGGAAACTGTCCGCTACACCAACGAACAACTCATCAGCACTTTGGATGAGGTCCTGAAGATCCAGACCGAAGGCAAGCAGAAGCGTGCCGAGGCAGAGGTAGAGATCGCAAAGATCGAGGCCGCCCTGCGGAACAAGCTTCTGGGCAATCCCTCCGAGGGCTGAATTCATTCATAGGAAAGCGAGCATTTTATGAACCGAAAACAATCATCGGGTTGTGGCCTGTGGCTTCTGATCCCCATTGGATTTCTGGCATTGCTGGTTCTTCGGCAGATGCTTCCCATGATCTTCAAGATCATGCTCACTGTCCTTGGGATCATGGCTCTGGCAGTGGGTCTGCTGATTTTCTTGGTGATCTATTTCAGCAAGAAATCCAACAAGGGGGAAAGCACTCCCTCTGCAGGGACACAGAACAAGCCCTACACCGCCCATACAGGAGGCAGCACCCCCACACAGCAGGCGGTAGGGGGGAGCAAGCCCCAAGAGGAGCAGAACCGTTGCACACCTGAGCAGATGCAGATCCTCAACAAGGGCAGGAGCAAGCTCATGGAGCTCCGTGGCATCGCTTCACGGATCGGCGATCCCAATGTCCGCAAACGCAGTGAGGATGTTTGTGCAGAAATGGATCAGATCCTCAATGCCTTGCAGAGAAGACCTGCGGACATCGGACGGATGCAACAATTCCTGAACTACTATCTTCCCGGCTTCGGCAAGGTCATTCTGGGCTACCTCCGCAAGGAGGAGGAAGATGCGGTACGGGATGACTTCACCCTCAAGACCATGGCATGGCTGCGGGAATTGCAGTCCGCTATGGAACGGCAGAGTGAAGCCCTTCATGAGAAGGATCTGGTAGATCTGACCTCGGAAATGGAAGCCATGACCCTCGCCCTCAAACGGGACGGTCTGCTGATCAACGAAGACTTTGTACTGAAGGACGGAGATCGGGAGATCCACCTGACCCTTTAAGAAACAGAAAAACAGAGCCTGTCGGGGAGATGCTCCTCCCGTGACAGGCTCTTTTTTCTTTATGGTCTATAGGCTCTGCGAGGCGTTCTTTGCCTCTGCCACAGGCTCTGTAGCCTTTGGGCAAGGAGCTCCTCCTCATGGGACAGGCTGAGGAACAGCTCACTGTTGGCAGAGAAATGAGCGGCGGCCCTTTGGTAGCTTTGAGCTCTTGACAAGGCCTTCTCTCTTTGGGCAGAAAGTGCCTGGGCAAGGCTTCCGTATTTCAGGGGAGCAAGGCGCTCTGCAGGTGGCTCTGTACCGAAGCTTTTGCGATACAGCTCAGCCAATTGCCGCAGATGCTGTTCCTCCTGTGCGGCTATGGACAGGAAGTCCTTACCCGGGGGAGTTCGCTGTCCCCCAAGTCTGCGGAAGAAGTCCCGAACCTGGGTCTCCTCTGCGATCATGGAGCTGAGAAGCTGTTCGTGGCAAAGTCTGACCCTTTCCCACACCTTGCGGACAGCCGAGGAATCATAGGGATCCATGTACATACCTCCTTTCCTTCTACCATATGCCCCTTGCCTGTCTTCTGTGCAGAGTATAGGAAAAAAGAAAAATTTACGGTTTTTCGGGGATATTTTAGTCATTTCCAATGAATTTCTATTTTTCCACTTGCATTCTGCACCAATATACACTAATATAGATACTATCAACATGAAATAGGAGGACGGGTTTATGAAAAAACCGACCCTTGTGATCATGGCTGCCGGTATGGGTAGCCGCTTCGGTGGTATGAAGCAGATCACCCCTGTGGATGCACAGGGACATATTATTATGGACTATTCCATCTACGATGCAGTGCGTGCCGGCTTCGGTCGTGTGGTCTGTGTCATTAAGAAAGAATTTGAAGAAGATTTCGAGGCCGCCATCGGTTCCCGTCTTCGTGAGCATGTGAAACTGGTCTACGCTTACCAGAGCCTGGATCAGCTTCCCGAGGGCTATTCCATTCCCGAAGAGCGCGTGAAGCCTTGGGGCACTGCCCATGCAGTCTGGTGCGCCCGTCACGTCATTGAAGGACCTTTTGCTGTCATCAATGCAGACGATTTCTACGGCAAGGAGGCCTTTGAGGTCATTGCCAAGTTCCTGTCCGAGGATCGTGCTCCCACAGAGCATGCTATGGTGGGCTATCATCTGAGTAACACCCTGACGGAGAACGGCTCCGTTGCCCGAGGTGTCTGCACCTGTGATGAAAATGGCTTCCTGAAGGATATTGTGGAACGCACCAAAATCGTCAAGCGGGGCGAGGGTGCGGCCTATACAGAGGATGGGGAGACCTATGTGGAACTGCCTATGGACAGTCTGGTTTCTATGAACCTCTGGGGCTTCCGCAAAGAGGCTCTGGACGGCTTTGAGGCAAAGTTCCGGGACTTCCTCAGCAACACCATGCCCTCCAACCCCCTGAAGGCAGAATTCTTCCTGCCCCTCATTGTCAGTGACATGATCGCAGAGAACACCGGCACTATCCGTGTCCTTAGCTCCGCTGCCCGCTGGCACGGTGTGACCTACAAGGAGGATCTTCCCTCTGTGGTAGCCGCTGTTCAGGCTATGAAGGATGCAGGCAAGTACCCCGAATATCTGTGGAGGTAAACAATATGACCACCTTGGAACAGGCCTTACAGGCTTTCCCCCTCCGTGGTACTCCCATTTACACCGGCCGTTACGGTTGCGGTCACATTAACGATACCTACGCCATTGCCTGTGACAGTGGCTGTATGTACATTCTTCAGAGAGTCAACAGTCGGATCTTCACCCGTCCCCATGAGCTTATGGAGAACATCGGCGCTGTGACCAAGTTCCTGTCCGAAAGAACCGATGACCCCAGAGCCTGTCTCCGTCTGGTGCTGACCAAGGACGGCAAGAATAGCTTCGTGGACTCCGAAGGAGAACATTGGAGACTGTTTCCCTTTGTGGATAACAGCATCTGCTTACAGAAGGCGGAATCCCCTGAGGAATTCCGTCAGAGTGCCATTGCCTTCGGTGCATTCCAGAAGGCGCTGGCACAGTTCCCTGCCGCACAGCTCCATGAGCCCATTGCCAATTTCCACAACACCGTGGATCGCTACCGCCAATTCCATGAGGCACTGGATGCCGATTGCATGGACAGAGCAAAGCTCTGCCGTCCGGAAATCGACTTCTACCTTGCCCGTGAAGCCGAAGCAGGTTGCATCGTGGACCGTCTGGCAGACGGCAGACTGCCCCTGCGTGTGACCCACAACGATACCAAGCTCAACAATGTTATGCTGGACTATGATACACGGAAGGCTCTGTGCGTCATTGACTTGGATACCATTATGCCCGGCTCTGCTCTCTATGACTTCGGTGACTCCATCCGCTTCGGTGCCGCTACTGCCGCGGAGGATGAGCAGGATCTAAGCAAGGTTTCTATGGATCTGGAGCTGTACCGCACCTTTACAGAGGGCTTCCTCTCTGCCTGCGGTGACAGCCTTACGGAAACGGAGATCCAAATGCTCCCTGTTGGAGCAAAGATGATGACTCTGGAGTGCGGTCTGCGCTTCCTCACAGACTACCTCAAGGGAGATACTTATTTTAAAACCCACCGTCCGGGACAGAATTTGGACAGAAGCCGTACCCAGTTGACTCTGGTTGCGGATATGGAGGCGAAAATGCCTCAGATGGAAGAAATTATTCGGGAGGTACGCAAATGAATGTACTGGTTACCGGTGGCGCCGGCTATATCGGCACCCATACCTGTGTGGAGCTGATCGGGGAGGGGCATACTCCCATTGTCATCGACAATCTCCGCAACTCCAACCCCAAGAGTCTGGAACGGGTGAAGGAGATCACCGGTCAGGCTGTGAAATTCTATGAAGGGGATGTGAGAGACGAAGCCCTGCTGGAGAAAATCTTCGCCGAGCAGGACATCCACTGCGCCATCCACTTTGCAGGTCTCAAGGCTGTAGGAGAATCCTGCGCCATTCCTCTGGAATATTATGAGAACAACCTGTGCTCCACCATGACCCTCTGCAAGGTCATGGCTCGTCACGGGGTCAAGAGGATCATTTTCTCCTCCTCCGCTACGGTTTACTCCGGGGATAACCCCATGCCCCTGCGGGAGGACTCCAAGACCGGCAACTGCACCAACCCCTACGGCTGGACAAAGTACATGGGCGAGCAGATCCTCCGTGATATTGCCAAGGCAGACCCCCAATGGTCTGTGGTGCTTCTGCGCTACTTCAACCCCGTAGGCGCTCATGCCAGCGGTCTTATCGGTGAGCATCCCAACGGCATCCCCAACAACCTCATGCCCTATATTTCCCAGACTGCTATCGGCAAGCGGGAGAAGCTCAGCGTCTTCGGTGATGACTACGACACTCCCGACGGCACCGGTGTCCGTGACTACATCCATGTGGTGGATCTGGCTCGGGGTCATGTGGCGGCTATGAAGTATCTGTGTGAGCATACGGGTGAAGCTGTCTTCAATCTGGGCACAGGCACGGGCTACAGCGTGCTGGACATGGTCAAGGCCTTTGAGTCTGCCAACGGCGTCAAGGTACCCTATGCCATCGGCCCTCGCCGTCCCGGTGATCTGGCTACCTGCTATGCCGACCCTGCCAAGAGTGCAGAGCTTTTAGGCTGGACTGCCCGGAGGGATCAAAACGATATGTGCCGTGATACTTGGAACTGGCAGTCCAAGAATCCCAACGGATTTGAGGATTAAGACGGAAGAATCTCTTTCTGTGCTTGATTTTCTTGGATTTTTGAGTATAATATAAGGGATATCACTTCAAACAGAAAAAGGAGTACATATAATGAAGAAGTTAATGGTGAAAAAAGGCTCTCAGTGCATGGCTTGCTTAGAGTGCGTCCGTGCTTGCTCTGTAGCCTTCCATAAGGAATTCCATGAAGATAAGTCTTGCGTTCAGATCGTGGAGCGTGCAGGCAAGGTTCGTCCCATGACCTGTGTCCAGTGTGGCAAGTGCGCCGCTGCTTGTGATCAGGGTGCCATTACCCAGAACCCCAAGACCGGCATCTATATGATCAACAAGAAGCTGTGCATCGGCTGTGGCAAGTGCAAGGCCGCCTGTCCCTTCGGCGTCATGGTCTTTGAAGAAGGCATGGCCGCCGCCGCAAAGTGCATTGCCTGTGGCATCTGCGTCAAGAACTGCCCCATGGAAGTTCTGGAAATCGTAGAAAGCTAAGATTTCTCGTGAAGCATAAATCCCCTCCTTCCTACAGGGAAAGAGGGGATTTTTTATAAATAGGGGGATTTTACAAAGATTTTACATGAGCCTTGACAAAGGGGAGTGGCTATGATATGATTTTAGAAAAGAACTAACAGGAGGATAGGGAAATGGGAGAAGACAGAAAAATCGCAGAGTTTTTTAAGGCTCTTGGGGATGAAAACCGTGTGAAGATCCTCCGCATGCTCTGTCAGGGAGAACGCTGTGCCTGTGAGCTTCTGGAGGAGCTGGAGATCAGCCAGCCCACTCTGTCCCACCATATGCACATCCTTTGCCGGTCCGGGATCGTAGAGGCACGGAAGAACGGCAAGTGGATGCACTACAGTCTGGCTTGCAAGCATTTGCTGGAACAGCAGGACTTTATTGCACAAGTCCTCAGACCCTGCAGTCAAGAAGCCTGAATCAAATAAGCATAAAGGAGGAACTCCCTGCGGAGTTCCTCCCGATTTTTTTCTTAAAGGGTTTTTGTTCCGCGGACATACTTGGCGGAAATGTGCCGTTCGTCTGCTAAGTAGAAGCAACGTTCCAGACGGGAACGGAGGCTCAGCTCTTGAGGATGGAGAATGGTGCTGTCATCCAGTACCACGCAGTCAAATTCGTAGCCCTTGTCAAAAGCACCGACCTTGCCGAAGAATCCGCCACCTCCACGGGTAGCCAGATAGAAGGCCTGATCCACAGACATTTGCTTGACATTCTGATCCTGCAATCTCCAGCGGAGCTTGGAGGCACGCATTGCACCTGCCATGACACCGAAGAGGTTCAGGTCGTCACCGCCGGCAACATCCGATGCCATACCCACACACAAACCCTCTTCCATATACTTGGTAATGGGGGCTACGCCGGAGGCCAGATTGGTGTTGGACAGGGGAGAGTGGGCAATGTAGACTCCACGCTCCTTCATGAGCTTCAGTTCCTCCTCGCCGGAATGGACACAGTGTGCCATGATGCAGGGAACATTGCCACCGAAGAGACCGAAGCGGTCATAGGCATCCCCGTAGAACTTGGCATCCGGTTGCAGCTCCTTGACCCATGCGATCTCTCCGAGATTTTCGGACAGGTGGCTCTGGACAGGGATCTTGTAGGCCTCAGCCAGCTTGCCCAGACCTGCCAACAGCTCGTCGGTGCAGGAGGGGACAAAACGGGGGGTAATGATGGGATACGTATTGGAAAAACGGGAACGGGTGTTGCAGATCCATTCCTCCGTTGCATCCAGAGAAGCCTGTGCGTTGACTTCACGGAGATAGTCCGGGCTGTTGCGATCCATGTTGACCTTACCCACATAGCTGACCACACCGCTGGCTTCCAGCTTTTCCATGAGCAGGGTGGTGGCAGGGGCATGGATGGTGCCGAAGATCACCGCACGGGTGGTCATGCTCTTGCCCAGATAGCTTGCAAACTGGCCGTAGGCACGGTCTGCATAGGCAAGATCCGCATACTTGGATTCCTCGGGGAAGGTGTAGGTGTTCAGCCAATCCAGAAGCTCCATATCCATACCCAGACCGCGGAAGGAGAACTGAGGTGCGTGTACATGGAGGTCGGACAGACCGGGGATCACGATCTGATCCCCCAGATCCGTCAGGGGGAAGCTTGCATAAGCCTCGGGGATCTCGGGGTAGATACCGGCGCACAGGCCGTTTTCACATACCAGATAGGAATTAGGGAAGCAAAGGATCGTGCCCTCTGCAGAAGAATGGCAAATATTGCCTTTTATCATAAAGTTTTTCATAGGTTTTCCTCCGAAAAGCTAGGTTTATCACATAAACAGTGTTGTAAAAACCATTCTACCCCATGTCGACACGGATGTCAATGGAAATCTATTTGGGACAGGTAAGTTTGTGCATTTTCCACAAGTGCATCCCGTTCGTTGGCGCATTGCCCCTCAATAACTTGGTCAAAAAGGAAGTGGAGGACCTGACCGATGAGCTTCCCGTGGGGCAGACCCATTGCCAACAGATCATTGCCGTTGATCTGCAGATCCGCCATGGTGAAGCGTCCTTCTTGGGTCAGCAGTCTGTCCAACATTTGGCGGAACTCCTCAAGAGTGGCCTCCAAAGCCACAGGATCTCCGATGCCTTTCCCAAGAACATCGGCTCTGCGCAGGAGGATCAGCTCCCGCAGGAGGGGCTCTCCGTGCTTGCTCAGGAGTCTGCGCATACGCTTTTCCGTGATAGGCTGAAATAGGGTACTATGGAGTCCCACCAGCTTGCTTACATGGTTAATGGTCTGATTGTCGTAACGCAGACGGTGGAGAAGCTGTCTGCACAGCCTCTCACTTTCCTCTGCATGGCCGTAGAAGTGTCCCACACCGGCTTCGTCACGGGAGAAGGTCGTGGGCTTGCCGATATCGTGGAGCAGAGCCGCCAGTGCCAGAATCTCCGTCTCACGGCAGTGGGACAGGGCATGGAGGCTGTGGGTATAGACATCGTAGATGTGATGGGGATTGTGCTGTACAAAGCCCACGCAGGGCTTCAGCTCCGGCAGGATCACACACAGTACATCGGAAAATTCCTGCAGGATCTCCACAGCACCCTGTCCGCACAGGAGTCCCTTCAGCTCCTTCCGCAGTCGTTCGGAGGAGACGTGGAGCAGGCGGTCTTTTTCCTCATGGATGGCTTGGGCAGTCCTCGGCTCTATGGAGAAGCCCAGACGGGAGGCAAAGCGCAGGCCCCGCAGGATCCGCAGAGCATCTTCTTCAAAACGCTTCTTAGGCTCACCTACACAGCGGATCAGACCATGACGCAGGTCGTGGAGACCGTCAAAGTGATCGGTCACATTGCCGTCCGCATCTGCCGCCATAGCATTGATGGAAAAATCCCGTCGTGCCAGATCCTCATACAGAGAGTTCAGAAAGCGGATCTCATCGGGGTGACGGTTGTCCCCATAGCCCACCTCCGCACGGAAGGTGGTGATCTCATAGGCATGATCTCCCAAAAGGGCGGTAACGGTGCCGTATTTTGCTCCCGTAAGGACGCAGTGGTCAAAACAGCTTTGGGTCTCCTCCGGCAGGGCAGAGGTACAGATATCCCAATCCTGCGGTTTCTGCCCCAGAAGACTGTCACGGACACAGCCACCTACGGCATAGGCCTCATAGCCCCTGCGCTTGAGTCGCATGAGTACCCCACGAACCTCCGGAGGGATGCGGATGCTCATTCCCATGTTGCCCACACTTCCGGACAGTAGCCCACAGTGGCCTTCTTGCCGTTGCGGACAATGGGGGTCTTCATAAGCTCCACCCGATCGAATACCTTGTCCTCCTTGGCGATTTTGTCATCCATGTATTTCATCAGGTCAATGTCGGGATCTTTCTTGTCCCAGTTAATGAGATTGTCGATACCGCCGATGGCACGGAGGACACTTTCAAACTCTCCGTTGGACATGCCGTAGCGGAGCAGATCAATGGACTGGTACTTGATCCGCCGTTCTTTGAAATATCTTTCTGCTTTCTTGGTGTCGAAGCACTTACTCTTTCCGAAGATCTGAATGTTCATAGCTTACCTCCATCAGACATAAGCCCCGAGCAGGGGCGGTTTCGCCCGCCTCCTCCCGCAGCCGACGGGAGAAAAGCAGGGGGATGCTTTCCGGCTCACGGAGACCCTGTCCCACTTCCAGAACAGTGCCTACCAGAATACGGACCATATTGTATAAGAAGCCGTCGGCTCTGAGGGTGAAGCACAACTCCTCTCCCTGCACAGACAGGTCAAAGGCTCTCAGCTCCCGGACTGAGGATTTCTTGAAATGCTTGTTGGAGCAGAAGGCCAGAAAATCATGGCGGCCCAGGCACAGTGCCATAGCCCGGCGCATTTTCTCAAGATCCAGCTTTTGGGAGATCTGGGCGCGGTACAGCCTGCCGAAGACATCGGGGGTAGGGGAGTTCCACACACGGTATTGGTAGGTTTTCTCCACTGCGCTGAGACGGGCATGGAAGCGGTCGGGGGCATATTCCACCGACAGAACGCCGATATCCTCCGGGAGCTTATGCCGGAGCTTTGCCAACAGCCTGTCACAGTCGTATTGGGGGGCACGGAAGGAGGCAACCTGCCCCAACGCATGGACCCCTGCATCTGTCCGTCCGCTTCCGTGGATCTCTATGTCTTGATCAAAAATTTCCGATAGCACAGCCTCCACCCGTCCTTGGATGGTGTTCCCACCGGGCAGTCTCTGCCACCCACGGAAACGAGTGCCGTCATAGCTCAGAGTCAGGCGATAAGTCCGTTCTCCCATTGTTCCATTTCCTCCATAGCCTCGCCCTTGGTATCTGCGGTAAACAACAGCTCCCCATTGGCGTAAACTGCATAATAACCTCTTTCGCTAACAATATTCCAGAACATAATTCCGTTCCCCTTTCAGTGATTTGTCTATTTATCTATAGTATAGCAAACACACTGTCCAATAAACGGGACTTTGCTCCGGGAATTTTCTCTTTTTAACAGTATATCATAAATTTTTCAAAAATGCAAAGGTTACCCCACAGCCCCATCCACAATTCACACCGCAGGCAAATCATCCGGTCGCCCAATTCCGGTTTATCGTGCTTTCAGCACGAGAATGAATTGCCCTGTCGGGCATGAATTGGCTATGCCATGATTTGCCTTGCGGCATGATTTGTGCCTTACGGCACATTGTTTTTTGGCAATTCAAATCATGGAGCGTAGCGAGAAATCATGATGCCCCGCATCAATTCATGACACATATCGAAGATATATCATACCGCAGGTATATCATTACTTCTAGTCCCTGCTTACTTTCTTGTCGACACAAGAAAGTAAGGCCTCCGGCAGGAAGCAAAGTATTTCAGAGCCAACAAGGTAACCGTATATCAATGCAACAAAGTAATTAAGAAACAGCAAGCCAAGAA
>JAZMZW010000055.1:0-1502 GCA_045586205.1 Faecousia sp. | reverse complement strand
AGCACAGAACGAAGTTCGGCGGCAAGGAGAGAATCTAAGGTGAAGGCATAGTAGCCGCGGCTGGGATTATAGGCTTCTATTTCGGAAATGCTCAGTTCTTTGTCCTTGCCGTTAATGTCCTTGTAGGTGACTTTCATCTGCAGATCCTCTGTTAATCCGGTGTAAGAGCCGAGAGAGAAGATGAACTTAATGCTGACTTTCGATGCTAAATCCAAGGACTTGCCCAGCCATTGCACAGCGTTGGTTGTTGGGATGTGATCCGTGGTATTGGTATTCCCGAAGGTAACAGCTTCCATATCACTCAGGAAGGCTTTCTGCCCCTCGGTCATGTCGGCATCTACGAGAGCATCTGTGCGGTAGCCCTTAAAGACCTGTGCCTTTCCACCGTAGCGGAGTAGTTCAGCGCAGAGAGTTTTCAGTTTTAAGGCAGCATTTGCCTTATTCATCTGGGCGTAGGCATAGGTTGCAATGCTGTACTCGTCAACGGGAGAATAGTGTACCTGTCCGTCCTTGGTGCCGTAGAGTACGGAGCGGATCACGTCGTTCATATTCACTGCAGTGAGACCGTTCAGGGTGAAATAATAGTAGCTTCCCTTATCCTCCGGACGGATCTCTACGGTCTTTACGCCGGTTTTTACATTCCCTTCGTAAACATCCCGTTGGGAAAGAACGTAAACCGTATCCATATCAAAACCGCTGAGAGAAGCCTTGCTGATTGCCATGGTAACGGAAATATCACTTGCTAAGTTTAGGGTATGGCCGATCTTCCAACCGGTTTCCAATACAGGTTCTTTTGCCTCTTCTGCTCCGCAGATGCAGAAGCTGTCTTTATAGCTGTGGGGAGCGGTTTCGGACAGAGCACAGTTTTCACAACCGATACGATGGTTTTGGTCGTCAACCTTTGTGTAAGTGTAGCTGTGACCGGTTGCAGGGATCTCTTCCTGAGCGGTGAGAACTGCAGAACATACAGAACAGTGTTTTCCTTCTGTCAGACCGGTTGCGGTGCAGGTGGGAGCAACTGCAGAGTCAATGACCTCGGTATGTCCCTTAGCCGGGACGGAAGTTTGCTGTACCAAAACCGTACCGCAGGTATTGCACTGTACTCCTATGCTCTTCCCGGCTTCGGTACAGGTGGGAGCCACGGCTTGCGTAAAGGTACAATTCTTATGGTAGGTTCTGCCGTCGTCAGAGGGATAGTCCTGTGTGGCGATTTCTCCCATGGGATAGCCATTTTGGGCGTAGTGCTTCAGCAGGGAAAATACGGAGGTATAGCCCTGAGCAGCCAGTTCCTTATGGTTTGCGGCATAAACCTTGGGATCGAAATGCTGAGACAGACGCAGATAATTCGTGGTGGTGTAGTTTTTCAGGAAATCTTCAAAGGCTTTCACATAATCCCCACGGAAGGTATCTGTCATATGTTGGCTGTTTTGATTGGCGTAGTACTTTACATCAAAGAAGGGGCTTGCCGAGCGGCCTTCTTCTATACCGTAATGGATAAAATG
>JAZMZW010000054.1:0-4677 GCA_045586205.1 Faecousia sp. | reverse complement strand
TGGTCTTTGATGCCTCTACCTTTGAAATTTGGGGCACCTTAATAAACGGCGGCTGTCTCCACATGATCCCTCAGGAACTTCTGCTGGACAGCGAGGCGTTCCGGAAATATCTTATCCAAAATCAAATCAATATGCAGTTTATTACCACTGCATTGTTTAATCAGTTTGTCAGCTACGATCCTTCCATGTTTGACGGGATCCATGCCATCTCCTTCGGTGGGGAACGGGTGTCCGAGGAGCATGTCAGGATCTTGCTGGAACGGAATCCCAAGCTCCGTTTGACCAACTGCTACGGCCCCACAGAGGCAACGGTCATAGCCTTGCGGTATACCATTCCTTACGGAAAAGAAGGAATGATCCCCATTGGCACCCCGGTTCATAATACTCAAGTATATATCATGCAGGGAGATTCCCTCTGCGGTATCGGTGTTCCCGGGGAACTGTGTATCGGGGGCGAGGGTCTCGCCGCAGGATATCTGAACAGACCCGAACTGACAGAAGCTAAGTTTGTCCCCAATCCCTTTGGCCCAGGGAAGCTTTACCGTACCGGAGATCTGGCACGGTGGCTCCCGGACGGAACGGTGGACTTTATGGGTCGTATAGATGAGCAGGTAAAGATCCGAGGCTTCCGCATTGAATTGGCAGAGATCGAAAGTGTTCTCCGTCAATGCCAAGGGGTAAAGGATTGTGCCGTTGTGGTAGGGAAGAATCCTGCCGGAGAAAATGCCCTCTTTGCCTATGTGGTAGGGCAGGCAGACCTTACGGCTATCAAGAAGGAACTGGGAGCAACTCTCCCTGCCTACATGATCCCTGCCTATTGGACAGAACTGGATTCTATCCCCCTGACCCGAAACGGAAAACTGGATCGAAAGGCACTGCCCCAAATCACAGAGCAAGGGGACCGGGAATATACGCCCCCCAGAGACGAAACGGAAGCAATGCTTTTGGAAGCCTTCCAAAAGGTTCTGGGTGTGGAGCATATCAGTATTTATGACAATTTCTTCGAACTGGGAGGCCACTCCCTGAAATGCGCCCGTCTCGTAAATCTCCTGCGAGGACAGGTGGGAATTAAGGACGTTTTCGAGAAGAAGACCATTGCCGCCTTGGCAGAGCAGATCCGTGGCTGTGCCATAGCAGAGGAACAGGGAATTGCGAAACAGCCAGACGCCCCGTGGTATAAAATGTCCGAGGCACAAAAGAGACTGTATATTTTCGAGGAATTAGATGAAAGCAAGAGTAGCTATCATGTAACCTCTTGCTATAGCTTGGAAGGCAGCTTTGATGCCCAAAAGGCAGAAGAGGTTTTCCGTAAGCTTATACAGCGTCACGAAAGCCTAAGATCCTCTTTCTCTTTCGTAGGAGAAGACTTCCGTCAGACCGTCCATGAAAAGGCACAGTGTACCATGGAGCGGATCTGTCTGGGAGATGACTCTATAGAAGATGGCGTAAAGGCATACTTAAAACCCTACGACCTGTCAAAACCGGCTTTATTCCGTACCGCCTTGGCAGAAAATAACCGAGGGGAAAAGTGGCTGATTTTAGATTTCCACCATATCATCATTGACGGGTTCAGTGTAGATATCTTACTGAGAGAATTTGAGACCCTGTATAACGGAGGAGACCTTCCTCCTCAAAATCTCCAATACAGAGACTACTCGGCATGGCTGGAAGAAAAAGACTTAAGGAAGGCAGAAGCCTACTGGCTGAACCAATTTGCACAGCCCCTGCCGGAAGCAGATCTGCCCTTAGACGGAAAACGTCGGGAGGATCTGAGCCATAAGGGAGAACTTGCAGAATGTGCCCTCCCGGCTCTAAAGAAGGAGGAAGTAGAAGCCTTCTGTAAGAATCAGGGAGTCACCCCCTATGCCTTCTTTACAGCGGCAGTGTCAGCTTTCTTAGGACGGATCTACGATACAGAGGATGTGGCTTTGGGTATGCCTGTTTCCTGCCGTACTCATGGAGATACGGAAACTGTGGTGGGTATGCTGGTCAATACCATTGCCCTGCGGAGTAAGCCCACGGGGAATAAGACCTTCCGGGCCTACCTTGCAGAAGTAAAAGAGAACCTGCTTTCTGCCATGGAGCATCAGGAATATCCCTTTAATCTGTTGGTAGAAAAGGCAAAGGCTCACCGCCCCAACGGTAGAGCACCCCTCTTTGATGTGTTCTTTAATTACTTCCATGGAGATACTATGGAAGTACCCAAGGGAGAGGGCTTCACAGCCAAAGAGTATCCGGTTAATATCGGAGCCGGAAAGTTTGACCTTGTTTTTGATCTCGTGTTGCAGGGAGACGACTATAGCCTGATCTGTAATTATCGCCCTGCCCTCCTAAAGCGGGAAACTGTGGAAACCCTCCAAGGACTGTTAGGCAATCTGATCCTGTCCTATCTGCAACATGGAGATAAACCTCTAAGAGAAGCAGATAGCTTGACAGAAGAACAGAAAACCCTTCTGTTAGAGAAGTTCCACACCGTAAAGGACTTTGACAGAAATCAAACCTTCCCCCATATGCTGAGACAACGGGCAAAAGAGCTTCCTAACCATACCGCTTTGGTATTTGGAGAGGAAAAGCGAACCTATGCAGAACTCAATGAGCAGACCGATGCCATTGCTTCTTATCTACTGCAGCAGAAGGTAGAACGTGAAGAGATCATCGCTGTCATTGCCCGTCCCGGCTTTGCAACCTTCTTAGGAGCCATCGGAGCCATGAAGGCAGGCTGTGCCTATATGCCCATAGATCCCGCCTATCCCACAGAAAGAATCCGTCATATGCTCCGGCAGAGCAAATGCCGATTCCTGCTAAAGGATGAAGGAACCTATGCCCTTCCGGAAGGGATCCAAACCATAGAAATTTCTGAAATTGTTACTACACCTATTGGCATACTGCCCGAACTGCAGGGGGATGATCTTGCCTATGTGATCTTTACCTCCGGTTCCACGGGACTGCCCAAAGGTGTTATGATCGAGCATCATTCTTTAACCAATCTGATCCTTTGGCACAATCGGTACTATGACAGCAAGGCAAGGGACCGTAGTACCAAGTATGCAGGTTTCGGTTTTGACGCATCTGTACACGAAATGTATCCCCCACTTGCAGTCGGTGGTACCATTTACATTATCTCCGAGGAAATGCGGATGGATCTGCCCGGAATAGCAAGTTATGTGGAACGGGAGCAGATCAATGTAGGCTTCTTCCCCACACCTGTGTGCGAACAGTTTGCAAAAGAAACCGTATCCTGTCTCACAAAGGTGATCACAGGCGGAGATAAACTCAAGACTTATACAGACCAATATCCCATATATAACAACTATGGCCCGACAGAGGGAACGGTTCTGTGCACCGCCTTTAAGGTAGACCGTGCCTACGACAACATCCCCATTGGAAAGCCCATAGACAATGTACGCATCTACGTGGTAAACAGCCAAGGACATTTGCAACCCATAGGCATCCCCGGTGAGATTTGGCTCAGTGGCGAGGGCATATCCAGAGGCTATATCCATGACGAGGAACGGACAAAACAGCGTTTTGCTCCCGATCCCTTCTGTCCGGGACATCGGATCTACAAAACGGGAGACATAGGCAAGTGGCTCCCGGACGGGAATCTCCTGTATCTGGGACGGAACGACTTCCAAGTCAAGATCCGGGGCAACCGTGTAGAACTGGGTGAGATCGATGCTCTCTTACGGATGCACAATGGAGTAACGGATTGCGTCGTGGTCACCGATAGAGACCATAAGGGTGATACGATCATTCTTGCATATCTCAGGGGATCCGAAGCTTTAGATTTGGATCAAATGAAGAATGAACTGAGAGGCAAACTGCCCTCTTATATGATACCGAGCGGAATGATGCAGATTCCTGCCATTCCCTATACAGCCCATAATAAACCGGATCGGGAGGCGCTTCCCAAAATCACTTATGAAGAGTCCATAGATTTTGAAGAACCTCGGTCGGAAAGAGAGAAACTGATTGCACAAGCCTTCTCCAAGGTTCTTGGGGTGGAGCGCGTTGGGCTCCGTGACAGCTTCTTTGAACTTGGGGGACACTCTCTGCTGATTGCGGATCTGCTCAATGAAATAGAGTCCTCTATGGGCGTGCGCCTGTCCTTTCGCACAATTTTTACCCATCCGACGGTGGAAGAACTGGCGCAGGTCTTCCCGGAGGAACCTATGAACAGCCCGATTCTGCCTGTAGAAAAGCAACCCTATTATCCTGCTTCCTTGGCACAGAAGAATATCTATATTGCACAGGAGAGAGACCCACGTACAATGGGCTATCATATTCCTGTGGCATACAGTGTCAGCGGAAAGCCGGATCTGTCCCGATTAACCACTGCAATCAATGCCTTAGTCCAAAGGCATGAGATTCTCCGTACGTCCTTCCATACGGTAGACGGTGAGATCTGCCAAGTGGTTGGAGATCAGATCACT
This sequence comes from Faecousia sp., assembly GCA_045586205.1. Taxonomy (GTDB): domain Bacteria; phylum Bacillota; class Clostridia; order Oscillospirales; family Oscillospiraceae; genus JAZOXB01. Next base: position 244 of record JAZMZW010000054.1, on the reverse strand, counting down.
GCGGAACTGGGCAGAGTGGATCTTTCTGATTATGAAGAATTTTCTACAGCATTTACGGACTTTATAAAACCCTTTGACTTAAAACAAGCCCCCTTGATCCGTTTCTGCCTTGCACAGCGAGGGGAGGAACAGCAGTTGTGGATCGATCTGCATCACATCATTGCAGATGGTGCAAGTATGCCTATCCTACTGGGAGAACTGTCTGCACTCTATGAGGGGAAAGTGCTACCCCAGCCCCAACTGC
>JAZMZW010000053.1:0-2829 GCA_045586205.1 Faecousia sp. | reverse complement strand
TTTTTTACGCTGCTTGTTGACCCCTCTATGGGTCAGCCCGATCCGTTTTGCGTAGTCACAGACAGGAATATCCTCAAAATAAATGGCCTGGATCAGCTCCCTTTCAGCCCTGGGGAGCGCTGCCACAATGTGCCGCAGCCGCTCACTCAGCTCACCGGCAATCGCAAGCTCCTCCATACTGGGCGTTCCCAGATCCTGAATTGCTTCCGCACCAACGGTTTCCCCATTATCCATCGCATCATACGACACAACATCATGCTCCTGCTTCTTTTCCTCCTGCCACCGTTCCTGCCTCTCCATTCGGTAATAGGCATAGTAAACCTCCTCAGAAACTTCAATTTTCTTCCCATGAAGTCTGATATAGAATTTTTCATTGTCTGCCATATCGCAGTCCTCCTTTTGAAATTTGATTGTGTAGTCAAATTTCAGAAGGTGGTGCTCTGATCCTGCATGGTAATGCTGTAAAAGGCTGGCGGAAAACATCAAAAAATCGACTCTTTACTCCCTTTGGGGAGTAATGGCATGAATTATCAGAGAAACGGTAACACCGTTCTGCGAGAACCGCTATATTTTGATAGCGGTTCTCGCAGAACGGTGTCGATAAATGGAGGGGTACAAGATACACATTCGCATCTTGTACCCCTTTCCTAAAAAAACTACACGATTTACGTTTTATTTTCGTTCCCCAATTGCTTCTGTGCAACGATCGAATCAGTTGCTCAGATTGCGATGACAATATACTCATAACCCCTGCATTAATTCAATGTACAGTTTTACTGATCCGCAATTTTGAATTGGCCCCGCTGTTCAACGGAGCAACGGGGCCGTTTTTAGGGGTTATTGCGCATCAGGAAACGATCAGTTCAGGGCGCGGTACAGGAAGGTGACCATGTGGGCACGGTTACAGTACAAATTGACACCAAACTGAGTCTTCGACATACCCACGGTGATACCGTTGCTTACTGCCCACAGAACGGCCTTACCGTACCAGTCGCCAGTGTTCACATCGTCGAAGGGATTCTCGGCACCTGCTTCAGGATCGTCCAAATAGCGCCACAGGAAAGTAATAGCCTGAGCACGGGTGGTCTTTCCCACAGGATCGAAGGTGGTGGCAGTGGTGCCGGTGGTGATGCCCTCGGAGACGGCCCACAGGACGGCATCGTAATACCAGTCATCCTCCTTCACATCGATGAAAGGATTGGCAAACTCCACCACAGGAGAACCAGCATGACGCCACAGCATGGTAACAACCTGGGCTCTCAGCAGATCACCGATGGGATTGAAGGTGTTCTCGGTAGCGCCCTCCGTGATGCCCTCCTCGACAGCCCACAGAACGGGATCGATGAACCAGGAATCCTCAGGTACATCGACGAAGGGATTCTCACGTTTGACATCACAGTTTTCACAGCCGGTGCCATGCCACTTGTGACCCAGTGCAGGAATCTCGACCTGGGCAACGATGATCTCGCCACAGACGGAACACTTCTTACCCTCGGTCAGACCAGCCTCGGTGCAGGTAGCTGCCTTACCAGGGACAATCTCCTCGGTGTGACCCAGTGCCGGGATCTCAGTTTGGGCAACGATGATCTCGCCGCAGACAGAACACTTCTTGCCCTCGGTCAGACCAGCCTCAGTACAGGTTGCAGCCTTTCCGGGGATAATCTCCTCCGTGTGACCCAGTGCAGGAATCTCAACCTGGGCAACGATGATCTCGCCGCATGCGGAGCACTTCTTACCCTCGGTCAGACCAGCCTCGGTACAGGTAGCTGCCTTGCCGGGGACAAGCTCCTCGGTGTGGCCCTGTGCCGGGATCTCAGTCTGGGCAACGATGATCTCGCCACAGACAGAACACTTCCTGCCCTCGGTCAAACCAGTCTCGGTACAGGTAGCTGCCTTGCCGGGGATAATCTCCTCCGTGTGACCCAGTGCAGGAATCTCAACCTGGGCAACGATGATCTCGCCGCATGCGGAGCACTTCTTGCCCTCGGTCAGACCAGCCTCAGTACAGGTTGCAGCCTTGCCGAGGATAATCTCCTCCATGTGACCGGAAGAGGGAATGGTAATGGTTTCACGGCTCAGCTCTTCATTACACACAGAGCAATAAACCACGGATTCATAGCTTCCGTCACTGGTACAGGTCGCAGCGACCTCATTCTCAATCACAGTCTCAGACTCGGTGTGCCCCAGAGCATCCACAACTTCCTGTGCAACGAGAATTTCGCCGCATACGGAACACTTCCAGCCCTTTGTCAGACCAGCCTCGGTGCAGGTTGCAGCCTTACCAGGGACAATCTCCTCCGTGTGACCCGGTGCAGGAATCTCAGTTTGGGCAACGATGATCTCGCCGCAGACGGAGCACTTCTTGCCCTCGGTCAGACCAGTCTCGGTACAGGTAGCTGCCTTGCCGGGGATAATCTCCTCCGTGTGACCCAGAGCAGCGAGTTTGCCTGTGCCTGCCTTCCATTCATCGATATCGGTGATTTCAATAGATGCGGCGGCATCCTCATAATACTTGCCGCAATCACATTGGTAATGAACCTTGTAACCATCATCGGTGCAGGTAGCACCGCTTTCAGGAATAGTGGCCAGATGATCTTTACAGATGTGTTCATCGACCTTGACGATGATATGCAGATTCAGTCGCTCACTGTATCCACCAGCCTCTGTCCAGGCCGCAATGCGGAAGAAGGTATCCTCGGTGATGGTGATGGGTCCGTCGTAGATCTTTCGGTCATTTTCATCCGAGCAGGGGCAGGTGTTGTTGGTGGTATAGTAGATCACAACATCCTCTGTGCCGGGATAGGTCAGGATCAGCTGCGTTCCTTCCTC
>JAZMZW010000052.1:0-2055 GCA_045586205.1 Faecousia sp. | reverse complement strand
CAAGGAGTTGAATTACTAAGTTGTCTTCCTAAGACCGCTTGGCCTCCGACTTGGTAGGATCGACTGCAGGATCTGCAACGGAGGTATGACCCTTTGCGGCGGTAGTCACATTGAAGTAGAAAGAGCCGTAAGTGGTGGTCTTCCATGTGTAAGTCGGATCGTAGCCATGTCGTTCTGTGAGCCAAGGAGTTGAATTACTAAGTTGTCTTCCTAAGACCGCTTGGCCTCCGACTTTACTCTCACAGGTACTTGCTCCAAGTGTAACGGCACGACCTCCGTGACCCTGCCCAAGCTGAACACCACGGACTATACCAAGACCACCACGAAAGCACCTACCTGTACCGCAACCGGCACAGATAAGTACACATGGAAGACCACCACTTACGGCTCTTTCTACTTCAATGCGACTACTGCCGCTAAGGGTCATACTTCCGTTACCGACAAGGCTGTTGCACCTACCTGTACCGCAACCGGCCTTACAGAAGGCGCACACTGCTCCGTCTGTAACACTGTCCTGACAGCGCAGACCACAGTTGCCGCTCTGGGACACAGCTACAGCAATGTAGTTACTGCGCCCACCTGTACGGAAAAGGGCTATACTACCCATACCTGTAGCCGTTGCAGCAAGACCTATAAGGACGCTGAGACAGCCGCACTTGGTCACAGCTATGATGAGGGGAAGATCACAAGCTATCCCACCCTTGAGGCACAGGGCGTTATGACCTATTCCTGCCTGAGAAGCGGCTGTGGAGCAAGCTATACCGAGGCCATCGATGCACTGCGGAAGGAGCTTTTCTTCGATTTCACCAACACTTCTGCCGATCAAGACAGATATGCAAATGCCGCCTACAACTTCCGGAATTTTGACGATCCCGATACCATCAGATGGAGACCGGGCAAGCAATTCGAAAGTATAGCCGTGAACAATGCAAAGGGTGAAATGGTATTGAAAGCCACCGACACCACCGGCGTCTACTTCTATGTAGACAGTGCGGAAAGTCCGAGCGTTTTCGGACAGTCCCTGCATTTTGATGCCGAGGAAGCTACGGTATATCAAATTAGGTTTAAGATGACGGACTTTGCCCCCTCCGGTAATCCCTATATCAATCTGCAATTCTGGTCCGACGGAGCAATCGGAAGCGATAACAGGGGTGTAAATGTAAGAATTCCCGAAGCCTACTTAAGCTCCGGGGAATACATCGTCCTGACCTCTACCATCCCCGAGGCTCTGCGTAGCAATGGAAATATCCAGAGTGTCCGCGTGCTATTCGGCTCTCTGACCAATGCAGAAGGGAAGTACGGCACCCTGACCGTTGACTACATCTATGTCGGAACGGAAGAAGGGCTTCCCACACCCAGACACACGGTTACCTTCCGAAATGCAGACGGCACGGTTCTGCAAAGCTCCTTGGTACACCATGGAGAAAGCGCCGTCTATACAGGCAAAACTCCCACCAAGAGCTACGACGGAAGCTACCACTACAGCTTCAGCGGTTGGGACAAGAGCTTTGCAAATGTGACTGCCGACCTGACTGTCACCGCTAAGTACACTTCCGCCGCCCACAGCTACACCTACAGCAACAAAAACACAGATAATCACACCGCAAAATGCACCTGCGGATACAGCAAGGATCTTTCCCACATCTGGAACAACGGCACTGTTACCACAAAGCCCACCTGCACCGTAGCCGGGGTAAAGACCTTTACCTGTTCCGTCTGTAAGGGCACAAAGACCGAAGCTGTTGCCGCTACCGGCCATACCTCCGTCACAGATCCCGCCGTAGCCCCCACCTGCACCGCAACCGGCAAGACGGAAGGCAAACACTGCTCTGTATGCTCCGAAGTTCTGACCGCACAGGAAATTGTTCCTGCAAAGGGACACAATGAGGTTATTGACAAGGCAGTTGCTCCTAGCTGTACTGCTACAGGCTTGACTGAAGGTAAGCACTGCTCCATCTGTTCCGAAGTCCTGACCGCTCAGGAAGTTGTTCCTGCAAAGGGTCATACCGAGGTTATCGACAAGGCGGTTGCTCCTACCTGTACTGCAACCGGTCT
>JAZMZW010000051.1:0-10786 GCA_045586205.1 Faecousia sp. | reverse complement strand
CGTAGCCATGTCGTTCTGTGGGCCAAGGAGTTGAATTACTAAGTTGTCTTCCTAAGACCGCTTGGCCTCCGACTTGCAGTAGACCGTTGCCATAGCGGCCTGCCAGTCGTGGCAGTGGAGTACCTCCGGCTTGAAGTCCAGATAATACAGTGCTGCCAGTGCCGCCTTGGAGAAGTAGGCAAAGCGTTCGCCGTCGTCAAAATCTCCGTAGACTGCATTTCTGCCGCCGAAGTAGTAATCGTTGTCGATGAAGTAGACCTGCAGCTTCTTCTTACGGGTCTTCAGACGGAAAATACCCACATAGCTCTCTCTCCATGCCAGATCCATGGTGAAGGACCCCACAGGCTCAAGCTCAAACTGAGTGCCTGTTTTCAGCTTTTTATACAGGGGCAGGATCAGAACGACCTCGTTGCCACGGATCTTTGCCAATTCAGGAGGCAAAGCCTGCATTACATCTCCCAAGCCACCGGTCTTGACATAAGGGGCAGCTTCGGAAGCGATCATTGCAATTCTCATAGAGTTTCTCCTCTTTTTACAACATAGGGGTGATTCTTCGTTCCCTTGAACTTGGTGCCGGCGGGAACGGTAACATTCTTATCCAGAATAACATAGCTCAGCTTTGCGCCTTCGCCGATGACCGTATCCTGCATGATGATGCAGTCCTCGATCTCCGCATCCTTGCACAGCTGAACACCGCGGAACAGGATGCAACGCTCTGCTTCCCCTTCCAGCTTACAGCCGTCTGCCACGATGCAGTCATCGATCTTGGCATCCTCGCCGTAGTAGCTGGGAACTTCGTCACGAACCTTGGTGTAGATGGTCAGATCGGGATTGCCGAAGAGACCCTTGCGGATCTCGGGATCCAGCAGAGCCATGGAATTGTTGAAGAATTCCAGAGTGCTTTCATTATACAGAGCCACACCCTCAAAGTGGTAGGTGTTGACCTTCAGTTCTCCTCTGTTGAAGGCAGGGATCAGGAAGTCACGCTCCAAACGGTAGGAAGCTGCGGCAATGGCCTTCTTGACCTGCTCCATGAGGTACTCACGGCGGACAACAAAGATGCCCATGCCTGCGGAATATTTTTCCTCTGCGCAGTAGTCACACAGAAGCTCCACGACCTTGCCCTCGGCATCTTCCAGAACAGCCAGATCCAACTGCTTCTCGCCGTTGGCTACGCCGTCCTTGACCACTACGGTGACATCGGCACCGGAGTCTGCATGAGACTGCACAACGGGACGGAAGTCCATGGCGCACAGCACACCGCTGTCTGCCAGAACGATATATTCTTCCTTAGAGTAGGTCAGGAATCCCATGGCGGTATGGAGAGCCTCCAGCTTACCGCGGTAGTGGGCATTGTCTCCGGTGGAGAAGGGAGTCAGGTATTCCAGACCGCCTTCCATAAGCTCCAGATCCCATTCCTGACCGGAGCCGATGTGATTCATGAGGGACTGATAATTATTCTTGGTAATGATGCCGATATGACGGATGCCGGAATTGGTCATGTTGGACAGGGAGAAGTCCACCTGGCGATAACGGCCTGCATAGGGCAGGGATGCCATAGTACGCTTGTTGGTCAGATCTCCCAGAGAGCTGTCATAGATATTGGCAAAGATGATACCCATAGTAGTCATAGTATTGTTCTCCCTTCTCTTAATAGATCTCACCGGGCTTGATGCACTGGTTTACTTCGATGGTCTTGTTCTTACCGATAACGCTGATCTCCTTGGCTTCGCCTTCTGCGAAGGCACCGCCTACCACAGCGTTACTGCAAATACGGCAGTCCTCACCTACAATGGCGTGACGGACAATGGCACCGCTCTCGATGACGGTGTTGGGCATAATGACACTGTCTTCCACAATGGCACCTTCTGCGACTACACAGCCGGTGGAAATGATGGAATGGGTCACATTGCCGGCGATCTCACAGCCCTCTGCAATGAAGCAGTTGTCTGTCTTTGCCTTCTTGGACATGAAGGTGGAAGGCATGGCATAGTTACGGGCATAGATACGCTTGCCGGGCTCGCCGTAGATGTTGAACTCGGGCTTTTCTCCCAGAAGCTCCATGTTGGCTTCCCACAGAGAGTTGATGGTTCCCACATCCTTCCAATAGCCTTGGAATTCGTAGGCAAAAAGGCGGTGACCTGCCTTCAGGATGGCAGGAATGACATTCTTACCGAAGTCGTTCTCACTTTCGGGATCGTTCTCGTCGGCAATGAGGAAGGATTTCAGAACGCTCCACTTGAAGATGTAGATACCCATGGAAGCATTGGTGCTCTTGGGAACCTTGGGCTTCTCTTCGAACTCATAGATAGAGCCGTCGGGATTGGTGTTCATGATGCCGAAACGGCTGGCTTCCTCAATGGGAACGGTACGGACGGCGATGGTGCAGTCTGCATCGTTCTTAATATGGTCCTTGAGCATGGCGGCATAGTCCATCTTGTAGATGTGGTCGCCGGACAGGATCAGTACATTATCGGGGTCGTAACGCTCAATAAAGGGAATGTTCTGGTAGATTGCATTTGCTGTACCCTTGTACCACTCGGACTTGTTGCTCTTGGCATAGGGAGGCAGGACCTGCACACCGCCGTGGGAGCGGTTCAGATGCCAGGGTTGACCGTTGCCGATGTACTCGTTGAGCTCCAGAGGCTGATACTGGGTCAGGATGCCCACAGTGTCGATGCCGGAATTGACACAGTTGGACAGGGGGAAGTCAATAATACGGTACTTCCCACCAAAGGGGACTGCAGGCTTGGCGGTATTCTCCGTCAAGACCATTAAGCGACTGCCCTGGCCGCCTGCCAGAAGCATGGCTACGCAATGCTTTTTCTGAAAGTTCATGCTCATCTCTCCTTGTACTGATAATAAATTGGATTATGTGTAAGATCGGTGTTTCGATCTGTTATCCCAAAGGATCTTCGTCCTCGGACTTACGGGGGTTGATCACTCGTTTGTAATAGGTGGTGGATAAGGGTGGGAGGGTAAATTCTCCGCTGTAGGGCAGGCCGTGGAGTGGCTTGCGCTCCGCCAGCACCGTGGGGATCGCCGTTCCCGTACCGCCGTAGCGGATATCATCGCTGGAAAGCACCGGCTCATATTCTCCCAAACGGGGCAGCCCCAGACAGTAATGCTCCCGTGTCACAGGGCAGAAATTACACACCGCAATGATCTCCCGATTCCTGCGGTCGATCCTGCGGAAGGCCAGAACGGAATTGTCACAGTCGTCCATACTGATCCATCGGAAGCCCTCCTGGTCTGTATCATTGTTCCACAGACAGCTGTCCTTTACGTACAACAGGTTCAGATCCCGAATGTAAGCGGAAAAGGCCTTGTGGCGGTCTTGCTCTGCAAGCTCCCAGTCCAACTGCTCCGCAGGCTTCCACCGGGCAAACTGCGCAAACTCGTTGCCCATAAAGCTGAGCTTCTTTCCGGGGAAAGCCATCATGAAGCCGTAGAAGGCTCGCAGATCCGCAAAGCGGTATTCTCCCTCTCCGGGAAGCATGGAGATCAAAGGACCTCCCTTCAAAGACAGGCTGTGGGGTAGGGTCAGAACAAAGTTCTCCGCATAAGCATATTCCATAGAGGCTGTCAGCCTACCGTGACTGCCCTTCCGCCAGAGAGGATCTAACTGCAAATAGCGGAGCATATCCTGAAGCCAGCCCATATTCCACTTGTACAGGAAGCCCAAGCCTCCGTCATAGTCCGGCTTGGTCACCAAAGGGAAGGCAGTATACTCCTCCGCAATGGTAATGGCATTGCGACGGGTGGAGAAGACCGCCCGATTCAGCTTCCGCAAAAGACAAATGGCATCCAAATTCTCCTTCCCTCCGTAGATATTGGGATGGTAGTTCTGTCTGTCATAGTCCAAATACAGCATGGCCGTCACAGAGCCGACCCGCAGACCGTCTGCATGGAACTGCTCCATCCAGTATACCGCATTGGAGATCAGGAAGGAGCAAACCTCCCCTTTCCCGAAATCAAAAATTCTGCCCATACCGTGAGCAAGCTCATTCATCATGGGGTCGGAAGTTTCAAAACAACAGCTTCCGTCAAAGTCGTACAGACCCTGCTCCTCCTTGGGGAAGGCATGGGGCATCCATTCAAAGAGGACACCGATCCCCTCCTCATGACAGGCGTCCACAAATTCCATCAGCTCTGTGGGATCGCCGTGGCATTGGGCGGGGGCATAGAAGCCCAGAGTCAACTCCCCGCGGATCCGGGAAGGCTCGGCTATGGACAGAAGCTCAATATGGGTGTATCCCATATTCTTGACATAGGGGATCAGCTCCTCTATAAGCTCCCGATAGGACAGACAGCTTCCGCCCTCCTTCCGCCTCCATGAAGCGAGATGCAACTCATAGATGTTCATAGGAGAATCCAAAAGCTTCCGCTTTCCCTGCTGTCTGCGGTAAAGCTCATCCTTCCATGCATAAGAAGGCTGGCTGTAGACCTGTCCGGAATTCTCCGGTGCAGGGCAGATCCGTTGGGCAAAGGGGTCGGTTTTATACCGTCCTACTCCGTCTGCTCCCAGAATATAATATTTGTAGGCTTGACCTTCTTGAGGGGCTGTGGTAAAGCACTCCCACACACCGTATTCCAGATAGGTCATAGGCTGTGCTTGGAGATCCCAGTGGTTCCAGTCCCCCACCACACTGACCTGTTGTGCCTGAGGCGCCCAGAGGCGGAATACAAATCCCGTCTGCTCCTGCCGTATCTCCCGATGACAGCCCATATAGACATATGCGTGGATCTCATCCCCTGCTACAAAACGCTTGAGGGCATTGTGCAGGGCGTAATTTGCTTCCATGGACCTCCTCCACCTCCTTCTCTTATAAGTATACCACTTTGCACAAAAATTGCAAGCATTAAACGAGAATTCTGACAATTTTGTTTATTTTCCCCTTTAGTTACAAAATCTCTCCGCAAAATTGCAGTCTGTATGCTATAAATTATACAAAATCCCCATAGGGAGATTTTGCAATTTGAGGGCAGAAAGAAAAAAATGACAGAGAACCTTCCGTCCGCCCCTGCTTTTGGAAGGTTTTTCATAGAAAAATTGATTTTTTCTTCCGTAATACTTGACAAATGTCCCTTTTCCGCATAAACTAAAGTTTGGGCATCCTATGCAAGTGCCCCATGATTTGATTTCAAAAGGAGGGAAACCCATGGAAAGCGGCAGTAGTATATCCCCGGTAGGCCGAAGTTGTCAGACGGCGTGCCGCATCCGTGGTCGTCGTCTCCCTTAACACAGGTCTGCCATTGCTGCACTCTATACGATTACATAATGAGGAGGTAAGTATGGCAGAATACAATTTCTCGATTGCAAATACCCTGACTACCCTGATCGCCGAGCGGAAATATTCCACCGTCCGTGACATTCTGGTCACCATGAATCCTTCGGACATTGCGTATATTTTTGACGAATTGGAAGAAGACCGTCTTCCCGTATTTTTCCGTCTGCTCCCTAAGGAGCTGGCGGCAGAGACCTTCGTCGAAATGGAACCCGATGCGCAAGAACTCTTGATTCGCGGTTTTTCCGACTCCGAGCTTCGTGAGATCCTGTCGGAAATGTATGTTGACGATGCCGTCGATGTCATTGAAGAAATGCCTGCCAATGTGGTACGGCGTATTCTGGAACAGGCCGATCCCCAAATGCGCAGAGAGATCAATGAGATCCTCCGCTATCCCGAAAATTCCGCAGGCTCTATTATGACCACGGAATATGTCTCCCTTCGCCCCGCCATGACCGTTGAGGAAGCCATCCTGCGCATCCGCCGTACGGGCGTGGACAAGGAGACCATTTACACCTGCTATGTCACCAAAAACCGTACCCTTCTGGGTCTGGTAACGGTCAAGGATCTGCTTCTGGCAGAGGATGACGAAATGACCATCTCCGATCTCATGGAGACCAACCTAATTTCCGTCAACACCCACACCGACCAGGAAGAGGTCGCCCAGATGTTCTCCAAGTATAATTTCCTTGCCTTTCCCGTCGTAGATGCGGAATACCGCATGGTTGGTATTGTCACCTTCGACGACGCAATGGACGTCATGGAAGACGAGGCCACGGAGGATATCGAGTTGATGGGTGGTATGCTTCCCTCGGAGAAGCCCTACCTCCGTTCCACTGTCTTTGAACTCTTCCGCAACCGTATCGTATGGTTGCTCCTGCTCATGGTGTCTGCCACCTTCACGGGTATGATCATCACAAGCTTTGAAAGCGCCCTTGCGGCACAGGTAGTACTGACCATCTTCATCCCCATGCTCATGGGCACAGGCGGTAACTCCGGCTCTCAGTCCTCGGTCACGGTCATCCGCTCCCTGTCTCTGGGAGAATTGGAATTTTCCGATATCTGGCGAGTCCTGTGGAAAGAGATCCGCACCGCCGTCCTTTGCGGTGTTGCCCTGTCCGCCGCCTGCTTTGCCAAGCTGATGCTCATTGACCGCATGCTTCTGGGTAATCCCGAAGTCACCGCTATGGTGGCACTGGTGGTATGCATCACCATGGCTCTGACTGTCCTCAGTGCCAAGATCGTAGGTGCAGTCCTGCCCATGTTCGCCAAAAAGCTGGGTCTTGACCCCGCAGTTATGGCAAGCCCCTTCATCACCACCATCGTCGATGCTCTTTCCCTTCTGGTCTACTTCGCCGTAGCAAATGCACTACTGCTTTGACAAATTGACAATTGAAAATTATTCAACAGGAACCTTTCCCCTTGGGACGGGCTCCTGTTTTATTTTGACAATTTTCCATTTTCAATTGTCAATTCGCAATCGTTTCTTTCCTGTTCCCTTGGCATAACTCCCCTTGCTTGCTCATACCATATCCTAAGGAGGTATGTCAAAATGGAAACTGTATTTTTTCTGGGAAGCTGTAGCTGTGAGGGCTTCGTGTCCCATTACGATTCTTTGTTTCAAGAAGTTAAGACCCTGAATATTATCAAAGGAGGCTCCGGTTGTGGGAAGTCTACCTTTATGCGTTCCATCGGAAGGGCGGCGCAGGACAGAGGAATGGATGTGGGCTATATTCTCTGTTCCTCCGATCCCGATTCTCTGGACGGGGTGCTGATCCCCCGGCTTTCCCTAGCCTATGTAGACGGCACAGCCCCTCATGTACTGGAGCCTCTTGTCTGCGCCGGCAGTGCCAATTACATCAATTTCGGTAGCTTCTACGACAGGGAGGGCATCCTTGCCAATGAGGAGGAGCTGTTCTCCCTGCGGAACAAAAATCAGACACAGTATGCACTGGCTCACAGCTGTCTGGGAGCGGTAGGCGCTCTGATCCGTGGGATACAAAGTCAAACAGACAGTCCCAACTACGAGGAAGAGCTGAAGGCCATTGCCAACTGCCTGTGCCTGTCTGCCCTGCCTCCGAAAATGGGCAAGGGCAAGCTCAGCCGTCGCTTCCTCAGTGCCGTGACTCCCTTGGGACTGCGGATCTGTCACCAAAGTCCCAAAATCCTCTGTCCCAAGGTCTATGCCTTACAGGATCGCTATTTCCTTGCCCCGAGACTCCTTGCCTATGTGCAGGAAAAGGCTCTGGCTCAAGGCTACGACTGTATCGCCGGCTACAGCCCCCTGCAAGCCAAGGGTGCTCCCGCCTACTTGCTGATCCCGGAGGCAGGAGCTGCCTTTGTCAGCCACAGCAAGCTTCTTCCCTATGAGGGAGATAGCTTTTGCAGTATCGATCTGGACTCTACCGTCCCTGCTCCCCTGAAGCAGGATCTGCAATATACAGAGCCCCTGTGTCGGGAGCTTCTCCTTGCCACAGTCAAGCATTTGCTAAAGGCCAAGGAACTGCACGACCGCATGGAGGCTCTGTGCAAGCCCTTTGTAGATTTCTCCCAAATCACCGCCCTGACCCGGGAGATCCTTGCCCGTATGTTCCCCTAGGCTTCCGCAGGAAGCATATGTACTGCAACAGCTCATGCTTTTGCGAAAAAGGCTTGCATTTAAGGATAAATAGAGTATAATGAAAACAGAAATATATAGAAAGAAGGTACAGACTATGGAGAATTATGTAAACTTCGCTGTAGAAAAAGCGATGGAGCTTCTTGCCATTCCCAGCCCCACGGGGTATACCCATGATGCGGAGGAATACCTGCTCCGTGAATTTTCCGCTTTGGGCTTTGAAATAAAGCGTACCACCAAGGGCAGTATTTTGGTAGACTTGGGTGGCGAGAACGCAGAAGATGCCCTCCTGCTGGAAGCCCATGCAGATACCCTGGGTGGTATGGTGGCTGAGATCAAGGGTAACGGCAGACTGCGGATCGTCAATGTAGGCGGTCTGAATGCCAACAATGTGGAAACGGAAAACTGTCTGGTCATGACCAAGTTCAACGGCAGCTACGAAGGCACCCTGCAACTGTGCAATGCCTCCCTCCATGTGAACAGTGACTACGGCTCCACCACCCGTAAATTTGATGTGATGGAAGTCCTCCTTGACGAGCTTGTCAGCAGTGCAGAGGAGACCCGCGGACTGGGCATTGAGGTAGGCGACTTTGTCTGCTTCGATCCCAGAAGCAAGGTCACACCCAAGGGCTATATCAAGAGCCGTTTCTTAGACGACAAGCTGTCTGTCGGCATCCTGTTCGGCCTTGCCAAATACATTGCGGAAGAAAATCCCCGTCTTTCCCGCCGGATCTACCTCCATATCACCGTATACGAGGAAGTGGGACACGGTGGCAGTGCCTCCGTTCCCGTAGGGGTCACGGAAGCCATTTCCGTAGACATGGGCTGTGTAGGTGACGGTCTGCAATGCACCGAACGGCAGGTATCCATCTGCGCCAAGGACTCCGGCGGTCCTTACAGCTATGATGTGGTCAAGAAGCTCATTGCCGCCGCCAAAGCAGAGGGTGCAGACTATGCTGTGGACATTTACCCCCACTACGGCTCCGATGTGGAAGCCACCCTCAGTGCAGGCTATGACATCCGCCACGGTCTCATCGGCCCCGGTGTCTATGCCTCCCACGGCTACGAGCGCAGTCACAAGGACGGTGTCCTGAATACCCTGAAGGTTCTGAAAGGATACATCCTGTAATGCTGGGTATCAAGAAACGCTACTGGATCATTTCCGCCGTCCTGCTTGTGGCAGGCCTGATCTATTATAAATTTATTTACGGCTACAGCTTTACCGGTCTGCTCCTGTGCGGTGGCAGTGTGCTGACCATGGCCTTCGGCATCCTGAATCTGGTGAAACGGGTGATTTTCAAGATCCTGTTCTATTCCGCTTTGGCAGTAGGTTTGGTCATGGCATTCTTCACCGGCAAGCAGATCCTGACCGTCAGTGAAGGAAGTGAAGATCCCAAGGCGGATTATGTCATTGTCTTAGGTGCGGGCGTGGATGGCACCGAACCAAGTATCTCCCTGCAAGAGCGGATCCTCGCCGCAAAGAACTATGCTCTGAGATACCCCGACTCCGTCCTGATCCTCACAGGCTGTCAGGGAGACTATGAGAACATCAGTGAAGCCCGGTGTATGTATGACCAACTTGTGGCAGAGGGACTGTCTTCCAAACGGCTGATTTTGGAAGAGCAGGCCAGAAACACCGAGGAGAATATCGCCTTCTCTCTTGACCTGATCCGCAAGCACTACGGAGAGACTGCCACAGAGTCTGTGTGTATCATTTCCTCGGAATACCACCTGTACCGTGCGGGACTCTATGCAAGCACCCACGGCATTGAGGCAAAGCTCTACCCCGCCGTAACGGTTAACCGCCTGTATTACTTAAACATGTTCCTCCGTGAGATCTGCGGAATCTGGAAGTTCCGCCTGAGCTGAAAAAATTTTTAAAAAAATTTATTTTTTCATGGAACTTTTTTATTTCCTCGCCGTCTATGTACTCGGTGCCCCGCTGAGGGGCGAATCAAAAGCAAAAAACATACGATTTGAAAGGAAAGAAAATCATGAAGAAGTTTATCGCTATGATGCTGTGCATCGTTCTGGTCCTGTCCCTTGTCGCTTGCGGCAAGACCGAAGAGGAAGTCACCGAGCCCACCACCGAAGCTACCACCGAAGCTACCACCGAAGCCACCACCGAAGCTACCACTGAGGCCACCACCGAGGCTACCGAAGAGGTCACCGAGGAAGTTACCGACGAGCTGGTTGAGGAAGAGTTCAGCACCTACTTCGAGTATGTAACCCTCGATGCAGAAGGCAACTTCAACTATCTGGAAGAGCCCACCGCAGACATGGCCCTGGTTGAGAGCCTGTACGAAGGCATCCCTGCAGACACCATGCCCGGCTACATGATGATCACCGAGCTGAGCCTCACCGATGCCGAAAGCTTCCAGTCCTACACCTTCGTTCCCTACGTTGAGGGCATGACCGGTGTCGCTTGCGAAGCCGCTATGGGTCAGGCACACTCCGTAGTTCTGCTGAACGTTCCCGAAGGCACCGACGTTGAGAGCCTCTGCAACGATATCAAGGCAAACGCTAACCCCCGCAAGTGGATCTGCGTTGAGGCAGAAGCAGTTGAAGTTACCTCCGCAGGCAACACCATCCTGCTGGTCATGGCTGACGCTGTGAACACCCCCACCCTGATCGCCAACTTCAACACCAAGATGGCCGGCTAATTGCCAACAAGCATTCCCCTTTTAAATTAGCACAAAGCGGACTTCCCAAACGCGGGAAGTCCGCTTTGTGAGTTATGGATGATTTGACACTTTGTGTCATGAATTGATGCGGGGCATCATGATTTCTCGCTACGCTCCATGATTTGAATTGCCAAAAAACAATGTGCCGTAAGGCACAAATCCTGCCGCAAGGCAAATCATGGCATAGCCAATTCATG
>JAZMZW010000050.1:0-8549 GCA_045586205.1 Faecousia sp. | reverse complement strand
AATTATACTATAAAACGATTCTATGTCAATAGTCGGGACAGGTCAAAACAGGACTGTTTGCCAAAGAAAATTCTCTATCTAACGGAGGCTGAGAGATTCGATTTCCATTTTTGCCCCTTGTGCAAAAATCAAGGTAGTGACCAGTGTTTACACTGGTCACAGCAACACCCCACCGGGGTGTTGCACTGCTATGGGTTCGAATCCGTCCTCCAAATACCCGTAACCACAAAAAGACCAATCCTTTCGGACTGGTCTTTTTATGGTGGGGGAAGGTGGATTTGAACCACCGAAAGCACTGCTAACAGATTTACAGTCTGCCCCCTTTGGCCACTCGGGAATTCCCCCATATTTAGTTTCTCAGCGATCTCGTGGAGCCGGTAGACGGACTCGAACCCCCGGCCTGCTGATTACAAATCAGCTGCTCTACCAACTGAGCTATACCGGCATCTCGCTGAGAGCATGGTTATTATACACACGATATGCCATTTTGTCAATACCTTTTTTTCAAAATTTTTAAAAAATTTTTTTAAAAGCTATTTTTCTTGTTTTTCCGCCTGTTTCGTGATAGGATAGTAGATAGTGCTCATCCTATTTTTGATTAGGAGGATCTTATGTTACCTACCGAATTTGTCCAACGAATGACCCAACTTTTAGGTGCTGAGGCAGAGGCCTTCTTTGCCTCCTATGACCGCCCCAGAAATCAGGGCATCCGTCTCAATACTTTGAAAGCCTCCCCTGCTCCTCTGCCCGACTTCTGTGAGGACAGTATCCCCTGGGCAGGCAACGGCTATTATTTGAAAGAAAACACCCGTCCCGGTCTGCACCCCTATCATGATGCGGGAGTTTACTACCTGCAAGAGCCCAGTGCTATGGCTCCCGTAGGACTTCTGGACATCCGTCCCGGGCAGAGAGTACTGGATCTGTGTGCCGCTCCCGGGGGAAAAACCACCCAAATCGGTGAGAAACTGCAAGGACAGGGACTTCTTGTCTGTAATGAGATCCACCCCAAACGGGCAAGAATATTAGCATCCAATATTGAACGACTGGGAATCACCAACGCTTTGGTGCTAAACGAGCATCCCGCCAAATTGGAGCAACGCTTCCCCCTGTATTTTGACAGGATCTTGGTGGATGCCCCCTGCTCCGGTGAAGGCATGTTCCGCAAGGAGGATGCGGCGGTTACGGATTGGAGTCCCGAAACCGTTGCCATGTGCGCCGGTCGGCAGGCGGAGATTCTCCGCTCTGCGGCAAAGATGCTTGCCCCCGGCGGTCGGTTGGTGTATTCCACCTGCACCTTCGCTCCGGAGGAAAACGAAGGTGTCATTTCCACTTTCCTCCACAGCCATCCCGAGTTTTCCGTAGAGGCAGTGGAAGCTCCCTGCTTCACATCTGCCTATCCCCAATGGATCAGCAATCCCGCTCCGGGGATCGAGGCCTGCTTCCGTCTCTTCCCCCACAAGCTCAGAGGCGAAGGGCATTTTGCCGCCGTCCTCAGGAAAGCCGACGAGGGCTATGCCAAGGATCAGCCCCTGCAGAAGACCCAGCCCCTGCCTCCTCAGATCCGTGACTTCCTCCAAAGAGAAGGTCAGATCCTGAACTTTGGGGAAACCTGCTTCCTTGCCCCTGCGGAGCTTCCCGATCTCCGTGGACTGAAGGTCCTGCGTGCCGGTCTGGAACTGGGCGAGCTGCGGAAGGGTCGCTTTATTCCTGCCCACGCTCTGGCCCTGTCCCTGCAGTCACACCCCCTGCAAATAGCCCTACCCTCCGACAGTGCAGAGCTGTCTGCCTACCTCCGCGGACTGACTGTCCCCACCTGCGAAAAGGGCTGGACCTTGGTCACCGTAGACGGCTACAGTCTGGGCTGGGGGCACGGCGCCGACGGCATCCTGAAAAACCATTATCCCAAGGGTCTCAGACGGGTAAATATCTGAACTTTTCCCTTTACTTTTTCCAGATTCCCTCTTTACAAGCTACGGAGTTTGTGATATACTGTTTTAGACATTATGTAAAATGATTTACTGTCGACTTTTATGCCTTTGTGTCAATTTCTGCTCTCCTTTTTCTCACAGCCTCTTGGCTTTTCGGACACAAACGGTTTTCCATATTCTCTGATTATATGAGAGGGATCTTTATGAAACAATACATCATTCGTGGAGGCAAGCCCCTGTCCGGAATTGTCTCTGTCAGCGGTGCCAAAAATGCCGCTGTGGCGATCCTTCCTGCAGCCCTTTTGGTCAACGGCTGTTGCAGGATCGAGAATGTTCCCGATATTTCCGACACCCGTCTGCTTTTGGAAATCTTGGACAGCATGGGCGCTGAGATCCGCCGTCTGAGCCCCAACACCATCGAGATCGACTGTTCCAAGGCACGGGATACGGAAGCAAACGACGCCCTTGTACGGAAGATCCGTGCATCCTACTACTTCATCGGCGCACAGCTGGGTCGTTTCGGTCATGCCCGTGTGGCACTGCCCGGCGGTTGCAATTTCGGACCCAGACCCATTGACCAGCATATCAAGGGCTTCGAGGCTATGGGCGCTACCGTCCAAGTGGTGGACGATTTTGTCTGCGCCGACACCTCCGACAACGGTCTTACCGGCGGTCGTGTGAATCTGGATATGGTGTCCGTAGGTGCTACCATGAACATTATGATCGGTGCAGTTCTGGCAAACGGAACTACCATCATCGAGAATGTTGCCAAAGAGCCTCATGTGGTTGATCTTGCCAACTTCCTCAACGCTATGGGTGCAAAGGTCTCCGGCGCAGGTACGGATGTGATCAAGATCCGCGGTGTCAAAGCACTCCACGGCGGTTCTTACACCATTATCCCCGACCAGATTGAGGCCGGCACATACATGGCCGCCGTTGCCGCCACAGGTGGCAATGTCCTGATCCAGAATTTGATCCCCAAGCACATGGACTGCATCTCCGCAAAGCTCCGTGAAATGGGTGCTAAGGTTACCGAGTATGACGATGCCATCCGTGTAGAGCGGGTCAACCGCCTGCGTAAGGCGAATGTGAAGACCCTCCCCTATCCGGGCTTCCCCACAGATATGCAACCCCAGATCGCTGTGTGCATGGCTCTTGCCAACGGCACAAGCGTGATCACTGAGAGCATCTACGACACCCGTTTCCGCTACTGTGCGGAGCTGTGCCGTATGGGGGCTAACATCAAGGTCACCACTAAGAGTGCCGAGATCACCGGTGTAGAGTCCCTGAGCGGTTGCGCTGTCAAGGCCTGTGACCTCCGTGCAGGTGCTGCTATGGTCATTGCAGGACTTGCGGCAGAGGGTACGACGGTCATTGAGGATGTGGAGTATATCGAGCGTGGCTATGAGACCCTCATCGAAAAGCTCCGTGATTTAGGTGCGGATATCTGCCGCGGAGAATAAGCCTCCCCCTACTAACAAAAAACACCGTGTACTGTGATCCTTTCCATGGATCGCAATACACGGTTTTTTCTTTATGAACCCGTAGGAGCTTCCTCCTCCGGCAGGATCAGCAGATCCAGATCCACAGGCCCGTCGATTCCGGGAATACTGCCCTTGTCTGTATATTGCAGGCAGTGGAAATGGTAGTTTGCCTTGGGAACTGTGGCATATTCCGCCAGCCAGATCACATAATCCTCCAGCTTCTCCAATTGCAGATAATTGTCGCCGTAGTCCCTGTTGAAGTATACGCCTGCCTCGTAGCCTCTGTTGCGAACAGTCTCACAGAAGGCCACAGCCAGATCCGCCACAGGTAGCTCCCAGACCCGGGGTACACGTCCCTCAAGATACTCCCAATCATAGAAGATAGGCAGATCAAGCTCCTTATCGGCCAGAAGGTCACAGAGGTACTCTGCCTCCTCCACAGCCTCTTGGACATTGATCGCCTGAGAGAAGAAGTACACCCCTACCAAAAGCCCTGCTTTCCTGGCCTTGCGGTAATTGTAAGAGAAGGTATCGTCTTCATGAAGCTCTCCCAGAGAATAGCCTCGGTAAGCCCCACGGAGAATGGCAAATTCCACCCCGCTGTCGGCTACCTCATTCCAGTCGATCTCCCCCTGATGGGTGGAAACATCAATGCCAACCAGATGCTCCGCCCCACCGTAACGGAGAAATTCCCCGTCCATATAAAATTCTTCCGCAATATAGCTGTTCCGCTGTCCCGGTGTGAGTAAGTCCATGAGACTTTCCTTCCACTGCTCCCGTGAGGGGTAGAAGATCCCCAGAAACACCGCAGTCAGCACCAGCATCACCGTGATGAATTTTCCAAAGCCTTTCATTCCAGTCTCCTTCTCTACGGAGTTTTTACACCTTCAGTATACCACAAAGGAGGAAATCCGTCAATTTTTAATTTTACTCTTGTATAAATTACAATTTTATAGTAGAATATTGATGTATACCATTTTCCGGAGGGATCTTATTTGAAATTCCATACCGTCAGACGATCCATTGCCTTGGCTTTGCTTCTGTCTGTACTTATATGCTTATGCGCTTGCAAGGGCAAAGAGAGCCCTGTGACCCGTGGAGGGACAGATACCGTCAGTCTTTGTGCCGTGGGTGACATCTACCTCACAGACTCCATGACCAAAGATGTCCGTATAGGGGCAAGTGATTACAATTTCCAACCACTGTTCTCTCAAATCGTACACACAATTTCCCGTGCGGATATTTCCATGGGCAATTTGGAAGGCCTCTTCTCCCCTGCGGAGGAAGGAACGCTCCCGGATGTTTTTGCGGAGGCTTTGGCACAAACCGGCTTCGACATTCTCCAGACCGCCAATTCCTACACCGTACACAACGGCATTTCCGGTCTGCGCCGTACCAAGTCCGTCATTGAGGCAGCCGGCATGCGTTCCCTTGGTTCTTACGGCTCTGCCGAGGAGCGGAGGGAACAGGAGGTTCTGATCCGCGAGGTCAACGGCATCCGCCTTGCCTTCATCGCCTTCACCAAGGGCTTCAACGGCATGGGTCTGCCTGCGGATTCCGAATACTGCACCAATGTACTGTACACCGACTATGCCACCAATTACGAAAAGATCGACAAAGCCGCCATCACCGCAGTAGTGCAAGCCGCTGTAGAGAAAGAGCCGGATTTCATCATTGCCGCCCTCCATTGGGGCAGTGAGAACATCAGCGGTGTCAGTTCCACCCAAAAAACCATTACGGATCTGCTTCTTTCCAACGGAGTGGATGTGATCCTGGGATCTCACTCTCACCGTGTTGGTGAGGTAGAACGCAGAACGGTACAAATTGCCGAAGGTGTGGAAAAGGAATGTGTCATTGCCTACAGCCTCGGAGATTTCTGTGTCACAGAGCCGGGCGAAACCACCACCTCCATTGCCCTGAATCTGGAGTTTTCCAAGGATCACGACACCGGACGCCGTTGGATCAGCGACCTGACCTATACCCCCATCAGCACCGTCCACGCTTCCTCCGGAAGTGACCTGTATCATGTGGTAGCCACTACGGAAGCCATAGCTCAGTATGAGGCAAATTATTACCTCCGTGTAGAGGAGGCCGACTATGAGGCCATGTGCAAGGCCGTGGAAAGTCTGGACACCACAGTCTTTCCTCCCAAGGAAGAAGACGCTCCCGCAGAATAACCGAAAACAGAAAAATATCAGGATCGGCACATCGTCCGTTCCTGATATTTTTTATTTCCTATTACTGTTGGGGAACTACGGCGAAGAAGATCAGATCTTCCGTACCCTTGTTCATGAGGGTGTGGGTCTGACCCTTCTTGCAATAGTGGCACTGACCGGGATAGAGGATCTCCTCTTCTCCCTCAATGATAGAAGTGCCTACACCGGACAGGACGAAAAGCACCTCGCAGTTGTCCTCATGGCAGTGCATACCGATGGAGCTGCCGGGAACCAATCTGCCACGCATAATGCGGTTGTTCTCATCTGCAAACATCTTCACTGCAAAAGAGCCTTCCCCACCCTTAAAGCCGGGGATCACAGTCTCTTCCATCTTCAGAAAATCGATCATAGCTATCTCTCCTATGTTTTCTCAAAAAATTTTTTCGGCAAAGACTGCCTACCCACCCATTATAAACCATTTCCCCCAACAATGCAATCCCCAAAAAACGCTGCCGTCATCCCATATTTGCACCACTAAATCATTGTCCATTGTCCATTCAAAGCCCCCGCCACCGCAGGAAATACGGTGGCGGGGGTTTTTAAACTGTGATTATTCAGCAGGAGTGGTCTCGGTGGTTTCGGGGATCATATCCTCCACATTCAGGAAGGGAACGACACCGCTGTCGCCGGTCATGAAGGTGGGGAGCTTGCCGTCCCAAGTCTGCACATAGGTGTAGTCGATGAGTGCCTGAGTCAGGGACTCTGCGATGTCACGGTTTGCCTGAGCCTCTGCCTGTGCGCGAGTGGTGACTTGGTAAGCCTCTGCATCGGCTTCTACCTTCTTGATCTCTGCGGCGGCATTTGCCTCGATGACCTTCTGCTCAGCCTCGGTCTGGGCGCGGAGCTTGTTCTGCTCAGCGACCTGCTTTGCCTCAACCGCATCGGTAAAGGCATCGGTGAAGTCCATGTTCTCAATGGAAGTGCCTACCAGTTCAATGTTGTACTGGATGAGCTTTTCCTTCAGAACTTCCTCGATCTCCCCCGCCATGTCGCTACGGCTGGAGATCAGAGCCTCTGCGTTATATCTGGCAGTGACGATCTTCACAGACTCGGTGATACAGGGAGAAATGGCGGTGTTGTAATAATCGGTACCAATGGTCTTGTAGATGGTCATAGCATCCTGCTTGCTGATCTGATAGTTGACGGTGTAGGTCATGGAAACTTCCTGAATATCGGAAGAGAAGCAGCTCATGTCCAGAGTCTTCTTCTGCACACGGTTGTCCATCTTGATAACCTCCTGCCAGGGAAGCTTGAAGTGGACGCCGGCTTCCAAAGTGAAGTTTTCCACCTTACCGAAGGTGGTCACAACGCCGGTATGACCGGTGGGGACGGATACATAGCAGGACAGCAGGATCACTGCAATACCAAATACGCTCAGAAGCTGTTTTTTGTTCAGCTTCCACTCAACCTTTGTGCCACGGGTGAAGCCGGTAACCATGAAGATCACCAAAGTCAATACAATGCCTAATGCGAATAATGCCATAATTATTTCCTCCTATTAAGTATAAAAATATGTTTCTTGTGAATTCTTTTGGGAAGGACTGTTCTTCATTCCAGAAGTCTCAGACGCTGTTCTGCCTTGTCCCTCAGCTTTGCGGCCATGTGAGCAAAATACATGACCTGCAAAAGTCCGCCCAGGGTATCTCTTGTGCCGGGGATGCGCTCGTGAAGCTTCAGAGCCGCCCTGTTGGCAAGCTCCTCCACCTGCTTGGGTGCGATGGTATCCATACCCCCTGCAAGCATATCCGCATAGCAGTGGTACAGCTCCTCATCCCCGATGAGATCATCTGTGGGATCTGCCTCCTCACCGCGAATAATATGGATCAGTCCGCAGATCCTCTCGATCTGCATGGTCTCACGGAGCATATTGATAATCAGTACCCGTGCCAATTGCTGACGGGAGTATAAGCGCTTCACAGGTGGGGACACAAAGCCCCGTTTCACCCAGTTCTGCACCATATGGCCTTCCAAACCCGTCAAGGTGCATAGCTGAGACAGGGTAATACCCCCGGTCACAAAGATCCCATCAAACAACTGCTTGGATCCACCCTCCCTGAGAGCCGGTGTCTCAACCTTAGAGCCGGGATAATATCGGATCATACTGTACACCTCCTTTCTTTATCGTAATTCGATTATATCACATAGTCATGTGATTGTCAATAGGTATCACAAGATTATTTTCAAAATTTTTACCACATCAAAAGTGCAAAGCAAATTGACAATTATGAAACTGTCGATGACATCGGAAACCCCACATGCCAATTTCAGTTTATCATGCTTTCAGCACGATAATGAATTGCCCTGCCGGGCATGAATTGGCTATGCCATGATTTGCCTTACGGCATGATTTGTGCCTTACGGCACATTGTTTTTTGGTAATTCAAATCTTGGAGCGTAGCGAGAAATCATGATGCCCCGCATCAATTCATGACACAAAGTGTCAAATCATCCATTTGCCAAATTTCAGTTTATCGGCCTGTTTGATGTTTTGTACAAGCTACCGTAAGAATATGTAGCAACCATCATTGATCGGCGTAGATGGCACTTCAATGACTGCCTAGCTTGTCTTCGGAAGTATGCACCGATCGTAGGGCAAGCTGCCTCAGCTTGCCGGTGCAGGAATCGAAAATTTGTACCGCAGTTCGTTTTCTTGGTGGAACTACCTGATTTGTGCCTTACGGCACATTGTTTTTTGGCAATTCAAATCATGGAGCGTAGCGAGAAATCATGATGCCCCGCATCAATTCATGACACATATCGAAGATATATCATACCGCAGTTATATCATTACTTCTAGTCCCTGCTTACTTTCTTGTCGACACAAGAAAGTAAGGCCTCCGGCAGGAAGCAAAGTATTTCAGAGCCAACAAGGTAACCGTATATCAATGCAACAAAGTAATTAAGAAACAGCAAGCCAAGAA
>JAZMZW010000049.1:0-26825 GCA_045586205.1 Faecousia sp. | reverse complement strand
TCGCTACGCTCCATGATTTGAATTGCCAAAAAACAATGTGCCGTAAGGCACAAATCATGCCGTAAGGCAAATCATGGCATAGCCAATTCATGCCCGGCAGGGCAATTCATTATCGTGCTGAAAGCACGATAAACTGAAATTGGCAAGTAAAGTATTGCACTTGCCGTAGGTTGGAGTCCTCGTGAAATTACAGCTTGAATGGTAATGGGATGGCTTCTGTAAGTTCGGTGTAAATTCGAGCTTTGCGGGGAATTGCTTGTATACTTTTCTTTGGCTTTGTGGTATACTCAAGAAAGATGGGGATCGGTGTAAGTTTATCGGAACATTCCCCCGAATTCGCCGTCTATAAGGTGACCGGTTTTAAGTCCTTTTCCCACTGTAATTTTAAATCAATTTCTAGTTTAAAGGAGGTTTTTTATACCGTGCTGTTTTCCAGTATCAGCTTCCTGTATCTCTTCCTGCCTGTCGTACTGCTCCTGTATTTCGCAGTACCTAAGAGTTGGAAGAACCACGTGCTTCTCGTCAGTAGCCTGCTGTTCTACTTCTTCGGGGAGCCTGTTTATGTTTTACTGCTGATCTTCTCCTCCGTGTCGGACTTTTTCCACAGTCTGTACATTGAGTCCCATCGTGGCAGACGGGGAGCAAAGATCGCCCTGATTTCCTCCATAGTCATCAATCTCGGCATGCTGGGCTTCTTCAAGTATGCAGACTTCTTCCTTGGGAGCATCAACAGTGTGCTGGGTACAAATATTCCCCTCTTCGGTGTAGAGCTTCCCATCGGCATCAGCTTCTTCACCTTCCAGACTATGAGCTATACCATTGATGTCTACCGCGGAGAAGCCAAGGCAGAGCGGAATCTTGCCACCTTCGGCACTTTCGTCTGCCTCTTCCCCCAGCTCATCGCAGGACCTATCGTCCGCTATACGGATATCTCCCGTGAGCTTCATTCCAGAGAAATGCGCCGGGAAGACATTTATCTGGGTATCCGCCGTTTCATTCTGGGTCTGGCAAAGAAGATCCTCATTGCCAACACCCTGGCAGAATTCTGCGCCCACTTCCAAAAGGCGCAGGTCTCTGTGGTCTTCTACTGGCTGTATGCCATTGCCTTCTCCCTGCAGATCTACTTTGACTTCTCCGGTTATTCCGATATGGCCATCGGTTTGGGACGGATCTTCGGTTTCTCCTTCCCGGAGAACTTCAACTACCCCTTCATTTCCAAAAGCATTGCGGAGTTCTGGCGCCGTTGGCACATGACCATGGGCGGTTGGTTCCGTGACTATGTGTATATCCCTCTGGGTGGCAACCGTTGCAGTAAGGCTCGCTGGCTGTTCAACACCGCTGTGGTGTGGGCTGTCACCGGTCTGTGGCACGGCGCTTCCTGGAACTTCGTGCTGTGGGGTCTGTACTTCGGCGTGCTGATGATTTTGGAAAAGGTTTTCCTGTCCAAATATCTCAAGAAGCTGGGTGTCCTCCGTCATGTGTATACCGTATTCCTGGTCCTCATAAGCATGGTGATCTTCAACGCCAGCGACCTGCCCGGAGTATGGAAGGACCTGCAAGGTCTCTTCGGCGCCGCTCCCCTGTGGACAAAAGACACGGGCTACTACCTGCAGAACTATGCCATGGTCTTCCTCTTTGCCATCATCGGTTGCACCCCCCTGTGTAAGAATCTGTGGGCAAAGATCTCTTCCCGTTACAGCAAGCTTGACGTTGTGGCAGAGCCTGTGTATCTGACCCTCCTGCTGGTAGCGGTCACTGCCTGTCTGATCAGCGGAAGCCTGAACCCCTTCCTGTATTTCCGTTTCTAAGGAGGTGTCGAACATGAAGAATTTGAAACAATATACCGTAATCATTCTCTTTTTCCTGTTTATTTTCGGCTTCTCCGTGGCACATTTCCTCCTTCCGGACAAGGAGTTCTCCACGCAGGAGCGTAAGCCCCTTGCGGAAGTGCCGGAATTGAATGCGGAAGGCATCTTCTCCGGAGACTATTTCACAGATGCAGAAACCTACCTGCTGGATCACTTCCCCCTGCGTGATCAGCTCCTGAACTGCAAGCGTTTCCTTGACAAGAACATCTTCCTCATGAGTAGCAGTGGCGGTTATACCGCTGTGGAAGATCACCTGACCAAGGTCGATCCCAAGCTGGAGGAATCTCAGGTACAGCATGCCGTTGACCTGATCAACAAGGTCATTGATGCCCATCCGGAGGTAAACTCCGTCCATTACAGCATCATTCCCGATAAGAACTACTTTATTTCTCAATTGAGCAATCAGCCGACTCTGGACTACGAGGCTCTCTATGCTCTGGCTCGGCAGATCAACGCTGAAGAAATCGAGATCCGTGATCTTCTGACTTTGGACGATTACTACCGCACTGACAGCCATTGGATGCAACAGCGGATCATTCCCGTAGCAGAGGCGCTTTGTCAGGCTCTGGGTGTTCCCTCTGCCCCTGCAGAGAACTACGAGGCCCACGAACTGGAAGGCTTCAAGGGTGTGTATTACGAACTGACCGACACGCCTCCCGAGCCCGATACCCTAACCTATCTGACCAATGCCGCCATTGAGAGCGCAAAGGTACAGCGTATGAACGACCGCATGCAGTGGGTGGATGCCACGGTCTATACGGAAGAAAACTTCGGCAAAGAAAACACCGACTCCTACGATGTATTTCTGGACGGTCCTGAGGCTCTCATGACCATTGAGAATCCCCATGCCGCCACAGATCGCCATTTGATCCTGTTCCGTGACAGCTTTGGCAGTTCTATCGCTCCCCTGCTGATCCACAGCTATGCCAAGATCACTGTAGTAGACCTGCGTTATGTCAATTGGCATGTTTTCCAACGCTTGGATGTAGACTTCACAAATGCGGATCTCCTGTTCCTTTACAACACCACCATGCTCAACAGTGCGGTATCCGCAGGTATGCGCTGAAGCATCCCCAAATAAGCAACAGATCCGAAAGTACGGAAATTCCCGTGCTTTCGGATCTGTTTCGTGAGTTCAATAAAAACAGAACACACTTCCCGACAAAAATGGAAGCGTGTTCTGTTTGATTGTATTGCAGAAAAATCAGAGTCTGATACGGCCACCGATAATCTTACCCGTTGCGCTCAAACGGTCAGCATCACGGCCACGGGGTTCCAGAACTCCACGAGCTCCCAGAACCATCAGGATTGCCAGATAGGTGTCCCAGCCCAAAGGTGCTGCTCCACGCTCCATCTCAGAGATCTTCTGTCTGCTTTTACCAACAGCATCACCGAGTTCGGCCTGAGACATACGCATCTTCTTACGATAGGCAGGTAATTCCTGAACCAAAGTGCGGATCAATTCTTTCTGTTGTTCTGTCTGTACAAATTGCGGCATAAGCTCCCCCAGCTTTCTTTTTAAAATTTGACACGATACTGTCCATTTATCCGACCACATCGATCGGCTTCAATGATATTATAACACAAAATACATTTTTTGTAAATAGTTTTGCAGAAAAAATTTCCGTGTTTACAGTAAATTCACGAAAAATATCCCTTAAAGGAAAGAATTCCGAAGAAACCTCCCAAAAGTAACAGAATCATAATAATCACCATCAGGGACCAGAACATGATTCCACGGTTGGCACGCTTCATCCGACCGTCCTCCGCAGGAACGGGAATTTCCTCTTCCTCGGGGGTCTCGGATTCTTCATGGTCTTGGACGGGCTCGCCCCTCTGCCGTGCCAGCATACGGCGTTGCATCTCCTGCATAAGCTGATTGGTTTCTTCCATATAGCTGAAGCCGTCCTCTTGCAGGAAAGCCTCCTGCTCTGCATCCTCAGAGTCAGGATCGGAGGATTCTTCGGGCATTCTGTCCCGGAGAGGTGCTAAAATCTGTGCCAGCAGATCCATCTGATTCTGAGACAGCTTGGTCACAGGCTCGGCACGACCGGTAAGCTCACTCGCAGGAGTATCATCTTCCTCCGGAAGCTCTGCCACAGGCTCAGGCTCCGATACAGGCTCCTGCTCATAGGGGACAGGGATCTCTGCCTCCCAAGACAGGGGTTCAAAATCAGCGAAGGCATCTTCTTCCTCCTGCTCTGCTACAGGTGCAGGCTCTGCTACGGCCTCGGGTTCACAGAGAACAGGGGCCTCCTCCGGCTCTGCGGGAATGGCTTTGGGTTGCTCGATAGAGGTAATGGGCTTGATGGCAGTGGTAAAGAACGGCACAGGAGCTTCTTCCACAGACTTCTGCTCCGGAGCACGCAGGATCTTGCCACAGAAGGCACAGCAATCTGCTTCCTGAGGATTCTTCATACCGCAGTCACAGTCTGTCCAACCGGCTTGTTCCGGAGTCAAGAGCTGATCCTTGGCCTGCTTGCGCCAGATCATCCCATCGTCAAAGAGCACATCCTCTACCCAGATCTCCAGATGACGGATAGAACTCTCCGGCAGGAACAGGACATGATCCTCACCGAAATCACAGTGGGGCTGTGCATGACAGCCGGGCAGAGGCAGGAAGCTGATCTCATAGGAATGACGACCGGTGGGATCCAATCCAACCACATGGAGGAAAACGCTGTGTACCACACGGTCAGATCGATTAACCATGCGGATCTGCACAAAAGAGGCTCCGGTCTGCTGTTGCACCGCAAGAGTATATGCATGAATATACACCGGACTGTCCGGCTGAATGCGTTTCGGCTTTTCCATGGGATAATAGACGAAATTTCTAAAATCGGACATAATTTTCCTCCTTCCTAAAGTTTCCTATAATTACTTCTAGTGTAACACAAAAATTCCGCAAAATCAACGGGATTTTAGATTTTTTTATGAATAATTCACTGGAATTTTTGTAAGGATTTTCATTTTTTCCTATATCTTTACAGTAATAGTATAATCTGTTACAGCTTTGATCGAATCTTCACACAATACAGCACTTCCAACCGCCCGATGAGCAGGTCATAGACATAAAAACTCACATTACCCAGCAGTAGCATGAGCCCAAGCATCCACTTGCCCATCTGCCCGAATTCCTCAACCAGCTCCTGCATTTGCAGAACATAGAGCATGAGCCCATAGGCGGCAATCACCACTGCATTGAAGTACAGCTGCTTGATCAACACGGAAAAGGGCAGTCTGCCAAAGATCTTGCGGAGCATGGGGTAAGCTCCGAAGCACACAAACAGGATCGCTCCCTCCTTCATAGGGGACAAGATCAGTCCCAGCAGACTCACCGCTACATACCACAGACAACCCCAACGTCGATCGGTTTCCAAATATACAGGGATCAGTACCAAAGAAGCCAGCACGGGACAACTGATAGAGGCAAAGGGAATGGCTCCACCTAGGAACAGTGTCCCCACCGCAAGAGCAGCAAGGACACCGCACAAAGCTATCACAGAGGCTTTTGTTTTCCGCCTCATGAGTTCCCTCCGTTACTGTTTTTCAGCAAGCCGTATTTCACATCCCAGAGCTTCTGGGACAGATCCACATAGTAGCTGTGGGGATTGTCAAAGCGCTTGACCTCATCCCACAGGGTATCCACTTCCTTGGCACAGTAATCCCGGATTTCCTCCAAGGTGGGAAGCTTGTATACCAGCTCACCTTTCAGGAACACAGGCACTTGTAGTTCTCTTGCATGGAAATCATAGACTTCCTTCTGCTTCCATGTGGCATCGGGGTCGAAGATCAGCAGATTCTTGCTGTCATCCACTTCTTCATCATAGACCGTCAGATAGTCTGCAATGGCCTTGCCTGTATCGTTGCCGTAGAAGCGCCAGAGCTTCTTATAGTGGGGAGTGGTGATCTTGCCCACATTCTCGGAAACCTTGATTTTGGGTTGTACTTGACCCTTGTCATCCTCTACTGCCACTAGCTTATACACACCGCCGAAGACAGGTTCACTGCGGGCAGTGATCAGGCGTTCGCCTACGCCGAAGAGATCGATCCGGGCTCCCTGACGGAGAAGCTCCTGGATCAGATACTCATCCAGAGAGTTAGACACAGAGATCTTGCACTCCGTCCAACCTGCCTCGTCCAGCATTTTTCTTGCCTGCTTTGACAGGTAGGTCATGTCGCCGGAGTCCAGACGGATACCGCACTTGGTAATGCCCAGAGGCTTAAGAACCTCGTTGAATGCCTTGATGGCATTGGGAACACCGCTCTTGAGGGTATTGTAAGTATCCACCAGCAAGGTGGCATTGTTGGGATACTGACGGCAGTAGGTTTCAAAGGCCTCATACTCCGTGGGGAACATCTGCACCCAGGAATGAGCCATAGTACCGGCGGCAGGAACACCAAAGAGCTGATCGGATACAGTACAGGCTGTGCCGTGGCAACCGCCGATATAAGCGGCTCTCGCACCTAAGACCGCCCCCTGCTCACCCTGTGCACGGCGGGATCCGAATTCCAACACCGTCCGTCCCTCTGCGGCACGGACAACACGGTTTGCCTTGGTGGCAATGAGGCTCTGGTGGTTAACGGCAAGGAGCAGATAGGTCTCGATGAGCTGTGCCTCAATGGCAGGAGCACGGACAGTGAGGATGGGCTCCTTGGGGAATACGGGAGTTCCCTCGGGAACGGCATAGATATCCCCGGTAAAGCGGAAGTCCTTCAGATATTCCAAGAACTCTTCCGTAAACAGCTTCCTGCCTCTGAGGTAGGCAATATCCTCCTGCGTAAAATGAAGGTCTTGAATGTACTGCACCACCTGTTCCAGACCTGCGGCAATGGCGAAGCCGCCATCGTCGGGAACACGGCGGTAGAACAGATCGAAATAGCACATACGATCCTTCATATTGTTATTAAAATATCCGTTGCTCATAGTCAGCTCATAGAAGTCACAGAGCATGGCAAGATTAGTAGTGGGTCGTTGATTCATAAGGGCTCTCCTTATCATTTCTTTATAAATTCATTATAGCACTTTTTTTCAAAATCGCAATCATTATTTTTTAGTTGACCTAAGGCGCGGAATTTGATATGATATAGTAGAAATAATATGGAATCAAAGGAGGATTGGCTATGGCCATCGAAATCGGAACAAAAGGATTTGCAGAAGCTCTGGTAGAACAGGAGGACACCGCCAAGGTCGTCGGCTCCGGGGATCTGCTGGTATACGCAACACCCTGTATGGTAGCCCTCATGGAAGGAGCCGCCTGTGAGTCTATCGCCCCCTTCTTAGCAGAAGGCGAAAGCTCTGTAGGCACTGCCCTGAATCTCTGCCACACCGCCGCCACCCCTGTGGGCATGGAGGTCCGTGCAGAGTCTGTGGTCACTGCCGTAGAGGGCAGAAAGGTCACTTTTGAGATCACCGCCTTTGACGAGGCAGGACAGATCGGCAAGGCCACCCATGAGCGTGTGATCATCAAGGTAGACCGCTTCCTTGAAAAGACTTATGACAAACTGTGAGGTCACTATGGATAAGCAATTTTTAGAAGCCGGCGAGATCGTCAGCACTCACGGCATTCAGGGAGAGCTGAAAATCCTCCCTTGGGCAGATAGCCCCGAATTTCTCTTGAAGTTCAAGACCTTCTATCTGGACGGAAAGGAATATGCCGTCCGTTCTTCCAGAGTCCACAAGACCTGTGTCCTTGCCAAATTAGAGGGCATCGACGATCCTGAGACCGCCACCCTTCTCCGTGGCAAGACCGTGTACATTGACCGTGACAAGGTCAAGCTCCCCAAGGGTACTGTCTTCATTGCGGATCTGCTGGGTTGCCGTGTCATTACGGAAGAGGGCGTGGAGATCGGCAAGATCAAAGACGTCCTGACCCTTCCTGCCAGTGATGTGTATGTGATCCACGGGGAAAAGAAATACATGATCCCTGCGGTCAAGGAATTTGTGAAGGAGATCTGCGTGGAGGAAGGCTATGTCCGTGTTCACCTGATCGAAGGATTTGAGACCGATGCGAATTGATATTTTGACTCTCTTCCCGGACACTGTGGGAGACCTGATGAATGAGTCCATCCTCGGCAGAGCGCAGGAGCGTGGCATCATCCGCATCGAGACCCACCAGATCCGCGACTACACCACCAACAAGCAGAATCAGGTAGACGACTACCCCTACGGCGGTGGTCAGGGTGCCGTCATGCAGGCAGATCCCCTGTACAACACCTGGTGCCATGCCTGTGACGAAGCCGGTGGCCCTGTGCATACCATTTACCTCAGCCCCTGCGGAAAGGTTTTCAAGCAGGCAGATGCCAAGCGTCTTGCCGGGCTGGACAACATCATTCTGGTCTGCGGTCACTATGAGGGCATTGACCAGAGATTCATTGACGAATGTGTGGATGAAGAAATGTCCATCGGTGACTTTGTCCTGACCGGCGGAGAGATCCCTGCTATGGCCATTGCAGACTCCGTGTGCCGTCTTGTACCCGGTGTTCTGTCCGATGCCTCCTGCTTTGAAGATGAGAGCCACTGGGACGGCACTCTGGAATATCCCCAGTATTCCCGTCCCGCTGTGTGGCATGACAGACAAGTTCCCCCCATTCTCCTGTCCGGAGACCATGCCAAGGTAGCCCGTTGGCGCAGGAAGCAGTCCCTGCTCCGCACCAGAGAGCGCCGACCCGACATGTACGAAAAGCTGGTATTTACCACCAAGGAGGATAAAAAGATCCTCAAGGAGATCGCAGATGAAGACGCTGAAAGAATGGATCAATGACAGCCGTAAGGCAGTATTTTTCGGAGGCGCCGGAGTTTCCACTGAATCGGGAATTGCGGACTTCCGCAGTGAGGACGGACTGTACCGCCAAAAGTTCGACTATCCCCCGGAGCAGATCATTTCCCACACTTTTTATAAAAGAGACCCGGAGTATTTCTTCCGCTTCTATCGGGAGAAGATGCTCCCTCTGGGCTTCGAGCCCAACATCACCCACAAGGTGCTGGCTCGTTTGGAGCAAGAGGGACATCTGGCGGCAGTGGTCACCCAGAATATCGACGGACTGCACCAGAAGGCAGGAAGCAAAAACGTCTACGAGCTCCACGGCTCCGTCCTGCGGAATTACTGCACCAAATGCAGAAAATTCCACCCTGCGGAGTTTGTGAAGGAAGCCTCCGGCATCCCCCTGTGCGACTGCGGCGGTATCGTCAAGCCCGACGTGGTACTGTATGAAGAAAGTCTGGATCAGGACACCCTCTACGGTGCCATCCAAGCCATTGCCCAAGCAGATCTGCTCATCGTCGGCGGTACCAGCTTGACCGTCTATCCCGCTGCAGGGCTGTTGCAGTACTACCGTGGGAATCGCCTTGTGCTCATCAATCGGGACGCTACTCCCTTCGATGACCAAGCGGATCTGGTGTTCCATGATTCTCTGGGTAACATATTTTCACAGATTTGAGGGACAATATGAAACACATCGCCCATATTTGCAGTGATTTTCCCAACAAATTCGGCATCCCCCGTCAGAGTGGACTGGTGGACTCACTGGTATCCCGTATCGTCTTTGAGCCGGAGTACCGTAATGCCGATGCCCTCCGTGGCATTGAAGGCTTTTCCCACCTGTGGCTGATCTGGGAGTTTTCCGAATCCGTAGGAAAGCCCTGGTCACCTACCGTCCGTCCTCCCCGTCTGGGAGGCAATACCCGACTGGGCGTGTTCGCCACCCGTTCCCCCTTCCGCCCCAATCCCGTAGGCTTGTCCTGCGTCAAGCTCCTGTCCGTGGAACAGAGCAAGGAAGGCCCCGTATTGGTGGTAGCAGGGGCAGACCTAATGGACGGCACCCCCATTTATGACATCAAGCCCTATGTCCCCTACGCCGACTGCCATCCCGAGGCTCTGGGAGGCTTCACTACCAACGCAGATGATTTCCTTCTGGAAGTGGACTTCCCGGAAGAACTGCTGAAGAAGCTCCCCGCCGATCACAGAACAGCCGCCGTGGATGTACTGTCCCATGACCCCCGTCCCTCTTATCAGAATGATCCGGAGCGCATTTACGGTATGCGTTTCGGCTCCAAAGATATCCGCTTCCGTGTTGACGGAAAGCTTTTGACCGTAGTGGAGGTATTATGACCCGTATTTTATTCGTATGTCTGGGCAATATCTGCCGTAGTCCTATGGCGGAATTTGTCATGAAAGACCTTGTAAAGCAAAGAGGCTTGGAAAAGGACTTCCTCATTGCCTCTGCCGCCACCTGCTCCGATGAGCTGGGCAACCCCGTCTATCCCCCTGTCCGCAAGCTTCTGGCAGAACGAGGGATCTCCTGCGAGGGCAAGACCGCATACAGACTTGCCAATGCAGACTATGACCGCTATGATTATATCATCGGCATGGATCAGAACAACCTGCGCTGTATGCTCCGTCAGTTCGGCGGAGACCCCGCAGGCAAGATCAGTCTCCTCATGGATCACTGCGGAGAACGCCGAGACGTAGCAGATCCCTGGTACACCCGTGACTTCCATGCCACGGAACGTGACGTAGACCAAGCCTGCACCGCCCTGCTGGACAAATTGTTGAAGGGCTGATTTACTCACAGAATGCTATAAAATCGGACTTTGTCAGGGAATAAAGCTTCCCATACAAAGTCCGATTTTTTACGGAAATATCAGTGCGATTTTCTCCCTTGCGATCTTTTCATTGCAGTAAACAAAGTTAAATTCACCGCTAATGTGCATATCCTCCACTTGAAAGGTAGCAAGGTCATCTCGACAGCGGGAAATGGGCTCATAGGCAAAGGTAATGGCATGTCGATTGGCAACCAGATCGCAGATCACGGAAAAATTGCTCACAGAACTGCAACGGCGAAAGCTGTCCAAGGAAAAGCCATGATGCTTGATGGCATTTTCCAACAGATTCCGTGTACCGGACAGAGGCTCCCGAACAATGATCTCCTCCCGGAGTACCTCCTCCAAGGTGGCCACCCCGTTTGCAAAAGGATGATCCCTTCCGCACACACCTACAAAAGCTTCTTTCTTGAACAGATGATAGCCGTATTTGGATTTATCAAACACGCCCTCGATCACAGCAAAATCCAATCGATTTTGCTCCAACAGTCCCAGCAGGATTTCCGTATTATCTACAGTCAAGTCAACACTGTGGTTCTCCTGTGCTAAAAAATTGCGAATTTCCGGCACAATAACAAATTCCCCGATCGTCTTGGTTGCCCCGATGGACAGATGCACCCCGGCGGAAGGTCGGAAACTCTTGCGCACCTCCGCCTCCCCTACCCGAACACTGTCAAAGTAGCGTTTTAAGCTATCTGCGGATGTCGTTATGGTCAGACTGCGCCCGTCATAGCAGAACAGCTTCGTTCCGTAATACTTTTCCAAATAATGGATGTGCTGTGTGACCCCCGGTTGGGTCATATTTAATTTTTCCGCAGTCTTGCGATAATTCCGTTCCTCATACAAGGTGAGGAATGTCTGCACCCTATAATCTAACATATCCATTCTCCATAATTTAACATTATCATTATATAAAAAATGATAATTTGATTTTATCATATTTGTGAGGTATAATCAAGACAGCAAAAAGCAAATACAGGAGAATATGTATGAAAATCTTTAAATTATTCCCCGGCATCTTATCGTCCGTAGCCATTGCCCTTCTTGCCTGCTACATAGAAAACTTGCTTCCCATCCATTTGGTCGGTGGGGCTGTGATCGCCATGTTCTTGGGTATGCTCATCAACCATTTTCTGAAAGACAGCAAGCTTCTTGCTCCGGGACTGAAGTTTGCCTCCAAAAAGATCCTGAAATTCGCCATTATCCTTCTGGGCCTTTCTCTGAACATCACCACCATCTTGACTGTGGGAAGAATGTCTCTGACAGTTATGATCTTCACCCTGCTGACCTGCTTCGGCGGTGGGTATTTCATCGGCCGGACCTTGGGTCTCAACTGGAAGCTATCCAATCTCATTTCTGCAGGCACAGGCATCTGCGGCGGCTCTGCCATTGCCGCCATTGCCCCCACTATTGAAGCTGAAGACAGTGATGTAGCCTATGCCATGTCTGCCACCTTCCTGTTCGATATGGCAATGATCGTCCTGTTCCCCCTCATGGGCAGAGGCATGGGGATGTCAGATCAAGCCTTCGGCATTTGGGCAGGTACTGCGGTCAACGATACCTCCTCCGTAGTTGCAACAGGCTATGCCTTCTCCGAAGGGGCGGGGGACTTTGCCACCATGGTAAAGCTCACCAGAACCCTTGCCATCATCCCCACAGTCATTATCTTCGCTTTAATCCAGCTTCGTCTTAAAAAGAAAGAAGCCCTTGCCAATTCCCAAAACAAGGAAGATCTGAAAGCAAATTTCTCCCTTACTAAAATTTTCCCTTGGTTCATCCTCGGCTTTCTTGCAATGTCCGTCGTAGCAAGTATTTTTCCCATTCCCACAGAAGTAATCTCCGGAAGCAAACGTCTGAGCAAATTCCTCATGGTCAGCGCCCTTGCGGCCATTGGTTTGAACACCTCTTTCTCCGGCATGAAGAAAGCCGGGATCCGTCCCATGATCCATGGCTTCCTGATTTCCGCACTGGTAGTCCTTGTTGCCCTCCTTGTGGAAGTTGCTATGGGGATCGTCTGATTTCAAATTTTATAAGAAATCGAAATACCTTAAAATCCCCCACAAAAGCACGGGCTTTTGTGAGGGATTTACTTCCATATATTTTAATCTCAAATAAAGAGGGCTCAGCCCTGCAGTTTCTTCAGATCGTTCTTGCGGATTTCCACACGGCGGACCTTGCCACTGATGGTCTTGGGCAGTTCCTCTACAAATTCCACGATTCTGGGGTACTTGTAGGGGGCGGTGTGAGTCTTGACATATTCCTGAATTTCCTTCTTCAGCTCGTCAGTGCCGACCTTTCCCTTAACCAAAACAATGGTGGCCTTGACGATCTGACCGCGTACTTCATCGGGCACGGGAGTAATGGCACATTCCAGAACATAGGGAAGCTCCATAATGACACTTTCGATCTCGAAGGGTCCGATGCGGTAGCCGGAGGACTTGATCACATCGTCGATACGGCCCACATACCAGAGGTAGCCATCTTCGTCCATGGTAGCCTGATCCCCGGTGTGGTAGAAGCCGTCGTACCAAACCTCCTTGGTCTTTTCCTCATCACGGTAGTAGCCGGTAAAGAGGCCACAGGGAGCGCCTTCCTTCACACGGATGCAGATCTCGCCAACATCACCTGTCTTGCACTCGTTGCCGTCGGGATCCAGCACCACAACATCATACAGGGGGCTTGGTCTGCCCATAGAGCCGATTCTGGGAGTAGTGCCCACGAAGTTGGCAACGGACAGGGTGGTCTCCGTCTGGCCGAAGCCCTCCATAATGGTCAGGCCGGTGGCCTTTTTGAACTGGTTAAAGACCTCGGGGTTCAGCGCCTCACCGGCGGTGGTAGCATATTCAATGGAAGACAGATCATACTTGGACAGATCTTCCTTGATGAAGAAGCGATACATGGTGGGAGGTGCGCAGAAGGTGGTAATATGGTACTTGGCAAACATGGGCAGAATGTCATCGGAATGGAATCTGTCGAAGTCATAGGTAAAGATACCGGCTTCGCACAGCCACTGGCCGTAGAGCTTGCCCCACAGAGCCTTGCCCCAGCCCGTATCGGAAATGGTGAAGTGCAGACCGTTGGGATTCACATTGTGCCAATGCTTGGCAGTGGGATAATGACCCAGAGCGTACTTGTAGGAATGGGTTGCAATACGGGGATAGCCCGTAGTGCCGGAGGTAAAGAGCATGAGCATGGGAGCATCTCCGCAGGGGGTGTCTTCCTTGCGGTCGTAATGGGTGCTGAAACGCTCCATTTCCACATTGAAGTTGTTCCAGCCTTCCTTCTGTCCCCCAACAAGGATCTTCAGCATGCCGGGGAATTCTGCGGCGGCCTTCTCTGCCTCTGCGGAGACCTCGCCGTCGGCGGTGCAAACAATGGCCTTGACCCCTGCAGCCTTGTATCTGTAAGTAAAATCATGCTCCACAAGCTGATTGGTTGCGGGGATGGCAATGGCGCCGATCTTATGCAAAGCCAGCATACAGAACCAGAACTGGTAATGACGCTTCAGCACCAGCATGACCGTATCGCCCTTCTTAATGCCCAGAGACTCGAAGTAGTTGGCAGTCTTTGCGGAATACTTCTTCATCTCTCCGAAGGTAAATCTGCGGTCGGACTTGTCGTTACCTACCCACTGCATAGCCACCTTGTCGGGACTCTTCTGTGCAATGGCATCCACACAGTCAAAGGCGAAGTTGAAGCTGTCCTCATTCTTGAAGCGGATCCCACTGAAGACACCCTTCTCATCATAGAAGGACTCCACAAACTTGTCTGCGACAGTCTCCACACCGGTGTCCTGTTCGGGAGCCTTGGTGGCGGTATAGGGAGCTTCGGGATAGGCTTCCGTCACCAGTCCATCCTGGGGATTCAGAACCACAGCGTGGAATTCACAACCACCCTCGCTGACGGCGATCATGCCGTGGGGGATCTGGCTGTTATAGAAAATAGAGTCACCTTCGTTAAGGATGTCCACATGGTTGCCCACCTGCACCTTCAAAGAGCCCTTGACAATTACATCGAATTCCTGACCCTTGTGGGAGTTGAGCTTCATGGGAGCATTCTGCTCCTCGGGCAGGTAGGGGAACTTTACCAGGAAAGGCTCTGCCAGCTTATCCTTAAACTTGGGAGCAAGGTTGTTATACTCCACGCCTTTCTTCTTCAGAATCTTCAGACCCTCACCCTTACGGGTAATGGCAAAGGAGCTGAGGGTAGTGCTTGTGCCTTCCAGCAGGTCTACGACTTCAACACCGCAGGCCTTGGCACATTTGTAAATGAAGGTAAAGCTGAAGTCCGTTTCGCCCTGCTCCAACACCTTGTAATCTTCATAAGATACACCGGTAAGCTTTGCAAGCTCTTCCTGTGTGTAGCCTGTCGCCTCTCGCAGTTCTTTAATACGACCGGCAACTTCTTTCAAACTGTAATCCACTGTAGTTGTCTCCTTTCGTTTCTGACTGTTGTGTACTTACAAATTTGAATACAACAAAAAAGCTCGTCCCAAAGAGGCTTTTCTTTGAGACGAGCTATAAAACCCGCGGTACCACTCAAATTACGGAAGTTAAACCTCCGTCACTTTCCGAACTCTAACAAGTTCTTTGCTTTTACGCAGCAATACGGAAGGAGTCTACTTGCTTGCGCTTTCGGTCCTCCGACTCGGAAGGGATAAGTCATTGGAACGCCTGACCGTTGCCTCGCACCTACCGGCAACTCTCTGGGAGATCCTACGCTCCGACCGTCTTCGTCACAGTCTTTGTGATATTCAAATTTTACCTTAGTCTAGCACATAGAAGTGCAGAAGTCAAGAGGTTTTTCTGTTTTTTGTGATTTTCTCAGCCTCCCAAAGGCTCAGTTGAAATAGGCCAGAGCAGAGTCACTGTAGGCGATCAGAGCCTTGCACAAGATCCCCAGCTGACCGGTCTTGTTGTTGCCGTAGGTATCCACGCTGTAGACCATAGTCTGAGATACGCATTCCTCCCCTGCGTAAACCGTAGCAGAGAGGACACTGCGAAGCTCTGCGGCAAGGAGACCGTCAAAGTCGAAGGAGTAACGACCTGCCACACTGCTGTAGGGCTGAGGATTTGTGAGGATAGCAGTCTGTTCCCGACCTTCGCAGTCCGTATAACGGATGTGCAGGGACAGATCCTCCACCTTCCCACTGTAGCCTGTGGGATCGATGATATAACGGAGGGTGACCTTGCTGTCCAGCAGAAGTCCCTTGCCTACCCATTTGACGGAGGGGTTCGCCAAATCGGACAGGGTCTCATTGTGATTACCGAAGGTCACCTGCTCCAAATCTGCCAGATAGCTTCTGTGAAGCTCTGTCATAGCACTGTCCGCCAGGGCATCGGTGCGGTATTCCTTGTAGATCTGTGCCTCTGTGCCGTAGCGCAGAAGGTTGGCGCACAGGGTCTTCAGTTCCTCACTTGCACTTGCCTTGTCCAGCTGTCCATAGGCATAGGTAGCAACGCTGTATTCCTCGGAGGCAGACACATAGGACTTTCCGCCCTTCTCCATGTGGAGCTTTGCGGTAATGAGGTCATTCATATTCACCGCAGTGACACCTGTCAGGGTGAAGTAGTAGAAATAGCCGTTGAGCACAGGCTCGATCAGGACTGTTCTGCTTTCGGACTGCACATTTCCTTCATATTCCGGCAGGGTGCATTCCAGAACAAAGCTGTCATAGCCCTCCAGGAGGGTGGTGCGTACGGCATAGTTGATAGAAATATCACTTGCCAGATTCAAGGTGTGATTCAGGACGATGTTGGGATCTAACACAGCTTCCTCCTCCACAGTGGGAAATTCTGTGTTGTAATAGGTAGCAGAGCCATTGACACAGGCATACAGCTCCGGCTTATAGGCAAAGAAAGAGCTGGTATAGGTAGTGAAACGGGGAGACATGACATTGTACAGCATGGTTCCGTAGGAGGAAGTACCGTTGGTGATCGTAGCCTCACCGGAGGAAATGCTGATCTTCCATGTAGTTGTTCCCTTGTTCCAAGCCAGCTTCTTCTGTGCCGTTGCACCCAGAAGCTGTCCCTGTCCGTCGGCAAAGGTCCATGCACCGGTGCTTCCCCCAAGGGTCAGAACCAAAGCCCCGGAGGACAGAGCCGTAAGCTTCTTTCCGTCGGCGCTGAAGCTTGCAGAGACGCTTTCCAGCACCTGACTTGTCAATGTGCCCGCTACAGCTCCGGCATTTTGGCTGGCGATCAGCACTCTGCTTCCGGCAGTCAGTTCCTGGACGCTTTCCACCAGCTCCCAGCTTTCTCCACCCTCCTCAACAGTATAAGAGAAAAGTGCCTTTACCGTCACATGATCGGAGATCTTGACCTTTGTTCCGGCGGTGTAATAAGTTCCCGGAGTAGCGCTGTGATCCACACTTTCGGTGGTCCAGCCTACAAAGGTATATCCCTCTCCCGGAGTACCCTTAACCGTGGGCAGGGTCATAGACTCGCCCTCGTAGGCATACAGGGTTTCCACAGGCTCAACACCCTGAGGCACGGAGAAGCTCAGGCTCAGCTTGCCTCCCAGTGCAGGGATGGACTCGGTATAAGTTGCCTTACAAAGGCTACAGGTATAAGTGGTAATGCCTTCCTCGGTTTCCGTGGGAGCAAGGGTCTCCTTGCCTCCGTCCCAAGTATGGCTTTGGCTTTC
Source organism: Faecousia sp. (assembly GCA_045586205.1). Lineage (GTDB taxonomy): Bacteria > Bacillota > Clostridia > Oscillospirales > Oscillospiraceae > JAZOXB01. The sequence continues at coordinate 9,710 of JAZMZW010000049.1, read as the reverse complement.
GGTACACTGCACACCGCAACGGGTGCAGATCTGCCAGTGGGTGCTATCGTTCCTTTCATAGCTTCCTGCATTGTGACCCAAGGCAGAGATCACAAGCTGTGCTTCCGACACTGCGGTCTGTGCCTGTGCATCTGCAAAGAGCTTTCCGCAGTCCTTGCAAGTGTAATGGGCTGCTGTGCCTTCCTCGGTACAGCTTGCCCCGACCTCGGCGGTGTAGCTGAGGCTTTCATGGGCGCATACCACAGGCTGAGTGGTGTAGTAGGTCTCACTGCCACCCTGCATATACAGCTGAGGCAGGAACATATAGGTGCCGATATTGGAGGTGTAAGTCGTAAAACGGGGATAACTGCTATTGTACAGGATTCTGCCCAAGCCCTCTCCATTGGGAGCTATGGAAGCAGATCCATCCTCCATGGTAATGGACCAGGCCGTAGTGCCGGAGTCCCATGCCACAGTCTTCAGGACGGTACAGCCCAGAAGCTGTCCATCAGCATTGGCAAAGGTCCATGCACCGCTCTTTCCCCCAAGGGTCAGGATCAGAGCCTCAGCGGTGGGGCTCTCCAGAGAAATCAGATCCTCAGAGAAGCTTTGATCCACGGCGGTCATATAGGTATTATAGATCACACCGGTCACCTTGCCCACAGCATTGTATGCCATAATGATCCTTGCACCGCTGTGGAGCTGGCTCTCTGCGGTGACTAAGTTCCATGCTTCTCCGCTACCGGTTTCACTGTAGCTGTAAAGAGCATAGAGGGTTACATTGCTTGCAAGACTGTAGCTCTGTCCGGCTCTGTAATAAGTGGGGGCTTGGGAGGTGGAGCTGTAGCTCTTTTCCACCCAGCCAAGGAAGCCGAAGCCGGCCGGGCTTCCTGCGGTGGGAAGGGTCACAGTCTCCCCTGCATAGGCGGAAAGACTTGCTACGGAAGCCACTCCCTTGGGAACGGAGAAGCTTACAGTCAGCTTCTTCCCCAAGGCAGGGATAGATTCCGTACGGCTTGCCTTACAAACGGTACAAACATAGGTCATCGTACCGGCAGTGTCCTCCGTTGGTGCAAGGGTCTGTGCGCCGGAGTCCCAGATATGCTCTTGGCTTTCGGTACACTGCTCACCGCAACGGGTGCAGATCTGCCAGTGGGAATCGCTGTCACTGCCGTAGTTCCCTGCCTCATGTCCCAAGGGAGCAACAAGGATCCGGTCTGCGGTCAGAGGGGTCTTCCCCTGAGAATCGGAGAAGAATTTTCCACAGCTTTCACAGGTGTAATAAGCAAGATTGCCCTCTGCGGTGCAGGTGGCAGACTTGGCGGCGGTATAAGTCATGGAGTCGTGGGTGCAGGCCGCGGCGGTCTCAGTGGTATAATAGATAGTTCCGCTACCCTTGATATAGATCTGAGGCAGGAGCATGCTGGCGCTGGTATTAGAGGCGTAGGTCGTAAAACGAGGAGAGCCGGAATTGTACAGGAATCTGCCGCAAGAGCTGTCCGTAGAGGCGATGGTAGCATTGCCCTCACTGATGGTAATATCCCATGTACTTGTCCCGTTATCCCATGCCAGCTTCTTCACATCCGTTGCCCCCAGAAGCTGTCCGTCTTGATTGGCAAAGGTCCATGCACCGGCCTTGCCTCCCAAGGTCAGCACAAGAGCCCCGTCGCTCAGGGTGGTAATGGCGGAAAGATCCCCGGAAAGGCTCTGATCCAGACAGGTCAGAACACTGTTGCTCAGTTCCCCTGCGATCTTCCCCTTGGTGTTGGATACCAGTACAAATTCCGCACCGCTGTACAGCTGGCTATCCTGTGTTGCCAGCATCCAGCCTGTGCCTGTACCGCCCTCTATATAACTGTACAGAGCATAGAGGGTCACATTACTTGCAGGGGTATAGGCCTCGCCGGCAGAATAATATGTGGGCAATTGGGTGCTTGCACTTACACTCTGCTCCGTCCAGCCAATAAAGCTGTAGCCATCCTTCCTAGCACCTGCAGGCAGGGTCACAGACTCGCCGGCATAGACGCTCAAGGATGCTGTTCCGTCATTGAAGCTGACAGTCAGAGTGGTTTTCTTTGCAAAGTTAATACGGATCTGACAATTGGAGCCGGGAACGACAGTGAATATATTGCCGTTTTGGGTCACGGTGGCACTACCGCTGAGAACCGTATAGCCGGAAGCATAATAGCCCGTCTTGGGGGTGGCGGTAATGGTGTAGCCGGAGAGACTCACTGTGCCGTAGGAGGTATTGTTACTGCTTGCGGTAACTGTATAAGAGGGGGTGGAATTGCTACCGCTGGGGCTTACCAGATCAGAAGGGACAGATCGACCCATAATGATCCAAGCCAGTTCAGGGTAGTCCACGAAGGGATTGCGGTTGTTCTGGATGCTCTGAGCAGAGTCATTTCTGGACATTTCGAACTCATCCACAGGGTCCAAGGCGCACCACTTCAGCAGGATGTCTACGCTTTCAAAGACCTCGCTGACCACATCCTCGGAGGTCTGTGCCACATAGTCATAGAGGATCACTCGGGCACAGTCGCCCTTGCTCACATCCAGAGGCTCGAAATAATCCCCACCGTAGTAACCGCCCACTGCACCGCCGTTGGTTTCACTGGCAGTGGCGGTCTTGCCGGAGTGGCTTTCTCCATACTGATTGTTGCTACGGGTGGTATTCAGTCTGGGATCTGTAGGACGCATGGAGTGGAGGTCGCCTTCCAAGGCACTGCCACCCAGAGAGTCCGGCCACATATGCTCACGATTCCATGTATGACCGCTGTCCCACTCCGAAGGAGCAGGCTGATTGCAGTAAAACAGGATCAGATTGTTCTTGTTGGAATAATCCGCATCTGTATAAGGCAGATAATCACGGAGAGCCCCATAGTCATAGTTCTTCTTATTCTTGTTGACCAAGGTGTTCAAGGTCGAACGCAAAGAGCTTTTGGACAGCTTGGACAGACTGGCATATGTGTAGCTTCCGGTATAATAGGCCTTGGCATAGGAAGACAGCTCTGTACAGACCTCTCCACGCTTGCCTGTATTATACAGGTAGCTTGCGGCCTCTACCCGTAACTCCATGCCTGCAAAGAGGCTCAGAAGCAGGGCAAAGACAAGCACAACAGATAAACATCGCTTCATAATTCTTTCCTCCATAAGTAAGCACCTCCTCACAACACCGGTGAGGAGGTGCTAAATCCTAGTGTTTTATGTGATTTCAGGAATTTCCGTCAAAGAATCTCATCAAAACGGTCGCTACCTGAGATCTGGTTGCGTCTCCCTGAGGACGGAGGTAAGGAGTTCCTACCTCATTGACACCGTTGATCAGTCCTTCTGCCACTGCCCAGCGGAGGGCATCCAGTGCATAGTCATAGGCAATATGGGCATCGGGGAAGCTCAGCTCCCCACGAGCTGTAGTATCCATACCACGGTAATTGGCATAACGGAACAGGACGGTGGCAAGCTGTTCTCTGGTGATCTTGCCTTCGGGGTTGAAGACCGTTTCCGTCACACCGGTGACGATGCCGTTCTCTGCCGCCCAGTCCACTGCGGGAGCATAATAGGCCTCCTCATGGACATCTGTGAAGGCAGAAGCCTTTGCCTCAGGCTCGCCCATGCTTCTCCACAGAACTGTGATCAGCATGCCACGGGTCATGGCAATATCCAGACCGAAGTAGGTCTCTGTCATTCCCTTGAACAGACCGTGATTCAGAGCATAATCAATGCCGGCATGAGACCAGAAATCTGCCGCAGGCATATCCGTGAAGACATGGTAGCCACAATCCTCACCCTTGTCACAGAGGAAGGGATTCGTACCCGTTCCCGTGGCAGGGATGGTTTCCGTTCTTGTTGCCTCACAACGGGAGCAGTGGAATTCTCGCAGGCCGTCCCGGGTCTCGGTAGCTTCCTTGACCACAGTCCCTGCGTCCCAGTCATGACCGAGGGCGGGGATGGTATTTCCTTCAAAGGTCTGACCGCAATACTCACAGACAAAGCTACTGTAGCCCGCTTCTTCGCAGGTGGGATCTACCACTACTTCTTTGAGTCCGTGACCGGTGCCGGCAAGGGTCAATTCGTTCAGGTTGGTTTCCTGCGTGCAGGCGCTGTCTTTAAACAGCCTGCCGCAAGCGTTACATTTATAATGTGCATTTACAGAATTACCCTCACAGCCACCGTCTACGAATTCCACATAGACTGCCTGTGTATGGGTGCATTGGGGCTGTAATGCTGTCTCAGTAGTATAGTACAGGATTCCCGCACTGCCGTCCATGATGTACAGCTGGGGCAGAGGCAGAGCCTTGGCGGGATTGCCGGTGTAGGTGGTGAAACGGGGTGCGCTCACATTGTACAAGATCCGTCCGTAGCTTGTATCCGTGCTGAAGATAGAAGCGCCGTCTGTCCGGATCTCGATGTCCCAAGTCACTGTTCCCTCATCCCATGCCAGCTTCTTCTTGTCGGTGCAGCCAAGCTGTCTGCCCTTCAGATCCGTGAATGTCCATGCGCCCTTAGATCCGCCTAAGGTGAAGACCACGGTCTCCTCCGGCAGGCTTGCAATATTTGTTCCGCCGTTGGAGAAGCTTGTAGTAATGGGGCTGAGGTAAGTTCCGCCGATGTCTCCTGCGGTCACATTCTCGGCAGTACAGGCAAGAACCAGACTTGCACCGGCCTGCAGAGCATTGCCGTTTGTGACAAGGGTCCATTTTCCGCTACCTGTGCCTTCCTGCAGATAGGTATACAAGGCACGGAAGTCCACATTGGAATTTACGGTATAGCTGCTACCTGCGGTGTAATACTGAGGCTTGGTAGCGCTTGCCTCCACATCCTTGGCGATCCAGCCCACAAAGCTGTACCGGCCCACATTGGGAGCTGTGGGAAGGGTGATGCTCTCCCCTGCATAAACAGTGACAAGCTTTTCCAGAACATTGAAGGTCACGCTCAGTTCCTGCTTCTTGGCAAAGTTGATGCGGATAGAGCAATCGGACTTTGCCTCTACGAAGAAGGTGTTATCCTCACGGGTCACAGTTGCGCTACCGCTTAGGACAGTATAGTCTGCCGCATAGCAACCTTCCGCAGGCTTTGCCACAATGGCGCTACCCTCCAGAGCTACAGTACCCAGAGCGGTATTGTTACTGCTTGCAGTGATTTTGTAAGAGGTGGTGCTACCGCCACCGGAGGGGGTAACCAGATTGGCAGGGATGGACTTGCCCATCAAGAGCCACGCAAGCTCAGGATAGTCTACAAAGGGATTTCTGCAGCCTTGGATCTCCTCTGCCACATCATTACGGGCCATTTCGTAGGTATCTACGGGGTCAAGTGCGCACCAGTTCAGCAGAACATCCACGCTTGTGAAAACCGTAGTCACAGAAGACATAGAGCTTGCCACCACATAGTCATACAGGACAGTTCTGGCGCAGTCGCCCTTGGCAAAATCCAGAGGCTCGAAGGTGTTGCTACCGTAGTAGCCACCCAACATACTGCCGTTGGCCTCGTTGGTGGTGGCCTCCTTACCGTTGCTGACCTCGCCGTACTTGCTGTTGCCACGGGTAGAATTGGTCTTGGGATCTGTGGGACGCATGGAGTGGAGATCTCCTTCCACAGCACTGCCGCCCAGAGAATCCGGCCACATATGCTCTCTGTTCCAGGTCTTTGCCCCGTCCCAAGCACTGGTAGTAGTGCCGTTGGCATAGAACAGCACCAGTCTGCTACTGCTACCCTGATAGGCATCGGTATGGGGGAAATACCGCTTCAGTCCGTCATAGCCTACGGTACTGCGGTCTGCGTTGATCAAACTGCGGAGCTTGGTACGCAGAGAGCTTCCGCTTACGGAAGATAGCTGTGCATAGGTATAGCTACCGGTATAGTAGGCCGTAGCCGCTTTGGAAAGAGAGGTACAGACCTCCTCACGCTTTCCCTTGTTGTAGGAAGCATCTGCAGCCTTGGCGGGAATGGTCAGACCGCTGAACAGCCCAAGCAGAAGCACCAAAACCATGAACATAGACAAGCTTCGTTTCATCAAATCATCTCCTATAGATTTACGGGAGGCCACAGCTCCCGATTTTATGCAAATTATACCATGTTTTATGCAGAAAGACAAGACTGTTTCCCGTTCTCCGTGTTTTTCTCCAAAATGCCCAAAAGGAACTTCCATTTACAGAAAATCGGAAGTTCCTTTTGGTATTCTTTACTTAATTTTTACAAAATCAATATTGATAGCGTTTCCGCAGGAGATACATAAAGAGCAGGGAGGCAAGAGCTGCCATTAGCTCCGCCACCACAATAGATAGCCAGATCCCGTCCACACCCCACAGCAGAGGCAGGAGCAGGATGGAAGTCATCTGGAACACCAGCGTCCGCAGGAAGGAAATGGCCGCAGATACAGGGCCGTTGTTCAGTGCGGTGAAAAAGCCCGAGCCGAAAATAGCCAGTCCCGCAAAGAGGAAGGAGAAGGAGAAAATTCGGAAGCCCCGCAGGGTCATTGCCATCAGATCCCCATCATAGCTGACAAAGATCCGTGACAGGAAGGGAGCCAGAAGCTGACCCAGTGCCAGCATAGCCAGAGAGAATATGCCGATGATGGCAAGACTCTTCCTCCGCAGATTCCGCAGTTCTCCGTGGTTTTCTGCGCCCAAATGGTAGCCGAACACCGGAGCCGTACCGATGGAATAGCCGATAAATGTGCCGATGAAGATCATGTTCACATACATCAGCACACCGTATGCCGCCACACCGTTCTCCCCTGCGTACTTCATCAGCTGGACATTGTAGAGCATATTGACCAGGGACATGGAAAGATTGCTCAGAAGCTCCGAAGAGCCGTTGGTGCAGGTCTTCCACAGGGCCTTGCCGTCATAAGTACAAGAGGTCAGACGCAGGATGGCGGAATTCTTCCGTGAGAAGTAGAGCAAGGGGAACAAGCCACCTGCCACCTGACTCATGGCTGTGGCAAGAGCCGCACCTACGATCCCCCAATCAAAGACCGCAATAAACAGGGCATCCAAGACCATGTTCGTAACCCCGGCAATGAGGGAGTCCACCAGTCCCAGTTGAGGCTTTTCCGCCGTAACAAAGAAACTCTGGAACTGGAGCTGAAGCATAAAGAAGGGATTCGCCGCCAGCAAGATCCGCCCGTAAAGCACACACAGATCCAGCAGTTCCCCCTCTGCCCCCAGGAAGGAGGCAATGGGACGGAGGAAAATGATCCCCAGCACGGAGATCCCCACACCCACGCCAATGGAAACATAGGTAATGAGGGAGAATAGCTCATTGGCCTTCTTCATATCTCCCGTCCCCATGGTCAGGGATACCAGTGCCGAGCCACCTGTGCCGAACATGAATCCAAAAGAGCCCAGAAGCATGATCACCGGGAAAATGAAATTCACTGCCGCAAAGGGAGTCTTCCCCACATAGTTGGACACAAACAGCCCGTCTACCACACCGTAAATAGAGGTAACGACCATCATAACTATGGAAGGCAGAGTAAAACGGAACAGCTTCCTATAATTAAAATGATCGGATAATTGAATTTTCATATGTGTCTCCTATCCATAAACTGTCAAAAAACCGACAGCACCCATTGTATCAAATTCCCTCATAAAATGCAAGCCCGAATCCCGCAAAGGAAGCCTGTAAAAAAAGTTGTGACTTTTTCCCCTTTTTGTTGTATAATGAGGCTGAGATATTTCAAAAGAGAAAAGAGAGTTCTTATGCTGAAAAAAGCGTATTTGGAGATCACCAATGTTTGCAATCTGGCCTGTAGCTTCTGCCACGGCACCAAGCGAAAGGCACATTTCCTCAGCACGGAGGAATTTCGCCTTTTGGCAACGAAGCTCCAAGGGCAGATACAGTTCCTATATTTTCACCTCATGGGAGAGCCTCTGCTCCATCCCCAATTGGGGGAGCTTTTTGCCATAGCCAAGGAGCTTGGCTTCAAGGTCATCCTCACCACCAACGGCTCACTCCTTTCCAAGCAGGGGGATCTGCTCCTTGCGCAGGACAATCTGTACAAGATCAGCGTTTCCCTCCACTGCTATGAGGTCAACGCTATGGGGCAAAGTCTAGAGGAGTACTTGCAGTCTGTGTTCCGCTTCTGCAAGTCTGCCTCGGAGCAAGCTGTCCTCTGCGCTCTGCGACTGTGGAATCAGGGTGGCGAGGATCAGCTCAATGCCCGAATTCTTGCCCAAATGGAGGAAATTTTCCCCGCCCCTTGGGCAGATACCTATTCCGGCTCCCGGCTAGCACCCCGAGTTTTTCTGGAATGGGGCGAACGCTTCGACTGGCCCGATCCCTCCGCACCCTTACAGGAAGGCTCTTACGGCTGTTACGGCCTGCGGGATCAGATCGGCATCCATTGCGACGGCACAGTTGTCCCCTGTTGTCTGGATGCAGAGGGCAACATCCCCTTGGGCAACCTGTTTGCCCAAAGCCTGGAGGAGATCCTCTCCTCCCCCCGTGCCCAAGCCCTGAAAGCCTCTCTGCAAAATCGCCACCCCTGCGAAGATCTCTGCCGCCACTGTGGCTATGCCGGTGGGAAGAAATATTAACTTTCTCATTAACCGCAAAAACCTCACTCTGCCTTTTGCAAAGTGAGGTTTTTCTTTATTGATCAGACTTCTTTTTACCAAAGACAAGACCTGCAATACACAGGCCTGCGGAAATACTCAGCACGGAAACCAGGATCAGCACACCGCAACGGAGGAAGAAGGTCTCCGGCATGGCGTAAATAATGGGATCCTTCCTTGGGTTAAAGATCCAATTTGTTTTTCCGGGGAAGAATAAACTGTGGAAGATCACAAAGGCCTTTTCAAAATCCAAAGCCGCCAGTCCACCGATGAGCCCCATAAATACCAAAGTTCCCAGACCACAACTGAAAAGATAGTGCTTCCCAAAGGGTCTGCAGGGCACAAAGCCTTTCTTCCCTTTCAAAACACCCAGAACAAGAACTGTACCCAAAGACAGCAGAAGCACCCATGCATGGAAGCGGAACAGCACCTTGCAATCCGCAAAATGCGCCGCCCCCTCTTCACTGTGAGGAAACAGCCCCGTGCCGAAGGTCCGATTGGGAAGGGTGAGATAATCCAGCACCTCGTCATAGGCGGTTTTGATTTCTTCTTTGCTGTATCCCGTAGCTTCGGGCAAATTCAGCTCCTCGATCTGCAGGTAATAAAAGGGGCGAACATAAATAGGCAGGGCAATGGATACACACAAGGTCAACAGCACCAAGGCCACGCACAGGAGAGCCGTCAGAAACTTATTCATATTATGTACCAACCTCCGATTCAAGCTATGGTTTCATTAAATCAAGTCTCTTTTTGCTCATTTTCCATTCTCCTTTGCTGTTCTGCAGGATGAAATTAGCAGCCTACGAATGTTACCACACAACTTTTCTATGTATTGATAAATTTCTATGTCTATTCTTTTGGTTTCATACATCAGCTTTAACCAATAACTCGTTTCGTTAGATTCTTTCAAAGCTATTTCCAGCTTTGCAATAAAGTCCTTCTTGCTTTGTGCGTACTGTGCTTCATGAATATTGGCGCCAACTGATGTGCCTGCTCGTGCAAGTTGATCGGTCATATAAGAACTTTTTGGTGCAGTTACACCGTCAACAAGGTTTACGATAGCAACTGCAAATTCAAAGGATAAGTCGAGTAATTTGTTTTCGGACATAAACGCACCTTCTTTCGACAGTATTATATCATAAAATCTTACCTTTTTCAATGATATATCGCTAACGC
>JAZMZW010000048.1:0-26066 GCA_045586205.1 Faecousia sp. | reverse complement strand
AGCGACTGAAGGAGAGAAAAGCTTCCAAGCTTGTACGAGTTTACGATAAGTTGTACAGACCTTCGGCTTTCTTCTCTCCTTCCGGGCTACGCCCACCTCCCTCATCAGAGGATGGCGCTAATTTGCAAGCCCCTACCTACGAAAATAATCATTCACATCGCTGATGGTTGATGCAGGCACTACAGGGACGGAAAACAGCATATAAACGCACACACTAACCGTAGGGCAAGCTGCTCCCAGCTTGCCGTCCGCGAAGCGGCAGACTTGTGTGACTTTCAATACAGCACAAAGTCGGTAGTTCCACCAAGAAAACGAACTGCGGTACAAATTTTCGCTTCCTGCACCGGCAAGCTGAGGCAGCTTGCCCTACGACAGGCGAGTACAGCTTACATAGTTTGTTGTGTATCTACACTGCCATCTTCGCCGATCAAAGATCGGCGCTACATATTCTTACGGTAGCTTGTACAAAACATCAAACAGGCCGATAAACTGAAATTTACATTACCGAAGGGGGGAACAGCGGGCGGACAAGGTCGTCCGCCCCTACGGATCCGTGTGGTTAAACAGGCCGATAAGCTGAAATTTGTCTAATTGTTGCACCGCACCAAAGCCTCCCTTGTGTAAAGGGAGGTGGCACGGCGAAGCCGTGACGGAGGGATTGTGCGGTAGGGTCTTGCATCTCTAGTACGGTTTCGGCGAAATCGTACTGCGGTAACAATCCCTCAGTCAAAAATCAAAAGATTTTTGACAGCTCCCTTTACCCAAGGGAGCCTTGGGCGCTCCCGCGCCGGTTAGATAAACTTGTATTTATGTTATCGACCTATTTATAATTTGCACAAGCCCCTTGCCTTTCCGGTCGGGCGAGGTAAGGGAAATTCCGTTGTCGCAGGTGATTTCTTGATGATTCGATTTTCCTTTACATAAAAAGAGGGGAACGATGCCGAAAAAGCATCGTTCCCGAAATGTTTATTGAAGGGAGAGGAAGTAGCCCTTTGCGCTGTCGCTGTAGGAGCACATGGCTTGGCAGACCTCCAAGAGGCTACCGGTTTTCCCTCTGCCGTAGCTGTCTGCGCTGTACTCCATGACTGAGCTGACGGGGCTATCTCCCTGATAGATCTGCGCCCAGACCTTCTGTCTCAGCTCCGAGGCCAGAAGCTCATTGAAGTAGAAGGCATAATAGCCCTTTTCTTCATGATACAGGACGGAGCTTTCCACCACGACCTCCCGGGCTGTGCCATAGATATCCTCATACCACAGCCTCAGACGGAGACTGTCCGGTTGCACATTGCTGTCTTCCCCTTTGTAAATAAAGACCAACTGTACCTTGGTATCCAGACTCAAACCCTTGCCTGCCCACTGTACACTTGCTTCCGGCAGATCCTTCAGATCACCGGCTGTCTTTTGGAAGCTCACAAGGGAGAGATCACTTAACAGTACCTTCTGTGCCTCTGTCAGATTGCTGTCACAGAGGCTGTCTGTGCGGTATTCCTTGAAGAGCTGTGCCTTAGAGCCGTAGCGCAACAGCTCTGCACACAGGGTCTTCAGCTCCGGGGAGGAGGAAGTATTTCCGAGCTGACTCATGCAGTAGTCCTTCACGGAATACACATCGGTGTTGGAAATATAGCGGATGCCCTTTCCGGTCATATACAACTTTGCGGTAAGCACATCTCCAAGCTCCACGGCGCTGAGTCCGTTCAAGGTGAAGTAATAATAGTCCCCCCGCAGTGTGCCCTGAAGGGTCAAAGTCTCCGTTCCGACCTTGCTGTTGCCCTCATAACGGTCTCTTGTGACTGTCAGGTAATAGCTGTCGTAGTAGGAAAGTTGGCTCTTGGGGATGAGATAATTCATGGCAATGTCACTGGTGAGATTCAGACTGTGATGAATTTTCAGATCCTTGTCCAAAGCAGGCTGAGAGAAGCTGTTGGTGCGGAAAATCTTCCGACTGAGGATCAGATCGGAGTAGTTGAGCATCACGCTGCCAAGGCGCTTTCCGTTGAGATTCAAGCCGTACAGCCATCCGTTCACATCACGGCTGGTGTCAATGACCAAGCCCAGAGTACAGCTTGTGTAGTTGTAAATATAGGCATCCTTGGGGACAGAAGAACTTGCATTGATTGCACCCTGAACATATTCCTTCTTGGCACCGCCGGTCTGCTGATAGGCATCCTGCACATAGACCGTTGCACCGGAGCTGCCGGGAAGCTTAATGAGGCTCTTGCTTGCCGCATAATCCTGATCGTCCCACATGGTCAGATCAGGGCCGAAAGCTACCTTGTTGTTACTGCTGTTGGTTTGGAATCTCCGCAACAGCACGATCTTACCTCTGGCCTGTCTTAAGGTGGGGACGGCATCGGACTGCCAGAACAGATTGGGATTGGCATCGATATAAGCACCCAGGGTTCTTGCCACATCCTCGTGAGTTCCCGCATCGGGCTTAATGAGCATGACAACGGTCTCGGAGGGATGCTTGCTCAGGAACAGCTTGGAAATATCCAACAGCTCTCCCAGACTCAGCTTTCCGCCGTAGCGGTTGTAGCACTGGAAATGATCTCCGCCGTGGACGATCATCACATCATGGACACTGCTGTTGCTTGCGCTTGCATTGGTACGGATGTCAAAGCTACGGATGCCCGTTGCCAACTGTTCTTCGAAGTAATGCTTCTGGCACTTGGTAATAGAAAGGTTGTCCAGTACGCTGTCCATGTCCTGAATGACCGCCATGGTGCCGGTATCATGGGTGGCGGGCATGTTGATCTCTGACAGAAGCACCGTGTCGGGGATGGATTTCATCCAGTTCAGTTCCTCACTTGAACCGCCGAAGACATTTCCGTAGCCGGAGGTAGCATTTGTGGACAGGAAGGACAACTCAAAGGCCTGTGCCTGACTCTTACTGCCCTGCGTCAGATTGCTGTCCTTCACAGCAACGTACTTACCGCTCTTGGCATTGTAGATCAAATAGGAGCCGTCGCTGTTTTTCTCAAAGCGCCAAAGCTGACTGGTATTTTCGTTGCCGGACTTGCTCTGACTTCCCCAGACATTCAGATCCGTATCTGCTTTTTCCCCGGAGGTATCCCAGACCTTGCCTGTGGTGGACAGACCCTTGTCCGTCTCATACTTGGTAGAAGCGATCTCATAGGCCTTGTAGCTGCTGTTGTACTTCAAAAGCCAGCGGCTGCTCTGACCCAAGTGGTACAGATTCAGTCCCATGCCGTCAGTCTCAAGGTTGCCCTCGCGGTTCTTCACACTGACAGACTGATTGGTGTTTCTTGCGAAAAGCTCACAGTAGACACTTGCACTGCCTGTCCAGGGCTGAACTTCCTTGCCTGTGGTGGGAACGGTGCAGGTGGTTACATACCACTTACGGGGATTGGTAGAGGTCTGGATCAGCTTGCTTTCATTGGTGACGGAATTGTTCTGTAAGCCAACGAACTTTCCGCTGTGGCGGATCTTGATGTAATAAAGCTGATTGCCTGCCCCATCCTTGCCTGCATTATAGAAGGCAAACTGGCGGTGGTTGTTGCCGGAAAGCTTATCATCACTGCTTTCCCAAATGTGCAGGACTTTACCGTCTGCGGTAGACTTGTCCGGCACATCGATATAACGGTCTGTGCCGTTTTCTTTGATGAACTTAATGCCGTAATAACCGCCTTGCACATGGGTCAGACGGAGGTTGCAGTTTTCACCCGTTACATTGTACAGGTGCATATCGCTGTTGATCTCTGCAATGCCGGAAACATTCCAGCGGTATTCCGTGGCTCCGCCGTTGTACAGGGTGATGTACAAATTCTGCCCCGTGGGCATATTGTTCACAACACTGCCCATATCCGAGGGATCCGCCGCCCGAACTCCCGCCGGCATAATGGGCAGTATCAAGCAGAGGCAAAGTAACAAACCAAGAAATCGTTTCATAAATTTATCCTCCATTTATGATCATCTATCCAAATCATACCACAGCAACAGGCAATTTACAAGAGGGAATTACTGTCCTCAGTTCCACGGAAGTCCTTGCTGAGGGGACAATGAAAAAATGAGATTCCCCATTGCAAATTGCCTCCACTGTCTGTCCGTATGGATCTGTCTTTCGAATTCCCGGCGCCGGTCACTGACCGACGACTCCGGCACTTTCGCCATGGTCAAAACCCCGTGCAAAGGAAGGGGCAGACCTTAACCTGCCCCCACTTTTCAAATACATCGATCAAGTCCATACCTCAATGATCATCCTTCATTGAATTCAAAAAACCTCCCTTCGGAAAGGGAGGTTTTGGGTATTTATGATGGAACTTTAGTCGTTCTGCTTATCCTCGTAGGAGGGGTCGTAGTTGACAACCACACCCATATCCGTGAGCTTCTTGACTTCAATGACATGAGTGCCGAAGGCATTGACCTGTACCAGAACATTACAGCCGGACAGGATCTCGATATCCTCGACACCTTCGTTATAGTCTACATTGACCACACTCAGCTCCTTCAGACCTGCAAGGGGCGCAACGGTAACAAGCTGGTTATAGGAGGCATCCACCTTTTGCAGTACAGAGGCGGGATCCATCTGAGGCAGGGTGAGGATCCGGTTGTGGTTGCAATCCAACACCTTCAGCAGGGGCATCTTGCTGATGCAATCGATGGCGGTGAGGAAGTTGTTGTCCGCATACAGCTCCGTCATACGGGTGCAGTTACTCAGTGCGCTTACATCCTCCAGCTCATTGTGGGATACATTAAGGATGCTCAGATCAAACATATGACCCAGTGCGCCGACACTCAGAAGATTGTTGTTCTCTGCATGGAGGATCTTCATGTTATTGCACAGCTGCAGGGGAGAGAGGCTGGTGATGGAGTTATAACCGATGTGGAACTCCTGCAGGGTAGCCAGACCCGTCAGAGGCTCCAAAGTGGGGATGGCATTGGAACGGAGATTCAGGCTGATGAGGCTGTCCATATCCTTCAGACCGCTGAGATCCTTGATGCTGTTGTCGGACAGATCCAGATCCTCCATTGCAGTCAGGCCGGCAAGAGAGGAAATGTTGGAAATACCGCAACCGGACAGATACAGTCGCTTCAGGGTCGTAAGCTGACCGATCACAGCCAGGGAATCCGTAGAAACCAGATTGCCGTTGAGATTCAGGCTTTCCAGTCCAACAAGATGAACCAGGGGAGAATAGTCCTCAATGCTACAGCCCTGTGCATCCAGCTCCTTCAGAGAGGTAAAATAATGCAAATCTTCCAGAACCGTCACTTCTTCGGGAAGCTTCAGAGCGGTGATCTCCCACAGGTCACTGGATTGGATCTTTTCTGTACGGGCAATGTACAATTGCTCACGGATCATTTCTTCCAGTTCGGGGCTTTGGAATTCCAGTTCTTCCACAACGCCCACAATGTGGTATTGCTCCTCTGCAATGGGGCTGGTCAGACCGTTTTCGCTAACCACAATGGCACGGATACGGGTGGTACCTGCTTGCAGGGGAATGGGAGTGGAGTAGGCCTCGGAATGGGAGGAGGGATACTCACCGTCAAGGGAGTAGTAAATGCTACCCTCTGTACTCCGGAGGCTGATTTCAATATAGCTGTCATAGCTGCCGCCTGCATGGCTGAACAGAGGCAGAGCGGGACGGAGGGCTTCTACCTCCCTGCGGACGCTCTCGTCCGTAATGGTGTCCAGCATCAGCTGAGAGTCCAGGATCTTGTTCTGTGCCACATACAGCTCGGAGAGCTTGCAGTAGAGCTTGGTGTCGGGCTTCTCACGGATGGCTTGGATCAGGCAACGCTCAGCCTTGGTGTAGTTGCCCAGCTTCATGTACACGTCCAGCAGGCTCATGACATAGTCATGGTTGGTGGGATCAAGCTTTACCGCTTCTTCATAGCGTTGGGCGGCGGCATCGTAATAGCCTCCGTCCAGCTTGGCCTTGCCCCACATGGCCATGTTTTCGGGTGTCCAGAAATACAGGTACGCACCCACAAACAAACAACCCAGTATAAACAGGGTCACCAGAAATATCAGGATTTTCTTCATATACGTCTCCAATCTTTGCGGAACTCCCCGAAAGGAGTTGCAGGGATTTGATTTTTGTCCATACAAGGCAATTATACAAGAAATTCATTCATAAGTCAATGAAAAAAGCATAATTTCCCGTAATGTCTTGACGAATATACGAGAAAGTGGTATAATCCCCCGTGAAAGAAGGGTATATGATGAAATCCAAACATACTTTATTGGAGGGGTCTATCTGGAAAGGGATGCTCCTCTTTGCCTTGCCCATTCTCTTGGGACAGGTTTTCCAACAATTGTACAATACCGCCGATGCATGGATCGTGGGGGAATTCCGCTCCAATGAGGAATATGCCGCAGTGACCTCCACCGGCAGTCTGGCTTTCCTGCTGATCGGCTTCTTCGGTGGCATCGCCGTAGGCGCGGGGGTCGTGGTTGCCCGTTATTTCGGTGCAGGAGATCGGGAAAAGCTCCGTAAAACCATCCACACCACGGTGATCTTCGGCCTTCTGGCAGGTCTGTTCCTGTCTGTCCTGGGTGTTGTGGCAACGCCGGTCCTTCTGCGCTGGATGGATACCCCTGCCGAGGTCTATCCCTACTCCGTTGCCTATTTCCGTGTGTACTTCATCGGCATCCTTGCCACAGTGATGTACAATCTCTGCATGGGCATCCTCAGAGCTGTGGGAGACAGCAAGCACCCCCTGTATTATCTGATCATTTCCTCTGTTTTGAACATTATTCTGGACTGGCTCTTTATCGGTGTCTACGACTGGGGCGTCTGGGCGGCCGCGCTTGCCACCATCATTTCCCAGTTTGTCAGTATGTTCCTGTGTCTGATCCAACTGTTCCGCAGTCAGGATGTGTACGGACTCCGTGTCCGTGAACTGAAGCTTGACCCCTTCCACCTGCGGGAGATCATCCGCTACGGACTGCCCTCCGGCATCCAGAATTCCATTATTTCCTTTGCCAATGTCATCGTTCAGACCAATATTAACGAGTTCGGCAAGGAAACCATGTCCGGTTGCGGTACATTTGCCAAGCTGGAGGGCTTTGCCTTCCTGCCCGTGACCTGCTTCTCTATGGCACTGACCACCTTCGTCAGCCAGAACTTGGGTGCAAAGCAGTATGAACGCACCAAGAAGGGCGCTCGCTTCGGTCTTATCTGTGCTTTTATTATGGCAGAAATCGTTGGGGGACTGATGATCCTCTTTGCCGAGCCTCTTATGGGAATCTTCATTCACGACGATCCTCTGGCGGTGCAGGTTGGTGCACAGCAGACCAATGTTGAGGCTATGTTCTTCGGCTGTTTGGCACTGTCCCACTGTCTGGCGGCCATCCTCCGTGGTGCAGGCAGACCTATGATCCCCATGTTCGTCATGATGGGCGCATGGTGTGTCCTCCGTGTGGCATATATCTCCGTTATGGTGCCGCTCATCGGTGAGCGCTGGGTTATTTTCAGTGCCTACCCCCTGACTTGGACAGTCAGTACGGTCATCTATCTGATCTTCTATTTCAAGTCCGACTGGATCCACGGCTTTGATAAGAAATTACCCAATAAAGCATAATCTCCAACGCACCGAGGGGTTTCCTTCGGTGCTTTTTTCTTTCAATGGGGGATAAGCATTGACTTTCCCTCACCGGTGGACTACAATAGAGCCATAGAGTATTTCAGAAAGCGAGGTATCCTCCATGTACAAACGACTTCTTGCCTTCCTTCTCCTTACAGCCATGCTTCTTTCCCTGCTCCCTCTGACGGCAGGGGCAAGGGAGGACAGCACGGATCTCAGCACCCGTGGCTCTCAACTGGCACAGGAGATCGCATCCCTTTCCATCCCTGTGAACAAGCGCCTTTCCGTCAACTACGGCAACTCCCATGAGCTGGAAGGCACTTATTTTGTGGCGGTGAAATCCGGCAGCAATTATTATGCCCTGAATCACAAGGCTTCCGTGAATACCACAGGTGTCCTCCACCGCGCCAAGGACAGCACGGAAAACCGCCCCCAGACCGCCTTTTCACCCATAGCTTTGACTGTGTCCAACGACCGGGTCACGGGTCAAAGCTCCTTGCAGAACACAATGACTCTGGACTATTGGAGAGAGCCTATTAACTATTACAGCAAGGATGCGGAGAATACTTATTATTCCTACACCCTCTCCGAGTGGAAGACCAATTCCAAGACCTCTACCACCGACGGTTCCAGAGTCTATACCATACCCATTCCCGGTGCGGATGCGGCATACACCCTGCGGTTTGCAGACGGAAGCTATCTCATCCCCAACGGCCATGGCGAGGCACTGAGAACTGCCTCTTCCTCCTATCCCTTCATGATCCAAGCCAACTCCAACGGCACCATGACCGCCTATAAGCTCCACATCTACGGAGTCAACCAGTTTACCTACTGGCTGGGCATGGATACCAAGGACAGCAACCGCTTCACTCTGGCAACCCGTGCCCAGATGCGTCGGAACGACACAAGCAAGGCCTTCCTTTTGGAACTGACCCTCTTCCGACTGTCTCCCGTAACCACGGAGCTTTACAAGACCTTGCAGTCTGTCCTTCCCTATGTGCAGGGTGGCATTGGGGGCTATAGCCAAGAAAGCTACACGGCCTTCCTCAGCCTTGTAGAAGATGCCCTTGCCCTCTACACCCAAAATGCACAGGTTTATACAGACAGCGCCCTCCAACAGACCCTCAATGCCAAGGCAGAGGATCTGAAAATAGCCGTCAAGGAACTGACCTACGGGGAGGAAGGGGAGACCCTCTCACTGGCGGCAGACCTTGCCACACAGCTTAAGAACCTCTATATCCCCGTTGCACAGCATAAAAAGGTCACCTCCTCCAACCGAGGCTCTCTCAACGGAACATATTTCATGATGGTCAGCTCCGGCGGTACTTACTATGTCATTGACCCAAACAAGCCCCTGACTACCAACGGTGTGCTTCACCGAGCCTCCGGCAGTACCACCAATGTACCTCAGGACGGCTTTGCCCCTGTAGCCATCGGCATTTCCAACAGCGCTGTCCGTACCCAAACCTCCCTGCAATATACCATACAGCTTCAAAGATGGTCAGGCTCAATCACTTATTACAACAAGGACGGCACGACCTACGCAAGCTATACGGAAACCGAGTGGAAGAATAACAGCAAAGACCCCTCCACAGATACCACCCAGGGCTACCGCATTTACACCAAGCCCGACCCCTCCAAAGACCCTGCCTACACCCTCCGTTTCGGCAACGGCGCCTACCTCTCTCCCAAGGGCAACAAGGAAGGCTTGCAGGTTGGCACAAGCTCCTATCCCTACTTTGTCCAAGCCAACTCCAACGGCACAGCCACCCTGTATAAAATGCACATCGGAGGTGTCAATCAGTTTACCTACTGGTTAGGCTCGGATACGGACAACAGCAGGAATTTCACCACCGCCACCCGTCCCCAGATGCGACGGAACGATGCAGACCGTGACTTTGTCATTGACTTCTATCTCTTCCGGGTGTCTGATGTATCCCTGGAGCTGTACAAGGCTCTGAAGGAAATGCTCCCCTATGTGGAAAAGGGCAATCAGGGCTACAGCAAGGGAAGCTACGCCCTTTTCGTAGAATATTTGGCAGAAACTCTGGAGCTTTACCAAAAGAGCCGTGCTGTCTTTGACGATTCCCTTTTACAGAAAACTCTGAATGCCCGCGCAACAGAGCTTCGAGCTGTGGCGGCAAATTTGGAGATCGGACTGGCACAGGCCATGCCCGGTGTCACCACCCTCCATCAGCTACCCGTTATGACGGATAACTCCTCCTACCCAGGAGAGCAGGCACAGAATATGGCATATATCATGCAGACAGCCAATGGGAAGATCATCGTCATTGACGGTGGCAGAAGGGGAGATGAGGCTCTGTACCTCCTGTCCTATCTGCGGAATCTCACGGGTCAGGCAGTGCCTTATGTAGATGCATGGATCCACACCCATGCTCACAGCGATCACGTCTATGCCTATCTGGACATTGCTCAGAAATATCCCAATTCCATTACCCTTGACCGCCTGTACTGCAACTATCCCACCAACAGCGAATTGCAGACCTACTGTGCGGACAATAATCCCGACAGTGTCAATTCCGCCATTCAGGCAGTGTATACCGCCACAAAGAATCTGAAAAATGCCCAAGGGGGCGCTGTAGAGGTTTTGGAGCTGAATTCCCGTCACACAGGGAAGTGCAATTCCTCCTTCGATATTGATGATGTGCATTTTGATGTGCTTCTGACCTTTGACGACATGATCGCCGCCACCAAGACCCTCACCGGCACATATACCTGCACCATGGATACCCACAACACCAACTACGACAAGAAGACCCTTGCCCAGATCATTTCCAACACCACCAACAATACTACCATGGTTTGCCGTGCAACCGTAGGTGGCAAGACCATTCTCTTCCTGGGAGATGCCGCAGCGGGTTGCAGTATCGTCTTGGAATATTTCCACAAGACAAACAAATCCGACTACAACAAGTATTTCTCCCTGAAATCCGATGTGGTGCAGATGGCGCACCACGGAGGCAGAAACGGACAGTCCAAGGCCTCCTATCAGGCCATCGATCCCGATGTAAGCCTCTGGCCCTGCACAGGTGTGACCCATGAGGCCACCGGTGGCAGTGCTTCCAGCTCCACCAACCCCAAGGCATGGCTCACGGCACTGGGAGCAGAGATCCACCCCGCCTACAAAGGTCCGCAGGTCTTCTACTTCGGCACAGTGAGAAACAGCACCACCGTCTCCATCCCGGAGAAAGTAAAGCCCTATATTTTTGATCCGCAATATTACGCAGACCGCTACCCGGAGCTGAAGGCAGTCTATGGCTATGATGCAGATGCCCTCTATGCCCACTTTGTGAACTACGGCATTGAAGAAGGTCGCTGTGCAAGCCCCTATTTCGATGTGGTCTATTATGCCAATCACAACAATATCAACCTGACGGAGCATGTGAAGGGGGATTATGAAAAGGCAATGACCCACTTCATCAACTACATGGACAATGCATCGGAGCTGTCCACCGCCCCCAAGCGCCTGTCCGTCCATTTTGACCCCGGCTATTACCGCTCGATTTATTCAGACCTCTCCCACATGACCACGGAATTCCAGCTTCTTCAGCATTTTGCCACCTACGGCAATTTCGAAGGACGGAAGGCAAGCAAGTCCGCCCTGTGGGAAAATGAGGTCAACTATCACCATAGCTGTACTTTTACTATGATAGATGCCCAAAGCCACAGTGTAAAATGTAGCTCCTGCGGTGCAAGCTATACCCAGGCCCATGACTATGTTTACGGTCTGTGCGCCTGCGGAAGTGTGGAAGTCAAAGAGCCTGTGGAGGATCTCAGCCTGAAGATCAACCACTCCTTGAATCTGGCTTCGGATATTTCCGTAAATCTGGCAGTTCTGAAAAGCACCCTGCAGGACTTTGACATGGATACGGTATATATGGAAAGCACGCTGGATGTGTACGAGGGCAATGAGAAGATCGGTACGGAGCTGATCCGTATCGAGCCTGTGGAGTCGGAGTATTATTACTACTTTACCCTGACGGGCATTACTGCGGTGCAGATGAATGACAGCATCCGCTCCGTTCTCTACGGCACAAAGGACGGACAGCCCTATTATTCTCCCACAGATACCTACAGCATCGCCACCTATGCCTATGCTCAGCTCAATAAGTCCGGCGCACCCGAAAGTCTGAAGACCCTCTGTGCAGACCTTCTGCGCTACGGCAGTATGGCTCAGCTGTACAAGGAATACCGCACAGACTGCCTTGCAGACTCTGCTCTCACAGAGGCACAGCAGGCATACCTCAGTGATACGGAGGGGCTGAGCTTCGGCAACAACAATCGGGAACTGGCAGATTTGGAAGTCCCCACCGTCACATGGACAGGCAAGGCTCTGGATCTTGCCTCCAAGGTCACAGTGAAGTACATTTTCGACACCTCTGCCTATGAAGGCGAGCTTTCCGATCTCAGCCTGCACATTTCCTACTTGGATTTGGAAGGTCAGCCTCAGGAGCAGATCCTCACAGAGCTTCAGACCTATCATGCGGAACGCAAGCTCTACTTCTTCGCCTTCGACGGTCTCCTTGCCGCAGAACTGCGAGAGGTAGTCTCCGCTCAAATCTATGCCGGCAGCACCCCCGTCTCCCGCACCCTCCAATACAGCCCCGACACCTACGGCAACAACAAGACGGGCACACTTGGAAATCTCTGCAAAGCCCTGATCGCCTATTCGGACAGTGCGAAAAATTACTTTGCAAATTGACAATTGCGAATTCAGGTTATCACCTTTAATAAGCAAACCACAAAATATAGATTCTGTTTTCATTGAATCATCACTTCTATCATTGGATAATGCCTCTTTGTTGCTTGGTCGGAACACAACATCTACGGTTATGCTTACTAAAGGTGATAACCTAAACTGAAATTTGACTGTCGATGAGGAAACTTTCCACTGTCAACGATTGACTTGCCATTGCTTGACTCACCGACAGATCCGCAGGACAGGGGAGGCTCCTGTGTGCGGGCTTACGAGATATGCTTCAGAAGCTCTGTGAGATCGGCGCCTTCTTCCGTGGCTACGGTGTATAGGTGGGATTGTGCGGAATCGCTGATTTCAAGGACGAGACGGTTCCAGGATTCGTCTGCTACGAAAAGGACGGATCTGAGCTTTGTGCCATCTTTAATATACCCGGTTCCGAAAGAGTGGTGTTTTGATCCGTCTCCGTTAACGAAGTCAAAAATTGCTGTGGGACGGTGCTTGAATTCATGGGTGCCGTTCCCATCCTCCACAGTATAACGCAGACCGATCTTATCCTTCAAAAGGAGAAAACGGAAGTACCAGCCCTTGATCTCCATTGTGACAGGCTCTGCAAGGGTGGTATCTGTGATGTTGCCCTCTTCGGACCTGTGTTCCACAGCATTTCCCGTCATGTTCCAAGAAATGCGTTGGGGGAAGGGCAGAAGACAAACAGCGATGCTTAGGATGAGTAGAACGACGATCAGCTTTTTAAGCCTTGGACTCTTCATGGGACATCCCTCCTTTTCTGTTGTGAGAAGAAAGAGCATCGTATGAAAAGGGAATGATCACAAAATGCGCAAGTGCCCTTTTCACACTCTTTCTATTTTTATTATATACTATAGTATTAAAAAATCAATAGATATTTCTAAAAATCCTCAAAAACGAAAGAGCCCTCCGATTAAGACGGTGACATTCCGTGAAATAAAACCGCCCATGCCGAGTCTGACAGAAGATTTTTGCTGCAAAAATACCGTCCCTACAAGATGTACGGGTTTACGGTGCAGGGTGAGGACGTGAAAGCCCCTACTTCAAAACCAAGGGTTTGGCTTTGGAGTAGGGGCGAAGTTATGTTTTTATCTTTACAGGAGCGTTTGGAATTCCGTTACAGTCTTTCTTACTCTTGCTCGGCTGTGCTTTGGCTGTTGTCGGCTTTGGAAGGGGCCTCTTTGTCGAAAAACAGGACGAAGACCATGAGGGCGAAGCAACCGACGCAGATGAAAATATCTGCCACATTGAAGGTGGGGAAATCCATCCAGAAATTGAACTTGATCATATCCACCACTTCTCCGTTGCGGAACAGGCGGTCGATGGCATTGCCGAAAGCTCCACCCAGAATAAAGGCCATGAATAAGAGCTCGGCCTTTTTGGTCAGCCACTTTTTCCACAGGAAAAAGGCTATCAGCAGGACGAAGACACCCAAAACTGCCAGGAAGAACCAGGTTTGTCCCTCCATCATAGACCAGGCGGCACCTAAGTTTCTGTGATGTGCCAGACGGAACAGTCCCAGAATGGGTTCGCCCACGGTGTTTTCGGGAATGTGTTGGACGGTTAGCCACTTGGTCCACTGATCCAGACCCACAATGGCGCAGATGATACAGCCTAACAGTGCATAAAACATAGGATCTCCTTTATTCTGCAAATTTCTTGGACTGGACTACAGCCAGAGCATCACAGCGGTTGTTCTTTTCGTTGGAGGCATGACCCTTGACCCAGTGCCAAGTGACCCTGTGCTTCTCCAACAGGGGCAGAAGCTCCTGCCACAGGTCTACATTTAGGGCGGGCTTTTTGTCGGCCTTGATCCAGCCCTTTGCCTGCCAGCCATAGACCCATTTCTTGATCACCGCATCGCTGACATACTTGGAGTCGGTGTACAGATCCACGAGGCAGGGCTCTTTTAGGGCCTGCAGGGCAAAAATACAGGCACTGAGCTCCATACGGTTGTTGGTGGTGTGGGCTTCCCCGCCGGAAAGCTCTTTTTCCTTCCCTTGGAACTCCAAGATGGCTCCCCAGCCGCCGGGGCCGGGATTCCCGGAGCAAGCGCCGTCGGTATAAATGCTGACCTGCTTCATTCGTCCAGCTTCAGGACGGCCATGAAGGCCTCGGAGGGAACGCTGACAGTGCCGAAGGTACGCATACGCTTCTTGCCTTCCTTCTGCTTCTCCAACAGCTTCTTCTTACGGGTAATGTCACCGCCGTAGCACTTGGCAAGGACATCCTTACGCAGAGCCTTGATGGTTTCACGGGCAATGATCTTGCCACCGATGGCGGCCTGTACGGGGATCTCGAACATCTGACGGGGGATGTTCTCCTTCAGTCGCTCGCAGATCCGGCGGGCGCGGGCATAGGCATTGTCCGCAAAGAGGATGAAGGACAGAGCGTCCACCACCTCGCCGTTGAGGAGAATGTCCAGCTTGACCAGCTTGGACTGTCTGTAGCCGTCCAGCTCATAGTCCAGAGAGCCGTAGCCACGGGTACGGGACTTGAGGGCATCAAAGAAGTCGTAAATGATCTCATTTAGGGGCATGAAGTAGCGGAGCTCCACACGACCCTCGTCCAAATAGGTCATGTCGCGGTACTCGCCACGGCGCTGTTGGCACAGCTCCATGATGTTGCCCACATATTCCGGAGGTGTGAGGATGCTTGCCTTGACGAAGGGCTCTTCACACATCTGGATCTCCATGGGATCGGGATAGTTCAGAGGGGTGTAGACCTCCACCACTTCCCCGTTCATCTTGGTAATGCGGTAAACAACATTGGGAGCGGTGGTAATGAGATCCAAATTGTATTCTCGTTCCAGACGCTCCATGATGATCTCCATGTGGAGCAGACCCAGGAAGCCACAGCGGAAGCCGAAGCCCAGAGCAATGGAGCTTTCCTGCGTGTAGTCCATGGAAGCATCGTTGAGCTTCAGCTTTTCCAGTGCATCACGGAGATCGCCGTACTTACTGCCGTCTGCGGGATAAACACCGGAGTAAACCATGGGCTGTACGGTCTTGTAACCGGGCAGAGGCTCGGTACAGGGACGGGCGATTTCCGTAATGGTGTCACCTACACGGGTGTCGGCAACATTCTTGATGGAAGCGGTCAGGTAGCCGACCTCCCCTGCACCCAGTGCGTCACAGGGGATCATGCCTGCGGGGTGGAGAGTACCGACCTCGACGATCTTATATTCTGCGCCGGTAGCCATCATGCGGACATCCATGCCGGGACGGAGGACACCGTTCTTCACACGGAGGTAGACGATGACACCGCGGTAGGAGTCGTACTGGCTATCGAAGATCAGAGCCTGCAAGGGAGCTTCTCTGTCACCCTGAGGGGCAGGGACATTCTGCACGATGTCTTCCAGAACAGCCTTGATGTTGATGCCGTTCTTGGCGGAGATCTCCGGAGCGTCCAGTGCGGGGATGCCGATGACATCCTCGATCTCGTGCTTGACCTCTTCCGGACGGGCGGAGGGCAGGTCGATCTTGTTGACCACAGGCAGGACTTCCAAGCCTGCGTCAATGGCAAGGTAGGTGTTGGCAAGAGTCTGAGCCTCAATGCCCTGAGAGGCATCAACGACCAGAATCGCACCCTCGCAAGCGGCAAGGGAACGGGAAACCTCGTAGTTAAAGTCCACATGGCCCGGAGTGTCGATGAGATTCAGGGTATAGGTTTCCCCATCCTCTGCAGTATAGTTCAGCTTGACAGCGGTGGCCTTGATGGTGATGCCACGCTCCCGTTCCAGCTCCATGGAGTCCAGGATCTGGTGTTCCATGTCACGCTTTTCCACAGTCTTACACTCCTCCAGCAGGCGGTCTGCCAGAGTGGACTTGCCGTGGTCAATGTGGGCAACGATGGAAAAATTTCGGATTTTGTTCATGTCTGTCATAAGGCGATCCTCATTTAATAAATTTATCAATGGCGGCGACCAGATCCGCAACGGTCTTGTCGTCCCCTTCTGCAACGGCATCCACCACGCAGTGGGCGATGTGGTCTTGCAGGATGAGCTTTGCGGTATTGTTCAGTGCCCCTCTCACGGCGGCAAGCTGGGTCAGAACCTCTGCACAGTCCACATCCTCCTGTACCATGCGCTTGACCTTTTCCAGATGCCCGATGGCCCGTGCCAGTCGGTTGACCACTGCGGTCTTGCTCTCATGACTGTGGACATGACCGTGTCCATGGGAGTGTCCGTGACTGTGTTCATGTTCATGCTCATGACCGTGGCAGTGTCCGTGTTCATGCTCATGGTGGTGAGAATGTTCGTGCTGATCCATAATATCCTCCAAACCGGAAAAAGGGCATACTTCCGATTCTCTAATGTATGATGCTATAGTATATCATATTTTTTCTCCAAAGAAAAGAGGAAAATACACATTTATATTATAAAACCCAAGTTCCTTGGGACAGTTGCCACAAGGAACTTGGGAGAGATGCTATAAAAGAATCAGATGTTAAACAGGATCTTCTCACTGCGGAAGAGCTTGGTCAGAAGCCAAACACCGCAGACGGTGAAGAAGAGGTTGCTCAGTGCGGTGAGCAGAACGGGCAGTCCGGCGTCTCCGAAGGACAGGATAGAGGCCATAGCCTGAGAGGAATTGTACAGGGGGATCAGATACAGGGCGTAGTTGTCTGCTGAGCCCAAGCCTGCCATACCCATGACACCTAAGAACATGACCAGAACCATGAGAGGAGCGGTCATGGTGCTTGCTTCCTTGACGGACTTGGCAAAGGTGGAGATCAGGGAAATGGCGGTGACCATGAGCAGGACGGTGGACAGGATCACCACTGCCAGCAGGGTGTATTCCCGCATGCTGTAAATGGAACCGGAGACCGTATCTCCCAGCAATTTGGGCAGGGACAGGATCGTTCCCAGTGCATTGGAAGCACCGGCAAGGAGGGCGACCAAAGACAGTGCAAGGATCTTACCCAAGGCAATGTGACCTCTGCCCACAGGGGTGATCAGCAGGGTAGCAATGGTGCCTCGTTCCTTTTCTCCGGCAATGGCTTCCGTTGCCACGGAGGTACAGCTGGAATACAGGAGCATCATTAAAAGCATGGGAAGGATAGAGGCGAAAAACTGTCCCGATGCGGCTTCGGCAGAAACGGTGTCGATTTGCGTAATATCGAATTTGTTCACCAAAGCACTTTCATAGGTATTCAGAACAGAACAAAGAAGCTCGCCCGTGGCAAGGGAATTTGCATCGGAGCTGTTGCAATACAGCTCCACGGAGGGAGCTACACCCTGTCCGACCTCATAGGCTTCTACCAGAGTGTCAAAGTTTTTGTCGAACAGCAGGACGGCATGAACCTCTTGGGAATCTACCAATTCTTGAGGTTCCTGCCCATCCTCCAGAGGGACAAGATCGCAGATCTGTTCCAGAGATCCCTTGAGGGATGCAGGAGCTTCTGAAACCGCTACGATGGGAGTCAGAGTGGTATCGGCTTGCATATCGCTCATGATAAAGTCCCCCATGAGACTGTAAATCGTATAAATGAGGATGCCCGGAAGGAGAATGGTCACAAAGGCCAATCTCTTGTCTCCGAAAATACGGGCAAGCTCCTTTTTGAAGACGGTCAGTATTCCTTTCATGCGTCCTTCCCTCCTTCCGAGGCTTCATACAGGGCAAAGAAGCGATCCTCCAAGCTCTTGCCGTTGCAGACCTGTTCCAAGGTGTCGCAGGCAACCATCCGACCGTTGATCAGGATGCCGACACGGTCACAGAGCTTTTCAATGAGGGTGAAAATGTGAGTGGAAATAATGACGGTTTTCCCCTTTTCCTTCAGCTCAAGCAAAAAATCCGTGACGGTTTTGGCGGTGATCACATCCAGACCGTTGGTGGGCTCGTCAAAAATGATCACATCGGGATCGTGGACGATGGACACCACCAGAGAGACCTTCTGTCGCATACCCTGAGAAAGCTCTGCTACCTTGGTCTGTGCATAGCGGTCAATGCCGAAGCGCCGGAACAGCTCCTGTTTCCGCTGTTCCCGTACCTGAGGCTCTACCCCGTGAAGGTCGGAGAAGAAATCATACAGGTAATTGGGAGTGAAAAACTGTTCCAGCTTCAGATCACTCGTCAAAAAGGCCAGCTTGGAACGCACTTGGTTCTCTTGTGTCAGAATACTTGCTCCGTCGATCCAAGCCTCTCCCTCATCGGGACGGATCAGGGTAGCAAGCGTCCGCATGGTGGTGGTCTTTCCCGCCCCGTTGGGCCCAAGGAGTCCGAAGATCTCCCCCTTGTAGGCACTGAAGGACACATCCTTCACCGCCTGCTTATATTTTTCCTTTGTCCGTTCCAGCTTCTGCTGCTTCCCGGACAGCTTAAAGCGTTTGCAAAGCCCCGAAACCTTCAGAATCTCTATTTGATTGTTCATAGGTAACCTCCTTTAAGAGATGCTTGTATTATAACAGATACAATATAGAATTGCAAGCGCATACCTCTGTTTCTGGTCGGGCATTATTGACATTGAAGAAAAATCCGGCTATAATAAATTACATATAAGGTTGATAAAGATTTGGGTTTGTCGCAAAAACTCCACATTCGCAACCAATTTAAGGATATAAGGGGGGGCACACCATGAAGAAGTCCGGACTTAGCTAGCAATGGAGGAGACATTTTGCTTCCGTACAAAGAACACCTTAACATTCAAAGTTATGGTTTTGTTTGCTCAAAACAGCACTATTTCGTTAGATAGTAATCGGT
The DNA here is from genome assembly GCA_045586205.1 of Faecousia sp. GTDB lineage: Bacteria > Bacillota > Clostridia > Oscillospirales > Oscillospiraceae > JAZOXB01. The sequence continues at coordinate 7,073 of JAZMZW010000048.1, read as the reverse complement.
AATTTCGAATCAAAATGTGAGATCAGAAATAAGGAGTGAAAGGTAATGAAGCGTAGTATTTCTTGGATTCTTGTCATTGCGATGGTACTTTCATTGCTCTCGCAAATGTCCATGCCGACATTTGCAGAACAGAAAATTACGGGTAAGGATTATGAATCAACGGCTTATGAAGAACCCGGTGATATGATTATTGAAGATGTAAAATCGCCTTTTTATTATGATAAGGATATCGACCATGGGACGGGACTCTCTATGCCTGTAGATGTGAAAGCATCTTCGGAGCATGACAAAAATATCGACTACATGCCGAAGAAATTTGAATCTGCGGATGAAGAAGTCACTGAAGAACCCCTTGCCTATGCAGTCGAAGGAGGAAACATTTATTTCGACAAAGCAAATGGAGCAATTACAGACGCGGACGAGGAGATAACGGTAGCAATTATTCCTGCGGAAATTGACGGTGTATCCGTGGAATATATTAGTGGTTACGCCTTCGCTAACTGCAGAGAACTAAAGAGTGTGACGATTCCTGGCAATGTTACGACAATAGGTGATCAAGCGTTTGAGGGATGTGCCGCACTGACAAGTGTGACGATTCCGAACAGTGTAACTACCATCGAAAGGAGTGCGTTCGGCTGGTGCGGTAATTTGCAAGATGTTTATTATGCCGGTACAGAAGAAATGTGGAATGCCATTCGCATCGATATCTGGAATGAAGATCTTCTGAATGCTACGATCCATTTTAATTGTACTTCCGAAAATCCCGAAACTGTGGAGATAAAAATCCATCATTCTCTGAATTTGGCAAGTGATATTGCGATCAGCTATGTTATTGCAACCAACGTATTGGCACCGTATGATAGCTATACTATGGAGTGTACAGTGCCGATCTATGAGGGAAATGAACTTGTTGGAACAAATGTTGTAACTCTGCAACCAGAGTTGCGAGGGGAATGGGTTTATTTTGTCCTCGACGGTTTGAGCGCTGTAGAGATGAATAATATGGTAGATGCACAGCTCCACTTGACCAAGAATGGAACGCCCTATGTGTCTGCTACGGATCAATACGGTATTGCTACCTATGCCTATAGTCAGCTGAATGGCTCCGGCAGTTCGGAAGCGTTGCGTTCCATTTGTGCAGAGCTTCTGCGCTACGGAGCAAAGGCGCAGATTTATAAAGGCTACCGCACTGCCAGCCTTGCAGATGAGAAAATGACAGAGGAACATAAGACATGGCTGAAGGAGCTAAACTCTGTGACATTTGGCAATACCAATGTTATGGGCGAGGAAATAGCATCTCCCACTGTTACATGGGAGGGAAAAACCTTGAATCTTGAGTCTAAGATCATGGTCGTCTACGTGGTCAATGTTTCCGAGTATGATGGAGAAGCTTCGGACCTGTGCCTGAAGGTCGGCTATCTCGACTGTACAGGGGAGAAGATGAATGTCACTCTAAGGGATCCTCAACCCTATGGTAACCATGCTTCGCAGTATGCCTTCTACATGGATTCGCTTTTGGCCGCGGAGATGAGAACGGTTCTTACCGCTCAGGTTTTCGCGGGTGAAACACCGGTATCCAATACCCTGACATATAGTGCAGATACCTATGGAAAAAACAAGATAGGTGTTTTAGGCGAACTTTGCAAAGCACTCTTTGCATATAGCGATAGTGCCCAAAGCTTCTTTGGCGGTAACACCCGTTCAGACGAGGTCATCAGCACATTGGAGGAACGAGCCACTGAATTAGGGTATGAAAATGCCATGTCAGAGCTAACAGAGTTGTATACGGTCACATTAGATGGGGATAGCTATTATCGTGTGCAACAGAACTATCAGGGTATTCCCGTTTATGGCAGAATGGCGATATATGTGGAGGACAAAAACGGTACGGAAGTTGGACTGCAACAGAACTTAGAGGATGTATCGTCAGAACTTGACCTTGCACCCTCTGTTACCGAACAGCAGGTAAAACAGTGCATTTCTGCCCATATGAACGAGGAACATTCCGCCGGCGAATGGGAAGACATGCCGGAGATATCTTTGAATGATTCGGAGCTGTTTATTTATAACTTAGACGGTCCCGATTGCTTGGTATACGAGATTTATGTGGGGAACTACAGGCTCCTGGTCGATGCACATACGGGTGAGGTGGTTAACTGTGTTTCGATTTCCAACAATGATTCTGCGATCCTGCCCTCTGGAAAGACTATGGATGCCGGACGGGAGAAAAACGGAACCTATGTTTTTAAGGATGAAGCTACGCAAACATATGTATACACGGCAAACAACAAGGATTATATAGTTGTGAAAGATAATGGAACCGTTGTTAATAAGCCGAAGGTTCTGAATCTTTTGAAGAGTAAGGACAATGATTTTAGAACCACTGCAGATAATACACCCAATGATGCGGATTTCCGGGTTGCAGAGAATGTGTTGCAACGTACAAACGATGTTCGACAATTCTTTGATGACGAAGGACCTGTGTTTGTGGATAAATTGATCCTTATATACAATGACGGTTATTCTCGAAGTGGAGGAAAAAATGGTCGTGGCGGCTATGGCAAGGTTGGTAGCTGGATCGGATCTTCTTTGTATGACGGGTCAGGGAAGAATGAAAAAGCCGGATTGGTAGACATGGGAACCTTCTATTGCAAGGATACTGTGCAATATGCAGATGTGTTTGCCCATGAATACACCCATGCGGTATCTAATGCCGTGGTACAATGGGGTAGCAGTGATGGAGAAACAGGCGCATTGGATGAAGCCTATTCCGATATTTTCGGAGAACTGTATCAAGCATATCTGACCGGGAAAAATCCTGATTGGATACACTGCGTGATGCCGGCAACTTCAAGCGTGAATGAAATAGTCCGAAATATAAAAGATCCCAAAAACATTTATGGATATCCTACAAGCACATCCGAGACCTATGACAAAACGAGTCGATATTCAGGTACCACGATCATCTCTCATATCGCATATAAATTGTTTGCCGGAAACCCCAATATTCCGGGATCGGCTATTTCTTTAGAGGATCTGACGAGTCTGTGGTATAAATCCATGCTCTGCTTGCCTCCCACGGCGGATTTTTCGGACTGTCAAGAAGCTCTGTTGGTGGCGGCAGATATTCTGTCCCTGTCCGCCGCACAGAAAGCTTGGATCCAGCAGGCATTTTATGAAGCGGTAATTCCGTATGATGTAAATGGGAATTTCAAAATCATGCCTTATGATGCAGAGGGAAAAGCTCTTGAACACTACAGTGTTTCTGTTGTTACAGATGAGAGAGTCGAGGGTCAGCAGATAGATTGGTACTTCGAACAGACCGATGCACAGCCCCTTAGTTTGTCTATTCCTGATGACACGAGGGTTATTATCACCATTTGCAATTTGGACAATCCCGATCAAGTTTCAAGTTTTATGCTTTGTTCCGACAGCTCTGCCAAGGTGACTTCTCCGGATACCCCCATTTCCTTCTATACAAACTTTGTGGCTACCGTTGCCCCTACGATCAAAGCGGAGGGGTGGTGCAACAGTGCAATCAAATGGAGCGTCGATTCAAAGGGCACCTTGACACTGCTGGGTACCGGAACAACTCCGGATTATGCCAAGAATGGTGTACAAAATCAGCCCTGGCTGGCTTATGCCGGGGATATTTGCAAAGTCGTGGTTGGATCGGGGATCACGAATCTGGGGTGGTATAATTTCTCCAAGTTACCAAAGTTAACGGAGGTAGTGCTTCCGAATACGTTAAAACACTTGGGTTACGGGACATTTGTGGCATGTACGGGTCTTGAAAAGATTGATATACCTGCCTCTGTTACCCGAATAGGCTGGGATGTGTTTTACGACTGCTATAATCTTAGAGCAATCTATTTTTACGGAGAGGCACCTTATTCCGTTGGTACGAATGTTTTCCATAATGTGCCTTCAGACCATGTGATTTACTATATAGAAGGTTCCCGTGGCTGGACAAGTCCTACTTGGAAAGCCAGTGGTCAAGTCCATAAAACTGCTGTTTTTGTGCCATGAGGCAATAAAGCTTCTGTGACATAAGTCATCCTATTATCTAACAAACCCACCTCTTGTGTTCTACACGGGTCACAAGAGGTGGGTTATCTATAAATTGCTCCTACGATATGCAATAGAAGGACTGTAGCGGAGTATATTTAAATATATGTAATGGAAAATTTTTAAGGAAATCGAAATGTGCAGAAAAAGATTACAAAATATTCACAAAATATTTCTAGTATCCTCTTGACAAAATAGAATTAAAGATGTATCATTAGTTTAGCACTCAGATATGCGGAGTGCTAAGACTCTCGGAGGAGGAGTGCTAATGGAACTTTCTGAACGGAAACAACAGATTTTGAAAGCCATTGTGGATCTGTATGTACGGACGGCGGAGCCTGTGGGCTCTAAGACCATTGCGGCCTTACCGGATATGGACTACTCCTCTGCTACCATCCGCAATGAGATGGCGGAGCTTACCAATCTGGGATATTTGGAACAGCCCCATACCTCTGCGGGGAGAATTCCCAGTGCATCGGGCTACCGCTTCTATATTGACAGACTTATGCAGGACTACCGCCTGACTACCGATGAGACCCAGTCCATCAATCAGGCCATGGAGCTCCGTATGCAGGAGTTTGACCGTGCCATGAGCCAGGTGGGCAAGCTGATCTCCAAGCTGACCAACCTTCCGGCCTATGCCATGACCGCCCACAGTGCAGAGATCGCTGTCAGACGCTTTGAGATCCTGCCGGCAGACCGTGGGAGCTTCATCCTTGTGGTCATGACCACGGATGAGACCGTCCGCAACAAGCTGATCAAGCTTCCCCTCCATGTAACGGAGGCGGATCTGAAGCTCCTTTCCGCAGTCCTCAATGCAGGTTTGACGGAGCTTCCCCCGGAGGGCTTCACTCCGGAGGTCATTGATCGGGTGACCCGCAGTGCGGGTGCTGCCGCAAGTCTTGTTCCCATTATTGTTGATTTTACCACCCACATGCTGGAGCAGTGCCGTCGGGCAGAGGTTTATGTCACCGGACAGAACCGCCTCCTGGGACATCCGGAGTATCAGGATCTGTCCAAGGCACAGGAGGTTCTGGGAGCTTTGGATGAAGAAACCATCTCCAACCTCCCTGCCAAGCTTGACCCCAACAGCCCCATGCAGATCCTTGTAGGACCTGAAAATGTGGCACGGGAGCTGAAGGATGCTTCCGTAGTGGTGACCCGCTTTGATATCGGCGACGGTATGCAGGGCATGATCGGGGTCGTTGGACCTCAGCGTATGGATTACGCACAGATTACCGCAAGATTGAGCTACTTTGCCGAGGGGCTGGGCAGGATGTTCTCCAAGCCTGAGCTTCCCGAGGGAAAGAAGGAGGACTAAATGGCAAAAAAGAAGAATGTAGACATTCCTCTGGATGACGAGGTCGTGACCGAAGTCGAGGTACAGCAGGAAGCTACAGCCCAAGAACCTATTGTAGAAGAAGCTCCCAAGGAGCCCACAGAGCTGGAAAAGGCTCTGGCAGAACAGGCCGCAGAGCATGAAAGATACTTATATCTGGCGGCAGAATACGACAATTTCCGTAAGCGCAGTCAACGGGAAAAGGACAGCATCTATCGGGATGCCAAGGCAGACACTGCCGCAAAGTTCCTGCCCGTTTACGATAACCTTCTCAGAGCCCTGCAGAACCAAACCGCAGACGAGGCCTACAAGAAGGGTGTGGAAATGACCATGAATGAGCTGGTCAAGATCTTTGCTTCTCTGGGCATCGAGGCTTTCGGTGCTGTGGGCGAGGAATTTGACCCCAACAAGCACAACGCGGTCATGCACGTAGAGGATGAAAGCCTTGGAGAAAATGTGATCGCCGAGGTTTTCCAGACCGGATTTATCATGGGTGAGAAGGTTATCCGCTTTGCCATGGTCAAGGTTGCTAACTAAGTTAATTTTTGATTTATATAGGAGGATTTTTATTATGGGTAAAATTATCGGTATCGATCTGGGCACTACCAATTCCTGCGTCGCTGTTATCGAAGGCGGCGAGCCCGTTGTCATCGCCAATGCAGAAGGCAACCGCACCACTCCTTCCGTGGTAGCTTTCTCCAAGACCGGCGAGCGTATGGTCGGTCAGGTGGCAAAGCGTCAGGCTGTTACCAATGCCGAGCGCACCATCTCTTCCATCAAGCGTCACATGGGTACGGACTACCGTGTAACCATCGGTGACAAGAAGTACACCCCTCAGGAAATTTCCGCAATGGTCCTGCAGAAGCTGAAGGCCGATGCAGAGGCATATCTGGGTCAGCCCGTAACCGAGGCTGTCATCACCGTTCCCGCATACTTCAATGACGCACAGCGTCAGGCTACCAAGGACGCAGGCAAGATCGCCGGTCTGGAAGTCAAGCGTATCGTCAACGAGCCCACCGCCGCAGCTCTGGCCTACGGCATCGATAAGGAAGAAGAGCAGACTATCATGGTTTATGACCTTGGCGGCGGCACCTTCGACGTTTCCATTCTGGAGATCGCCGACGGCATCATCGATGTTAAGGCTACCAACGGCAACACCCGTCTGGGTGGTGACGATTTCGACAACTGCATCATGGATTACCTGGTTGCAGAGTTCAAGAAGGCAGAGGGCATCGACCTGTCCAACGACAAGGTTGCTATGCAGAGACTGAAGGAAGCTGCCGAGAAGGCAAAGATCGAGCTGTCCGGCATGACCACCACCACGGTCAACCTGCCTTATATAACCGCCGACGCCACCGGCCCCAAGCATCTGGACGTGACCATTTCCCGGGCCAAGTTCAACGAGCTGACCGCCGATCTGGTGGAGCGTACCATGAAGCCCGTCCGTCAGGCAATGTCCGACGCCGGTTTGAAGGCAGCTGATCTGCACAAGGTTCTGCTGGTTGGCGGCTCTACCCGTATCCCTGCTGTCCAGGCTGCCGTTAAGGGCATCACCGGCAACGAGGGCTTTAAGGGCATCAACCCCGACGAGTGTGTGGCTGTAGGTGCAGCTATCCAGGGCGGCGTTCTCACCGGCGACGTGAAGGACGTTGTGCTGCTGGACGTG
>JAZMZW010000047.1:0-1884 GCA_045586205.1 Faecousia sp. | reverse complement strand
TCCGGGAATGGGAAAGGGCGGTGGCTAATTTCCGGGGATCGTCATCCATGAGAACCACGTCTGCCGCTTCAATGGCGGCATCACTGCCCATGGCGCCCATGGCAACACCGATATCCGCAAGGGCCAGAACCGGAGCATCGTTAAGACCGTCGCCTACAAAGATCAAAGTATCCTTAGGGGATTTTCCTGTAAGAAGGGTTTCAACCTTTGCAACCTTGTCTTGGGGGAGCAGCTCTCCGTAGGCTTCGGTGATCCCCAACGTGTTAGCAACGGCGTTTGCAACAGATGTTCGGTCTCCGCTGAGAAGTACGGTGCGGTTAATGCCTTCTTTACGGACACGGGCAAGGGCTTCTTTACTTCCGGATTTCAGTTTATCGGAAATGAGAATATAACCGCTGTAAATGCCGTCAATGGCGGTGTGGACTACGGTACAGGCTTCTGCTACAGGGGGACAGGAAATGGATCGGGACTCTAAGAGTGAGGCATTTCCCACAAGAACCCTGTGACCCTCTACAGTGGCGCAGATGCCCTTGCCGCTGAATTCCTGGATATCTCCAACCTTGGCACGGTCAATGTCCTTACCATAGGCGGCTTGAACGCTCTTACCGATGGGGTGGGAAGAACTGCATTCCCCGTAGGCGGCATAGTGGAGGAGTTCTTCTTCCGAAATGCCTACGGGGCAGATGCCGGTAACGGCGAAGACACCTTCTGTCAGGGTGCCGGTCTTATCCATAACGAGGATCTTTCCTTTGGACAGGGCTTCTAAATAGTTGGAGCCTTTGATCAGGACACCGGCTTTTCCTGCGCCGCCCAAACCTGCAAAAAAGGTCAGGGGAATACTAATGACCAGTGCGCAGGGACAGCTAATGACTAAGAAAGTAAGAGCCCGATAGAACCACTGTCCCCATTGAGGCGTCATGCCGGGAAGGATCCATCCCAATACAGGGGGGATCAGACACAGGAGCAGGGCGGCAATGCATACAGCAGGGGTATAGAATCGGGCGAACTTAGAGATGAATTCTTCGGAACGAGATTTTCGGGAACTGGCATTTTCTACTAACTCTAAGATCTTTGCGGCGGTGGATTCTCCGAATTCCTTGGTAGTACGAACACGGAGCACACCGGAGAGATTGATACAGCCACTGAGGGCTTCTTGTCCGATACGAACGCTACGGGGACGGCTTTCTCCTGTCAGGGCGGCGGTGTCCAAGGTAGATTCTCCGGCTACAACGATACCGTCAATGGGGATCTTTTCTCCCGGCCGGATCAGGATCACGGTGCCTATGGGGACTTCTTCCGGATCTACGGTCTCAACTGTTCCGTCTGTTTCTATGTTTGCATAGTCCGGACGGAGATCCATGAGGGAAGCGATACTGCGACGGCTTTTCCCTATGGCATAACTCTGGAACAGTTCTCCCACCTGATAGAAGATCATAACCGCTACGGCTTCCAAATAATCTCCCGTTCGGGTCAGACCTAAGACCAAAGCCCCAATGGTTGCAATGGCCATTAGGAAGTTTTCGTCCAAGACTTGCCCGTTGCGGATCCCTTTTGCGGCACTCCACAGAATGTCGTAGCCGATGATGCCGTAGGGGATCAGGTACAGGAAAAACTTAGGCAGACCTTCTATGGGAAGGAGGGTGGCGATAGCGGTAAGTAGGACAGACAGCAGGATCCGCAGAAGGGACTTTTTCTGCTTTCGGGTCATGGTTACAGGAACACCTCACAATCGGAGGCAACCTTTTGGCAGGCCTTGCGGACTTGGATCATGACCTCTTGGGGTTGGGTGGCTTCTTCGAATTCGACGATCATTTTCTGCATCATGAAATTTACGGTAGCGGAACGGACACCGGGGACTTTAGAGGCGGCAAGTTCCATCTTGTT
>JAZMZW010000046.1:0-2632 GCA_045586205.1 Faecousia sp. | reverse complement strand
TAAAATTTCTACGAATTTGCCTCATTCTGTGCGCAAATCAACCCCTACTGCGTCAATCCCTCACCGCCTTCGGCGGAGCTCCCTTTACACAAGGGAGCCTTTGGTCTGTGCGAACTTCAAACTGAGCGATAAACTGAAATTGGCTGTCGTTTATGAACTTATAATTTCAAATTCATCACCGCAGGTGATACATTCACTAGCGAAGCGTCATCACAGCGAAGCTGCATCACTAGCGGAGCGACATCACGGCGAAGCGACATCACTTCCGAAGGATACATCCTTAGCCCTGCGACATCACTTGCCGTCAGGAAAACATCACTCAAAAAAAGGGGCTCTTGATCAGGGGGCTTCGTTCTTGGGGCTTCGGCGGTAGTCCATGGGGCTGGTGCCGTGGGTTTTGCGGAAGGCTTGGGAGAAGTAGCTGGGGGAGGAGAAGCCTAAGATCTGGGCGATCTGGGACATGGTCAGGTCGGTTTCGGACAGGAGGTATTTGCTTTCTTCGATCCTGAGGGAGATCATGTAGTGAATGGGGGAGACACCGTATTCCCGTTTGAAGGCGTGAGCCAGATAGTACTTGTTCATATGAGCCTCTGCCGCAAGCTGATCCAAGGTCAGGGATTCTTTAAAGTGAAGCTCTATATATCGCTTGACTGTAGCACATTGGGGATTGTCGGAGCTTCCTTGGAGATCCCCGCCTGCGGAGATGGCAATATTCCGCATAAGGCGAATGACCAGAATTTCCGCATAGGCTTGGCAAACATCCTCATAGCCGGGATGTTTCACCTCCATTTCCCGCAGGATATTGTGAATACAGGTAGTCAGTTCCTTGTTCTCGGCATCCTTCAAAATGAGGAATTGCCCGTTGAAGGAACCGTTGCCTGCCAATTCCACACCACTGATGCCCAGAACAATATATTCCAGCGGTTTGGAATCCAAGCCGGTTTCCGTGTGGGGAACATTGGGGTTGATGATGACCAGATCGTTCCTATCCACGGGATGGATCTGATCACGGATCAAGAACTGCCCCTTTCCTCCGGTAACATAGAACAGCTCCGTATAATTGTGGGTATGGTGGACGGAGTGCCAATCGTCTCCGTATTTGCACCGAGTTACGTTCAACAGCTTTACATTGCCCCGAACGGTAGAGGAATTATTATGACTGCCGCTGTAATAATATCGGCTCATACAGTGCACGCCTCCCGAGAATTTTATATATATTGGTATTCTAATCGTATTATATCATGTGTGGTTACGCTTTTCAACAGTAAAACGCTGAATTATTTTAGGGATCCAAGTAGTCAAAATTGCACAATTGAAGCGGGATTTACAGGGATTTCGCCTCTGTTGGCTTACTGCAATTTGCCAAAATTTTCGCAAAAGCAAGAAATATAAAGAATTTCGCAATATTCATATTGCAAATATAAGGATATTTTGTATACTAATATGTGTGGAAGGATGCTTCCGCAAAAATGAAAAAATAAAGTATGGAGGAATAAACAATGAAGAAGATCATCGCACTTGTATTGATCCTTTCCCTGGCTCTGTCCCTGTTCGCATGCGGCGGCACCAAGGAAAACGAAGAAGTGACGCTCAAGGTTGCTGCTATCGAAACCGCTTACGGCTCCGAAGTATGGGCACAGGTTTGTGAAGCCTTTACCGCTCAGACCGGCATCAAGGTCGAACTGACCACCGACAAGCAGCTGGAAGACGTTATCTCCGGCCCCATGCAGAACGGTGAGTATCCCGACGTCGTACATCTGGCTACCGGCCGTCCCGCAGGTCTGACCGAGCAGATGGTTAAGAGCAACGCTCTCCACGACCTGACCAATACCCTGAGCCTGACCATCCCCGGCGAGACCGTTAAGGTTTCCGAGAAGATCGCAGGCGGCTTCACCGACAACAACATCGTCTCCCCCTACGGCGACGGCAAGACCTACATGGCTCCCATGTTCTACTCTCCCTGCGGCCTGTTCTACAACGCAAAGCTGTTCGAAGAGAATGGCTGGACTGTTCCCACCACTTGGGACGAGATGTGGACTCTGGGCGATGCTGCTCTGGCAGAGGGCATCTACCTGTTCACCTACCCCACCGCAGGCTACTATGATGCATTCATGTTCGCTCTCATGAACGCTATCGGCGGCCCCGAGTTCTTCAACGCTATCACCACCTACGAAGAAGGCGCATGGGATTCCGAGAACGGCAAGACCCTGCTGAACATCCTGGGCAAGCTGGCTACTTACACCCACCCCAATACCCCTGCACAGGCTAACAACCAGGACTTCACCAAGAACCAGCTCATGGTTATGAATAACCAGGCTCTGTTCATGCCCAACGGCACTTGGATCACCGGCGAGATGGCCGGCGCTCTGGAGACCCTGACCAACGAGTTCGCATGGGGCATGACCGCTATCCCCGCCGCAGGCACCGCTCCCTATTCCTTCTGCTGGTTCGAGCAGGCATGGATCCCCGCAGGCGCTCAGAACATCGAGGCTGCTGAGCAGTTCGTTGCTTTCCTGTACTCCGACGCTGCTGCAAAGATCTTCGCTACCACCGGCGCTATGCAGCCCATCCTGGGTATTGCTGACATGCTGGAAGGCGAGAACCAGATGTTCTACTCCATTTACGACAACGG
>JAZMZW010000045.1:0-1553 GCA_045586205.1 Faecousia sp. | reverse complement strand
GCCACTGCGTCAACCAACATATCTGCCATTAGCATGGGATACACATCTTTAGGGGTTGCAGTGTTCAAGTTGCGGTAGTCCACACACACTCGCATCTTCCCATTCTTGTTTCGCACAGGCACTATGTTAGACAGCCACTTGGTATACTTGGCGGGTCGTATAATGCCGGACTTGAGCATTTTCTCCACTTCTTCCTTCACCAAGGCTGCTGTGTTTGCTTGCATTCGCCGTGGCTCCTGCTGGACTGGCCTGTATCCCTCCAGAATCGGCAACTTGTGACAAACCAACTCCGGCGAGAGCCCAGGCATATCTTCGTATTTCTCGGCGAAACAGTCCTTGAACTCGTGCAATAGTTCGATGAGCTTGAGCCGCTGGTCCGGCTCTAAATAAGTACTGATCCCAACCTCCATTGGCGCCTCTGGGGTACCCAGGTTGATTTTCTCCACTGGATCCTTGACTTTCGGCGGTGTGTCATCTAGAGCTGCAGGTGCTGGCTGCACCTCCACATACTCTGCATCTTTATAGTCAAGGATATCATCCTCCAAGCATTCCACTGCTGCCACACTTTGATAAGCCTCCTGCTCCTGCATAAAAACAGCCATTCTTTGGTGCAAGTAAGCGTAGGCCTCTGTCTCTTGCTGCGTCAGTTGTGGTAACATGGATAATCTGTGGTTTGGGGCATGATGGAGGCTGGCCTGCTCGTATCTGCCTGAATTTGAGCCATCCCCCATTTTGCCAAGTCTGTAGAGGTCACCCCTTGCGGATGCCCTTTCCCTGTGACACCGGCGACCTGGAGTGGCCGCATGTCCTCGTTGTAATATGCTGCTTCCGGGAAACAAGCAGCCACTGAAAATGGCCTCGGGTCTGCTTTAACGTTCACGGACTGGTCCATGCTCTCTCCCCAAATCGCCACCTGCTGGTGGAGAGAAGACGGGACCACCCCTGTCTGATGCATCCAGTCTCGACCCAAGATCATGGAGTAGGGCACCGTGCACTCTGCTACAAAGAAGGTCTGCAAGATCTCGGCTGGTCCTACTTTCACTTTGAGGATCATAGCTCCCAAAGTGGTGTGCACGTTTCCTGCGAAACTCTTCACCTTCATCTTGCTTTCGATGAGCTTATCCTTTGGAAGTTGCAGACTGGCCATGGACTGAGTGGTGAGGACACTGATCGCCGCACCGGTATCAACCATGACCTTGTTCAACCTTTTACCCTCAATTTCCACGGAAATATACAGAGGTCGTAAATGTTGCCTCATGTATGCCGCAGGTTTTCCAAACAACATATATCGCTGGTAAAGCTCCGGCTCATTCATCTCCTGCTCCGGGGAAACGACCATTTCGCTCGCGAAGGGTAGAGCGCTCAAGGCGTTCAGCTCCTCCTTTGGTTGTGCCAGTGATGACTCTTCCTTCTCCTCCTCATCCTCAATCTGCAAAAAGGCTTCAGAAGGGATTGGCTTATCCACTGCATAAAGAGAGGGCAACACGCAAACCATGCTGCAGAATGTCTCCGGGATACTTTGCACTGGTTCGCCTTGCTCGTGTACGAGATAC
>JAZMZW010000044.1:0-5448 GCA_045586205.1 Faecousia sp. | reverse complement strand
GCCTTACTTTCTTGTGTCGACAAGAAAGTAAGCAAAGAAGCGACCGGAGGAGAGGCGCTGAACGATTTCCTTTCGATACCCTTACGCTCTCGTTTCCCTTCACCTCGGAAATAACCGCCCTCTCCTCCGGCCTCCTCTCCCGGCGCTTCGCTCAAGTCGTTTTCTTGTTCCGTGTCGATCGTCGGTAGCTTGTACCTTTGCAATGGGTGCTTGCTCCCACGCAGGTGGAGGAATATTATACAAGTCTACCCTTCTGCATGGTCTGAGTCGGATCTTCCCTATTGGTAGTTGTTGTGTCGGTTTAGCTTGTGCCGGATAATATTCCTCCACGCTGTGGGTCTGTAAGCTTGTTTTTTGCTTATGTGCTTCCTTGAAGCTTGCGCAAGCAACCGTAGGAATATGTAGCAACCATCATTGATCGGCTAAGATGGCAGTGTAGATACACAACAAACTATGTAAGCTGTACTCGCCAATCGTAGGGCAAGCTGCCTCAGCTTGCCGGTGCAGGAACCGAAAACCTGTACCATAGGTCGTTCTCATGGAGGAACTACCGACTTTGTGCTGTATTGAAAGTCACACAAGTCTGCCGCTTCGCGGACGGCAAGCTGGGGGCAGCTTGCCCTACGGTTAGTGTGTGCGTTTATATGCTATTTTCCGTCCCTGCAGTGCCTGCATCAACCGTCGGTGATCGGTGCTACGAAGGTGATTGATTGACTGTGCAAAATTGACAACCAAGGCAATTTTGTATTTTCAATTACGGAAACTTTCCACTGTCCACTGTCAACTTTCAACTTGGATTCATTGTCCATTTCAAAAACAGTCAGCTTGCCACAAAGTAGGCTTTTGCGCTGTCGCTGTAGGCGATCAGGGCTTTACATAGCTCAAGCAGGTCGCCCTTTTTGTTGTTGCCGTAGGTGTCGGCGCTGTATTGGAGGGTTGCAGAGACGGGTGTGTTGCCGTGGTAGATTTGGACGGAGACTACCTCTCGCAGCTCGGAGGCTAAGAGGGCATCCAGAGTGAAGGCATAGAGGAGGCCGTTTCCGCTGTAGTCCTGAGGATCACTGAGGGTCAGGTTCATTTCTTCTCCAAAGAGATCCTTGTAGCTGACCTTCAGGGTCAGGTCTGCCAAATCACCGCTGAAGCCGGCGGGGTTGAAGATGAACTTCAGGCAAACCTTGCTGTCCAGATCCAAGCCCTTGCCTGCCCATGCAATGGGGGCATTGGGAAGGTCATTCAGCACCTGATTGGTGTTTCCGAAGGTGACAGCCTCCATATCGGAGAGGTAGGCTCTGTGGGCATCGGTCATATTGCTGTCAGACAAGGAGTCGGTGCGGTAGCTCTTGAAGATCTGCGCCTTTGCACCGTAGCGGAGAAGGTCTGCACAGAGGGTCTTCAGAGTATCTGAAGCGCCGGTCTTGTTCAGCTGAGAGTAGGCATAATCGGCGATCTTGTAGACATCTGCATTGGAATAATAGGGCTGACCGTCCTTTGTTCCGTAGAAGACAGAGGTAATGGTATCGTTCATCTGCACGGCTGTGAGACCGGTGAGAGTAAAGTAATAGTAATAACCGCTGTCTACAGGATCGATGCGAACAGTAGTCGTACCCTTGTACTCCTCGCCCTCGTAAACCTCGATGGTGCTTTCCACATAGACAGTATCCATATCAAAGCCTGCCAGCAGGGTCTTGGCAACGCCGAAGTTAATGGATATATCACTTGCCAGATTCAGGCTGTGACCCAGCTTCAGGCTTACATCCAAAACAGGCTCCTTGATCTCCTGCAGTCCGCAGAGGCAAGCGCCCTGTGTATAGCTGTGGGGAGCTTCTGCGGAGTATTTGCAATTTTCACAGCCCACAAGGTGGACTTCCCCGTTGATCTCGGTGTAAGTATAGCTATGGCCTGTGGGAGGAATGTAGCTCTGGGGGGTCAGGATCATATAGCACACACCGCAGTGGGAGCCTTCCGTATTGCCACCGGTGGTACAGCCGGGAGCCTTTGCCTTGTCCACCACGGGAGTGTGATCTGTTGCCGGGAGATAATACTGCGCCACAAGAACAGCATTGCAGACAGAGCAGTGCTTGCCTTCCGTCTTGCCGGAGGTGGTACAGGTGGGAGTCTCCGCCTCGTCAATGACCTCGGTGTGTCCCTTGGCAGGGATGAGTTCCTGTGCAGTCAGGACAGTATTGCATACGGAACAATGCTTACCCTCCGTCTTGCCGGAGGTGGTACAGGTGGGTTCTACTGCGGGGTCTGCCACAGAGGTATGGCCCTTTGCGGCGGAGGTTCCATAGAAGGTGAAGGTACCGTAGCTTTCGTTCTTCCAAGTGTACTTATCCACACCGGTAGCCGTACAGGTGGCGGCAGTAGCAACGGTCTTGGTGTAATCCGTGTCGTTCAGCTTAGGCAGAGTCACGGTGGTGGTTCCGGAACACAGGGAGCAGGTGCCCGTAAGAGCACCACTTGCAGAGGTTGTAGGTTCTGCGCTTACCTTATAGGAATAGGAGTGACCTGTTGCGGAAATGCTTGTTTGCTTTTTCAGCACCAGACCGCAGGTCTTGCACTCCACACCGCCGGTCTTGCCGGCGGTGGTGCAGGTGGGGGCAACAGGCTGTGTCACGGTGCAGTTGTCGTGGTAGGTCACATTGGGCTCAAGGGTCACAAAGGTGTTGGAGGCGATCTCCCCCATCTTGTAGCCGTTGGCTACATAGTGTTGCAGGAGGGAAAGATTGGTGGGAGAGCTGAGATCCTTGTGGTTGCTTGCATAGAAGGACGCATCGAATTCCTCGGACAGCTTCAGGAGGGTGCCGGTCTTATACTTGCTCAGGAAGTCCTTGAAAGCCGCACCGTAATTTCCCTTGAAGGTATCACGGAGGTGTGCGCCGTTCTGGTTTGCGTAGAATTTCACATCAAAGAAGGGGCTGGCACTGCGACCCTCTTCCAGTCCGTAGTTGATGAAGTGATAGTACAGCTTGGTTTCGTCCTTGCCGTACAGCTTTGCCAGATCCGCATACTTGGCGCTGTAATATTCCGCGTCGAAAATCAGGCTCTTCAGTTCTGTGGGAATGCTGACCGCTCCCCCGGAACGTACCACGGGGAATTCAATAACCTGAGGTCCTTGGTAAGCGGGGACACATGTTACGCCCATTTCATCAAACCAGCGCCTGTGCCAAACCAGATTCATAAGGGTCGTGTCGTTGTATTCCTGAGAATTGGTGGGGAATAGAGCCACATCCGGGTCAATCTTTTGGTAGGTCTTTTTGGCAAGTCCGCAGTAGCCGTGGTGGGAAACCTGTACATAGTCGGACTTAATGGTGAAATAATTGTTGGAATTCTGTGCATGGGCATCGTGGTATTTTTCCAGCATGTAACCGCCGATGAGGTTTGTGTCACCGGTGATCAGCAGGTTCTTTCCTCCGGCGGTAATACGGAAGATGGTACTGGTTTCATTGAAATTATCCGTCAGAAGCTCCTTGAAGGTCATATTGCTGAAATTACAGCCCTCGTACTGAGAAGTAGCACTGAAGCGATCCTTCACATTGTCCGAAGCCCACATAATATCATCAAAGGTCAGGAGAATGTCAATATGTACCTCGTCAAAGTCGAAGGAATTGTTGCACTTTCCGCTGTGGTCGGTGTAAACGGTCACTTCCTTGGTAGGCTGACCCTCTGCATTCTTGAAGTTGGGCAAGAGCCAAGTGCGGAGCCAGTCCACCGCCGCCCATGTGCCGTCCACTCCGCAACCGGGGAGATATTTGCTGATCTGATCATAGGTGGGATAGTGGTAATAGAAAGCGTCAATGGTGACCTGATTCTTATACAGATCCGCAAAGGTAGGTACACAGCCATGGTGATCCGCATGAGCATGGGTCAGGAACCAGGCATCAATATGGGGTGTGCTGTCCCCGGTGATCTTCTGCAAGTAGGAGAAGAGGTACTTGCCCTCTGTATTGTTATCCTGATAACCGCCGTCAATGACAATGATCTTCCCGCCTCTTGTCTGGATCACATAGCCACAGGCAATGGGAAGCTGGTGGATCTTGGTGGTGGCATTGAGCTCCGTGGCAGAAGGATCTTCCACATCGATGAACAGACGGTCTGCAAAGGAGCGAAGCTCTGTTTCCGCCGCATCCAGCTTTTCCTGAATGTAATTATAGGGATCGATCAGGCTCTTGGGAGTGGGATTGTACTGCTTGAACAGGTCGATGGCCTGACGCATAGCAGAAATAAATGCTTCCAAGGTAGCCTCATCGTAGAATTCCGGGGTATCCAAATAGCCACGCATATCCCAGATGGCATCAATGATCCCCTTGGTAGACCAGGGGCGGTAAAGCTCCAGAGCATTTCCCTCATTGTCGTTGTTGCCGGAGCTGTTGTCCTTCCACCGCAGTCCCGTCAGATCCGTAGCCTGTCGCAGACCGTGGGTACCCTGCACATTGCGGATGGTGACCCAGCCTACACCGGCAGGATGGTAGAAGCGAATTTGGGGAGCCTTGGCAAGATCCGTAGTGGTATCCTGCTTGACATAGTACAGATTGGTGTAGGAGCCGGTATACTGACTGCCCACAGCCAAATTCCGCCCGTTGTTGAAGCGCAGAACATAGGCGGGCATGCCGTTGGAAGCCAAGCCTCTGTAGTTGAAGTCAAAGGCCATAGCGGGACTGTAACCGGAAGCAATATATAGCAGATCCGGACGAGCGGACATGGTGACCTCTTTCATAGGCAGATTGCCGTTAGTGCCTGTCCAGCTTCCGTCAAGAATATAGAATTTATCTGCTTCTTCACGAATAATATAGTGCTTTCCTCGCAAATTTTTAATTTCGTTCTTGCCGTCTGCGGAGGGAGAAAAACCATACAAACGAACCTTGCCGTTACGCAGGGCTCCGGTGGTGGGCAGGGTGCCGATCTCCGCACTGAGCGCTTCCGCCGTCTCCACAAGAGTACTGCTCATCCGTGTGGGGGTGATGATCTCCACTTCCTCATGGGCAGATACCCCCAAGCCGGAGAACAGCCCCAAAACGAGAACCAAACAAAGTGAATTCGCAACAACCCGTCTCCATGATCTATGCTTCATCATACTATCTCCTTATATTTGCAATTTTTCAAGGTAATTCCTCAAATTGTAATTTCATCTTATCACATCCATAATCCTTTCGCAAGAACATTCTCTGAAAATTTTTTCTTTTCCCAAACTCTGCAACCGCCCTTCTCCCAAGGGAAAACACACCCTATTCTACAATTTTCAGTTTATCGCTCTGTTGGAGCGAATGAATAATGAATATTGAAGTCGCTACGCTGATGAATAATTGATGTGTGGCTACGCCACGGATTGAAATTTATGGGCAAAGCACATGTAAGTCACCCAGCAAATTTCAGTTTATCTCTCTGTTTACAGTATTGTATCTGTAGGGGCGGACGACCCTGTCCGCCCGGTGTAGGCACTGTCGATCA
>JAZMZW010000043.1:0-7138 GCA_045586205.1 Faecousia sp. | reverse complement strand
GGCATGAATTGGCTATACCATGATTTGCCTTACGGCACATGTTTTTTGGCAATTCAAATCATGGAGCGTAGCGAGAAATCATGATGCCCCGCATCAATTCATGACACAAAGTGTCAAATCATCAGAGCGATAAACTGAAATCGCCATAACTCGGGTTTTGTGAATTGGTGGCTGTTTGTGTGGAGCTTTTTTGTGAATGAGGTTATTTGTAGGGGATTTGTGGGAGATTTTCTTGCGAAACTACTATGAGTGTGATAAAATGGAGATATATTCCTTTTTGGGAGGAGGAACATCTGTGAAAGAGGGCTGTTGCTTGTGTGGTTCCGTTGGGGGCTGTATCGGTGAGGGCTTTTGGGAATACGGTGTCCGATCTCCCGAGGGGCTATTGTAATTTTTCTGAACGAGAGGAGTACCTATGATGAAACGATCCTTGATCCGTGTCTTCCTGTTCCTGCTCTGCCTGACCTTGCTTCTGCCTTGTTGGGCCATGCCGGTACAGGGGGCATACAGCACCGAGGCGGTGCCTTCTGCTACGGCAGAAGAGATCGACAAGCTGTTCCGCTCCCGATCCGAGGGGGTACACCCCAGAATTTTGGCAAATGAAGAGGATTTTTTGAGGATTAGAAGAAATTTGGATACAGATCCCTATTTGCAGACCGTATATGCCAAGGTGTATATGTATTGCGTTGACCAGCTTGATCAGCCTGTCAGCGTGTACGGTGTCACCGATGGAGTCCGTATGCTGGATACATCCAGAACCGCCAGTCAGAGGATCTCTTGGATGGCTATGGTCTACCGTTTGACGGGAGATCATCGCTTTAAGGATCGAGCTATTGAAGAAATGCTTGCGGTCAGTGCCTTCCCTGACTGGCATCCCCAGCACTACTTAGATGTAGGCCAGATGGCATACGGCGTAGGTCTGGGCTATGACTGGCTGTACTATGATATGACAGCGGCACAGAGAAAGACCGTTGCAAAGGCACTCCATGATTATGCTGTGGATACCTCTCCCGGACAGTGGTACAAAACCCTGAATTCCAACTGGAATGCATGGTGTCACGGAGGTGTGGGCATTGCCGCCGCGGCTATTTATGAGGATTATCCCGAAGCCTGCAGTGCGTTTTTTGCAGATGCAGTGACGGATATTCAAAAGAGCTTGGAAGTCTTCGCCCCTATGGGCGCTTATCCCGAAGGTCCGGGATATTCTCAGGTGGGCAGTGCATTTTCTGCCATGTTTTTTGAAACCATGACCACGGTACTGGGGACGGATTTCGGTCTTTCCGACATGGAGGGCTTCCGTGAGTCCGGGAACTATCTCCGTGCCATGACCGGCTACACCAACAGCTTCAATTACGGTGACGGCAGTTCAAGCATACTGGACGGCTCTGTCTTCCACTGGTATGCAAAGCGCTATCAAATGCCTGAGCTGTCCCTGTATCAGAAGTCTGTCCAGACCAACAACTGGGATGAGCATTTGGAGCTTCTTTGGTACGATCCCCAATTGCTCGAGGGTATGGAGGAAGAGGAGCTTCGTCTTGACTACCTTATGTACAGTGATGAAGGCCAGAGCATTGCCTCCTTCCGCAGCTTTGAAGACGATGCCTACCAGATCTATGCGGCGATCAAGTCCGGCTATAACAGCACCAGCCATGCGGATATGGATGTGGGTACTTTCGTTATGGAGGCAATGGGCGTCCGCTGGTTCACGGAACTGGGCTCGGACAATTACAACCTACCGGGCTACGGCACTTACAGAAACGGCTATGCAGAGGATATCGGCCGTTGGAAATATTACCGCAAACGAGCCGAGGGTCAGAACACCCTTGTGATCAATCCCTCGGATTTGGGGGGACAGGCCTCCAATGCCCTGTGTCAGATCACTGCTTATGAAAGTGCCTACGACGGAGGCTATGCGGTGGTGGATATGCTGGATGCATACGACACCTACGGAGCGACCTCTGTTCGCCGTGGTTTATCCCTCTTTGATAATCGTTCCCGTGTGCTGTTACGGGATGAGCTGACCTGCTCTGAGGCTTCGGAGGTTTACTGGTTTGCCCATACCACAGCGGAGATTCAAATTTCCAACGACGGGAAAACAGCAACTCTGACCCAAGACGGGAAGACCCTGAAAGCACAGATCCTTTCCCCGAGTAATGCAAGCTTCAGCGCAATGGATGCGGTGCTTCTGTCGGGGGAAGCCGGTCACAGCGATGAGTATTCCAGAGCGGATTTCCGCAAGCTTGTGATCCACTTGGAGAATGTGACCTCTGCCAACATCAGCGTGGTCTTTACCCCTGTTTTGAATGAAGGGGATGTCAACAAGACCACTCCCTCCGTGACCGTCGACACGCTGGAAAGCCTCACTGCGGACTATGCCCCCGGCACGACCCTGAAGGAGTCCTCCGGAGTATACGAAATCAAGAATGTGGAGCAGTTCCTGTACTTTGCCCAAATGGTCCGCAACGGCAATAACTTCTCCGGAAAAACCGTGAAGCTTATGGCGGATCTTGACCTGAAGGGGCGTTCTCTTTCTCCCATTGGGGGAGCGGGGAGCAAGTCTTCCTTCCGGGGTACCTTTGACGGCGGTAATCATGTGATCCGAAATTTGTGCATTTTCCGTCCGGGACAGGCCTATGTGGCACTGTTCGGCGAGACCTACGGGGCAACGATCCGCAATTTCGGTATCGAAAGCGGTATTGTTTTCGGTGGTCAAAAGTCCGGCGGTTTGACGGGCTTGAGCAACCATGTGACCATAGAAAACTGCTTCAACAGAGCCACGGTCATTGGCAACGGCGCCCATGTAGGCGGACTTGCAGGGCAGATCGGCGGTACTTGTAGTATTACCAATTCCTACAACTACGGCAATGTACGCAACTCCGCCTCTATTTCCGGCGGTCTTGTGGGCTACATTTCCAGTGCGGCGGTGGTGGAGCTTCGGAATTCCTATTTCGTAGGAAAGCTCAGTGCCTCCAACAGCCGTTGCGGTTTGATCGGCTTCTACAACACCAAGGATCAAAGCCTTCTGCCCAAGAGCATTACCGTAGACAATTGCTACAGCACCACTGCACTGAAATGTGAAGAAATGGTGGCTCTGGAAGGGGTGGAGTCGTATACTGACTCCGCACAGGTCACCAAGGAACAGCTGATGACTAAGGCTGTGACTTTGGGTACGCAGTTCATGGATGACTGTGAGCAGAAAAACGGTGGCTATCCCGTATTCTCCTGGCAGTGTAAGGCTGTCCTTCCTGCGGATCTGGCTCTGAGTACGGAGGCAGAACTGCGCCTTCTGGCATATCGGGTCAACAGTGGCAAGGATAGCTTCTCCGGTAAGACGGTTACTTTGAAGAACGATATCGACTTAGGCTCCCGTGAATGGATCCCCATCGGAGGCAATTCCCCCACGGATGTCATAGGTAAGACCTTTAAGGGCACTTTTGACGGCAGGGGATACGGCGTCAGGAATCTGAAGATCACCTCGACGAATTACCATGTCGGTTTCTTTGGCAGTGTGTCCGGTACGGTTCGGAATTTTGGCGTTTACAGCGGTCATATTACGGGTAGCAGTAAGGTTGGCTCTATTGTTGGTACTTTAACAGGTACACTCAGCCGTTCCTTTAGCAGAGCCTGTGTGAACGGACATGATTTCACCGGTGGCTTGGTTGGCATGGGCGGAAAGGTAAGCATTTCCGACTGCTACTATACGGGTCAGGTATCCGCTAAATACATGACCGGTGGCATTGTGGGATATTTCTCCTCCGGCTCTGCCGGTAGCGTCATCACCAATTGCTACAACGGAGGCTCTGTCAGCGGAACGCAAGCGGGACAGATCGTCGGTAACATCAATTCCGCTGTGAGCAATATCAAGCTGGAAAACTGTTACGGCTTGAATGACACCTTTGTTCATACGGCTACTGCCTATGAAAAGGTCAACTGTTCTGCCCTTTCCGTGGCGGATCTGAAGGCTAATTACAAAGCCTTGGGAACTGCCTTCTATCAGGATGCCCTCAGACCGCAGAACAGTGGCTATCCTGTGCTGAATGTTTTCCTGTATCATCTGGACAGCAGTCCCACACTGCCTGTGGATAGCAGTGGGATCTATCACATCTATACTGTGGAGGATCTGGTGGCTCTTGGCTATTTGGTCAATGTGGAACAGCAGGGCTTCAGCGGTAAGACGGTGAAGCTGGAGGCAGATCTGGATCTGCAGTATGTGCCTTGGGTTTCTATCGGAGGCAATTGCATTTCCGAAGCCTCCACCAATCCCGGTTTCCGAGGAAAATTCCTTGGACAGGGTCACAAGATCCTGAATCTGTGCATCAACTCCGGCAACTGGTACAACGGCCTGTTCGGTGTGGTGGAAAACGGGCTGGTGGAAAACCTCGGCATTGAAAACGGCATGGTCTTCGGCGGACAGAAAACCGCCGCCCTTGCAGGCTATGTCAAGTCCTCTACCATCCGTGGCTGTTACAGCAAGGCAAATGTCAACGGCACGACGATCGTTGGCGGACTTGTGGGTATGGCGAACAGCTCCGGAAATGTGGTGGAAAATTCCTATAATAAGGGAAATATCGGCGCAAACAGTACCACGGGAGGCATTGTGGGCTACTTTGCGGGAGGAACGGCAAACACATCCATCCGCAATTGCTACAGTAGCGGTCTTGCCTTAGGTGGCATCGTCGGTACGGTCAATGCAAACGCCACCAATGTTTCTCTGAATAACTGCTATAGCACCGGTGTTTCGGAAATGATCCATACACCCAACAGCGCCACCCAAACAGACTGCGCCCATCTGACTGCGGCACAGCTCCGCACTCAGGCGGCTACCTTGGGCACTGCCTTTGCGGAGGATATTCTGGTACAAAACCGCATGGACCCCGTACTGGCATGGGAGAACGGCAGTGCTTCTGCTACTCTGCCTCAAAAGGACGGAGTTTACCAAATCGGTACGGCAGAGGAGCTGAGAGTGCTGTCCTATCTGGTGCGGAAGGGGAATACCTTCTCCGGAAAGGTGATCCACCTGACGGCGGATATTGATTTGCAGAACAAGCCTTGGCTTTCCATCGGCGGCAAGGATGAGAGCAAGACCTACTCCTTCCGTGGCACCTTTGACGGCAGAGGCTATGTGATCCGCAATCTGCAGTCTATAGAATACAACAACACCTATGCAGGGCTCTTCGGATATGTCTACAATGCCACCATTCAAAATACCGGTGTGGAAAGCGGTGTGGTAATTGCCGGTGAAAAGGCCGGCGGACTGGTAGGCACTATGGATAACTGCGGTAAGATCCTCAACTGCTACAACAAGGCCACGGTTTTTGCCAACAGTATGGCAGGCGGCTTTGTGGGCATGGTTGGCAAGGAAGGTCATATTGAAAACTGCTACAATACAGGTTGGATCTCTACCAAAGTCGCAGGTAACAGCACTGCAGGCTTCGTGGGCTATTACTCCAGCGGAGCGAAAAATACCCTTGTAAAAAATTGCTACAATGTGGGCAATTACTATGCCTTTGTGGGTAGCGTCAATGCCGCCGCCACCGGCACAGTCAGCAACAGTTATTCTGTGGGAACGGTCAAGTTCTTTAAGACAGCCGCCCATTCCTTAACCACGGAAACTTCTCAAATGCTTTCTGCACAGACCATGAAGGGCTATGCCTCTGTTTTGGGCTCTGCCTTTGACAGTGACAGTAAGAATATGAACAAGGGATA
The DNA here is from genome assembly GCA_045586205.1 of Faecousia sp. GTDB lineage: Bacteria > Bacillota > Clostridia > Oscillospirales > Oscillospiraceae > JAZOXB01. Next base: position 1,432 of record JAZMZW010000043.1, on the reverse strand, counting down.
TCCTGTGCTGGCATGGCAGTCCGGCAAGCTGTGCTTCCATGAGTATGACAGCGGTGTGGTCAGCAAGAAGCCCACACTGACAGAAAAGGGGCAGTTGCTCTATACCTGCCTGAGAAACTCCGCACATACCTATACAGAGGATCTGGAGGTTCTGGATAAGGCACTGTTCTTTGACTTTGACAACGGGGCAGTGGCAAAAGATCGCTATAACAACTATGTGTACAATTACAAGAACTTTGATGTGATCGAAGCTTGGAGAGGCAGAACTACAGGCTTGGTGGACGGCTCTCAGAGCATGGATACCGGCGCAAGCACCATCACCGTGGCACCGGGGACAACAGGCTATAGCTCCATTTATGCCGACTCCGTAAACATTGACCTGAACTACGACCCCGACTATGCGGACTATTTCCAGATCCGCTTCAAGGTAAGCGGGCTGTCCGGTAGCACAGGGAAGGCCAGTGTGCATTTCTACTACAGTACGGACAATTCCTATCTTGCCGCCGATGCTGTGAAGTTCAGTGCGGAATATCTGAACGGGGACACCTATTATATCGCCACAGGCAAGATCCAACAGGCAATTCGGGATTTGGAAGAGGTCAACCGTGTGATCATTCACATTTCCGGCTTTACCGCTCCCACGGACCTCAATGCTCGTGTTACCTTTGACTATGCTTTCGTAGGGCCTTATGAGCAATTGCCCAACAGGGGAGATCTGTATTTTGATTTCAGCAATTCCCCCGAGGAGCAAAGCAGATACCATACCAAAGCCTACGGCTATACCCAGTTCGCCAACGGGACTGAGAAGAATTGGTATTACAAAACCGACAGAGTGTCGGATATTCTCTTTGACGGATCTGCAGGAACGCTGACAATTCAGTCTAATCCCTCTCTGGGAGCAACGGCCTGGCCCGATGTGTATATTGATACCAACTTAGGGCCTACAGGGACGGACTACCCCTTGGAGTATTACCCCGGTGAGGCAGAGTATTTCCAGATCCGCTTCAAAATGAAGAATTTCAAGGTGGGGGATCAGCAGGTTACCAATAGCGACGGTAGCACAGGCATGAAGACTGTTTCGCCTTACCTGAATTTGAGATATTTTACCAAGGATGACGGTTCCTCTCTGGCCGCCACGGACAGCTACAGCGGTCATACGGCATATATCAATTCCGATAGCTATCTTGTGGTCACCATGCCTCTGACAAGTGCCTTCAAGAATGAGGAAAGTATTCATAAGCTCCGTCTGTATTTCGGTGGCATTGAGAGCATTTCCGCAAGTCAAATCGGACGACTGACCATTGATTATGTCTATGTGGGCAAATTGGAAGATCTGCCTACCCCTGCTTATACCGTCACATTCAAGGATGCAGCGGGTAAGACCCTTGCAACCCAACTGGTCAATAGGGGAGAAAGCGCTATCTATACGGGG
>JAZMZW010000042.1:0-6411 GCA_045586205.1 Faecousia sp. | reverse complement strand
TACATGACAGATATACGGTTTCCATATCATAGTTTGCCAGACTTTCTGCCGTCAAGGCATAATTGATGGAAATATCACTTGCCAGATTCAAGCTATGACTCAGCTTAAGAGTGCCGTCCTCCACAGGATCCTTGAGGGCCTCCTTCATACCGCAAGCACAGATCCCCTCTATATAGCTATGTGCCTCTTCCTTAAATTGTGCAGTGAGGGTAAGATCCCCGGTGATTGCAGTCAGAGGCTTATCCCAGCCGCTGAAGATATAGTGATGCTCCGCAGTTGCCTCCTTAGTAGGTGTGGCTCCGGGATATACTGCGGTGCCACCCTTGACTACGGTTTCCGTAGCTAAGAGACTGCCATCCTCGTGGAGGTAGGTCACTGTGGCACAGCCAGTAGGTGCAAAGGCCTTGGGTCCCACATAAATATAATCTACAGTAATAGCACCTAACTGTGTAGTGCTGATGCTCTCCATGCCACTAAAATTGAGTCGGAGAGCTGAGATTTTCTCCACTGCCTTGACAGCGTCGCTGACAGGAAGCGTCATGGTGATATAGGTATCGTTGTTCAGTTCCGCCGCTGTGGGATAACAGAAATCTGTGCAGGCATTTCGGATAGAATCTGTACCCATGGGATGGGAGGTAATGGTGCTGTAGAAGTAGACTCCTACCATGGGAGTGCCGTTGGCCTTGAAATTTTTCAGCTTAAAGCGGAGCTGAACCACCTCTGCCTCCTTGGTATCAAACTCCATACACAGAGGCTTATTGACAGAGGGCGCGCTCTGGACATAAAGGACACCTGCTGTAGCATCGGCATTGACATTCAGGGTCATTGTGCCGCCGTTTCCGGAAGAAAATACAGGAGCGGCTAATCTACTGCTCTGCTTCCAGCCACCGGCATCCAGGTTCACATTGCCGTATGTCTGGCTGAGATAACGCTCCTTATCCGTATCCTTGTTTGTAAAGTCCACATAGAACTTAGAAGGTGCATCTGCTTCCTTACCCATATAAATGTAGTCAACAACGATCTTTGCAAATTCCCCGGACTTCTGATTTCTGGTGAATTTGAAGCGAATACCCAAAGACTTAAGATAGTCCGCCTGTTTTAGATTGTCGCCTACAGGGATCCGCAGGGTCTGCCACTGACCGTTTGTAATCGTAAAGGGGATATATGCACTGGAATCGGCGGATACTACCCCATTCTTCTCCTGCATAGCCACAAGCATAAGCTGAGGCGTCCTTCCCTCCTGTGGTGCCAGTGCCTCAGTCTTGAAGCGAACCTCCACAATTTCTGCTTGAGAAGGATCGTAGGACAAGGGAAGATTGGCATCAGAGCTCTCGGAGGCATAGCTTCCGGAGGAGGCACTGGTTGCCAGATAGGCACCGTAATGCTCGCCTGCCCCTAAGGTACCGTAGTATTGTTCTCCGGTGTACAAGGTCATAGTTCCCTCAACCGGATCTAACTTATAATACCCTCCTACATCCTTGGTGCAGTTGGTTGCCCAAGTGGGATTTACCGCAGCGTCAAAGTCATGTCCGCCGTAGGCTCCCTCAACATAACGGGCAACAGACCCATCCTTGCCGAAGCCAAAATAGAGACTATGGGTTTTTCGCCCGATATAAATATGATCAATGGTAGCTTTACCCCCACGCATATAACCCAGCATAAAGGTCACGGCCTTAATGGTGCCGCAGGAGGAGATCTTTTTATTGCTCAGGTCAAAGGTCAAGGTCACATACTGACCTTCTAAAGAGCCACCCTTCATACACTCCGCGGGAATGGGAATCTTGATGGTCTCCTTCCAGTTATTTGCGGCATTGGTACTGCCGCTCCAGTAGTTGGAGCCCTCAGGCAAATAGGTCAGATATACTCCGGGATCGTAGGAGCCATAAGCTGTTGCCCCCTCTAACTTCAGACGAATCTGGAAAATCTCAGCATTTGAAGCCTTGAAATTCAGATAGGCATTGTCTGTATAATTGGAATTCCATACAAAGTTCGTCTTAGAATCCGAGGGCTGAATATAGGTATGGTACTGGGGATTTCCGGAACTGTCGTTCTCCGTGGTCAGGGGAACAATGAGCTTACCGCCGCTGAAGGACAGGGAGTCACTGGGGATCCGCATAGGCGCCCAGTTGTTGACATCGCCGTAGTTCTTGAAGCCGTAGAGTTTGTCGCTATATTTGCCGGAATTGACCTTTGCAAAGTCAAACATGAGCTGCTGGGTGTCTGCAATGGAAAATTCGCTTGCAATAGATGCACCCTTGGCACCGCTGAAGTTGACCTTAATGGTAATCTTAGATGTGCCGGACACAGTCATGCGGCTATTGATGTCCCAGCTATGGAGGGCACGGTTGATGGTAATGGTGCCGGAGGTCAGCTCCTGGGTAGGATCGGATGCAGTAATGGTATACATACCGTCCAGCTCTCGTACCATGACGATCATGGGCTTGTCTACCGTAATGTCTCCATAAGTACCGGCCTTCCAGAATACCATGGCGGTAATGCCCAGGGTATTCTCCTTGACCACATGGAGGGAGGTTGTATTCTTAGAAATGGTAATATCCGGGCTCTTGCTATACCCTTCGGTCTCCTCCGCTGTCTTACCTGGGAGCATGACATAGCTGTAGCTACCGTTTACAGGCTTGGAGCCGTGATCTACCCACATTTCAAAGAAGCTGTGCTTGCCGTTAGGCGCTGTGGCTCCCAAAGTATAATCGTTAAAGCTATCATTGGTATTATCCCCGTCTGCGGAAGATTCACGGTAGGCCTTCTTGATGGTAATATTTCCACCCTTGGGGAATACATAGCCGCCGAAATTGCCGGCATAGACCCACGCAGGGTCGGTGTACTTCTTGGTAGAGAAGGAGTTGACCTTTTCCAGCGTGATACCGTCCACAATAATATCCTCGGTTCCGTAGGTGGTAACACCGTTAACGGTCGTCTTTTCCGTAAGCTCACGGTTATCCACATAGGTATAGACAGAATTGCTGCGGGTGCTAAAGTCAATGTCACTGCCCACACATACGATCTCATCATCAAACATGAAGTAAGATTTCTTGGCTGTCAGATCAGAGGTCAGAACCTGCTTCAGATTATTCCGTTCCACAGGGCTCTTGACCTTGGACTTCTCTACCGTAGATTCTGCAGAAGACCAGCTATATGCCTCAAAATCCATAGCTGCGGCAATGAACTGTCCGTCTAAGTCCACACCGCCTACAAAGGCACCTGCATCTACCCCATCCTTGTTCTTATCCTGGGTCCAGCCGGAGGAGGTGTAGGTCATACCGGGGAAATAGGTCTGCCGCTGACTTACAGGCTTACGGGTAGTGGAGTTCTCCTCCGTGGTACCGGGGATGCGGTACATATTGGCGTAACGATTAAAGTCCGGACCATACTGGTCATAAGAAATGCTCGTCTTATCGTTATACACATACAGAGCACCGTCACCGATATACCAGCCGTAGCGGTTTGCACCGTTGATGCTCTCATGGGTTGCGATCCGTCGGGAGCTCATGGCAAGACCTACGGTATAGTCTTCTGTATGCTGTACCGCACGATCATTCCTGTAACGCATTTGGGCATAGGTGCCCCCTTGCTCCGGCATATTATGTTCAAAAACACATTCTTTCAATCGCTGAACCAGCATGACATTTCCCAAAGATACTGCCAATGCGGAATATAGTTTTTGCGTTTCTTCCTCAGTATCCCGTACAACAGCGGAACGGATAAACTGGATCAATTGCAGATCGTCCTCCGGCTCAAAGCACCCCAGTAGCTGTAAGGCCGCCGTAATGGCATATCTGCCGTATTCCCGACCGCTTGCAGGGAATCTGCCGTTGCTCTGCATCATCATGACACCATTGTGCATAGCAGGCATAAAGGTTTTTAGGATCCAGTCTACCTGATTATGCTTGTTGGAGGCATCTAATTCAAAGGCGGTCCCTGCCATTACATAATAGCTGCCAATAATACGTTCTGCCAGATTCTGTACACCGTAGCAGCCTTCGTAGGCAAAGTAGTCATGAGCAACATAAGAATCGTCTAACTGAACACCGTTTCCTCCGTCATTCTTAGCGAGGAAGTTTACCAGATTGGTACGGGTCTGCTCTATAAGTGCCGTGTCCTGCTTCAGAGCTGCGATCATGCCGCAGATCCGCAGACGGGTACGACGATAGCTAATGGTCGATTCATCTGTCTTTCCGTCATTATTGGGACGAATCGTATCGATCAAATACCGACAGGTTTCAATGATCTTATCCGCAGTGTTTTTCTCTGCAGTGGTCTTGTAAGGATACATAACAAGAAGCGTCTGCAAAATCTCATCCGGGGAACCAAAAGCCCAATCCCACCAGTTATAGTAACTCGTGGCAGTACTGCTCCCCTTCTGCTCAGACCAACGAGTCTTGTTATAGAAGGAAGTTGCCTTTTCCAAACCATAGAAAATGGCATTACGAAGTTCCTGATTCTGGTACAGATCCATCGTAACCAGGTTACCGCTACCGTCCTTATAGGTATAGACTGAGCCACGAGTGCCATAAGACTTTGCCATATACATCAGGTAGACAAACTGCTTCCGCATAGTATCACTGGACACAGTAATGGTAATATTGGTGCTGCCGAAAACTCTCCCGGAATTGGAGCGGTTAGCCTCCAAATCTCTCCAATATTTACCGCCGTTGTAGCTAATACCGGAGGAAGACACACCGGAACTGTTGGTCTGTCCAACGATCTTTTGAATCTCGGGATCGGACCAATCCACCGTATCATCACCGCAAATGGAGACCTTCCAGTTATTACGCAAGGCGTTCCAATCTGCAGTAGTGTAGGTCGCTCCCAACGCCTCAAAATGCATGGTGGGAAGCAGAGTCAGTAGCATCGCTGCTAACAGCAACAGAGAGAAGATGCGTTTCATCATTTCAAATCACAACCATTCTTTAGTGTTCGGAAGTTTGTATTCATAAATATTATCTTCCATAAATATTATACGGTTTTCTGCTTTAATGTCAAGAATTCCATCGTTCGATTTGACTATAAAGGGGCTGCCACATTCTTAATGAAAAAGCCCCTTTTCCAGAGAATATATTTTTAATTTAAAAAGGCCGTTTGATTTATAACAATGCGTCTTATACACTGATGTGAGACATATAAATCATAGTTCAATAATTTACTCTCCATCTGGAATATCCAAGTGGGGAGTAATACTGAAATGCTACCGTTTTTAGGAGCCCAGGAAAACCTGTCCCACAGTAAAGATCGGTCCATGGTAGCATACGCTTTTGGCACCATCCACTTCGGGTCCTGAATAGAAATCCATAGCAATGAGTGCCGACTTATTTCCTGTAAAAGCTATCTGTAGGCAATGCTTATGCTATGTAATCCACTCCTGTGGAGGCGGACAAGCCGCCTCCATGGATTCAGAACTTATTGAAAGTATGCTTTTGCGCTGTCGGAGTAAGCGAAGAGGGCTTTGCACAGCTCCAGCAGATCCCCCTTCTTGTTGTTGCCGTAGGTGTCGGCGCTGTATTGCAGGGTTGCGGATACAGGAGTCTGCCCTGCATAGATCCGGACGGAAACCACTTCTCTCAGCTCGGAAGCCAGCAGGGCATCCAAGGTAAAGACATACAGAAGACCGTTGCCACTGTAGTCCTGAGGATCTGTGAGTGTCAGGTTCATTTCCTCGCCGTAGAGATCCTTGTAGCTGACCTTCAAAGTCAGATCCGCAAAGTCTCCGGTATAACCTGTGGGGTTGAAAATAAACTTCAGGCAGACCTTAGAGTCCAGATCCAACGCCTTACCCGCCCATGTAATGGGTGCATTGGGCAGATCGGAAAGCACCTTATTGGTGTTGCCGAAGGTCACAGCCTCCATGTCGGACAAATATGGCAAATGTGCCTCGGTCATGCCCGCATCTACAAGAGCATCCGTGCGGTAGCCCTTGAAGATCTGTGCCTTGGCACCGTAACGGAGGAGATCGGCACAGAGGGTCTTCAGAGTATCGGACGCAGAGGTCTTATTGAGCTGAGAGTAGGCATAATCGGCGATCTTATACACATCTGCATTGGAATAATATGGTCGACCGTCCTTGGTGCCATAGAAAACAGAGGTGATGGTATCATTCATCTGCACAGCAGTCAAACCGCTGAGCGTGAAGTAGTAATAATAACCGCTGTCTACGGGAACGATGCGAACGGTGGTCGTACCCTTGTACTCCTCACCCTCATAGATCTCAATGACGCTTTCCATATAAACCGTACTCATGTCAAAGCCTGCAAGCAATGTCTTTGCAACGCCAAAGTTAATGGAAATATCACTTGCCAAATTCAAGCTGTGACCGATCTTAATGGAAGGATCAAGAACCGCTTCCTTCTCCTCCACTTCTCCGCAGATACAAGAACCATCCACGAAGGTATGTTCTTG
>JAZMZW010000041.1:0-7518 GCA_045586205.1 Faecousia sp. | reverse complement strand
GGATATGCGGATGCACCCTTCTACCTTTTATAAAGAGAGCCTGTGGTTCTGTATCCGCAGACCGGGAGCCTCTTGGCTGGAACAGCCGGGACTGTGCTTTGAGGTTCGACCGGAAGGCTACCGCTTTGGATTCCTTTTCATTCATCCCAAGGCTGCTACTATGGAACTTATGCGGATCAAAATGGCGGATCACAGTGAGGAATTTTTAAAAATTGTGAAAAAGGCAGAAAAGGAAAGTGGGCTGGAGTTGACGGGTGATGCTTATGCCCGTCCCAAAGCCTGTCCCAAAGAGGAACTGAAGCCCTATTTCTCCCTGAAAAATTTCCTTGCCATGGCAGATTTGGAGCCGGATGACCTGCTCTATTCCCCGGAATTGGCAGAAAAAGTTCGCAAGACATTGCTTGCATGGAAGCCCTTGTATGATTTCTGCCAAGATCTTTAAATTTTGCATTATGTAAACCAAAACTGTCTGTTTTCGGCTATGATACTGTTTCTTGATAAAATGGTTTGAAAACCATTTTATTGCAGGATGAATATCCTGCCCCGCCTATGGCGGCAAGAACAGTATTACACGGCATTTCTTGGCGGCTTTGCCGCCATGCCGCTTACCAGCGGCATAATAAAACGGTTAATCCGTTTTATTAGAAATTAGTATAAAAGCAGGAGATAACTCCGAAGAGCTATCTCCTGCAAAAAGACTTGTTTTGATTTTAGGGGCTGCAAAATTTGTTCCTTACCTGTTCCTTACGCAATACAGGGCAGGGCAATTATGCAACTCTTAATGCGCCAAAAGAGGGGATTTTGCCGCAAATAAACGCCAAAAGTGGCAAATAGATGTGGTAAAATTATCTCTTGGAGAACTGGGGAGCGCGACGGGCGGCCTTCAGACCGTACTTCTTTCTCTCCTTCATTCTGGGGTCGCGGGTCAGGAAGCCGGCGGCCTTGAGGGTTGCGCGGTACTCTGCGTTGACGCCCAGGAGAGCGCGGGAAATGCCATGACGGATAGCGCCGGCCTGGCCGGTAACGCCGCCGCCCTTGACGGTGCAGATGATGTCAACCTTGCCGATGGTGTCGGTGCTGACCAGGGGCTGACGAACGATGAGCTTCAGGGTATCGAGACCGAAGTAGTCGTCGATGTCACGGCCGTTGATGATGATGGAGCCGGTGCCGTTCTCGTAAACGCGAACACGAGCGATGGAAGACTTGCGTCTGCCGGTGCCGTACTGATACTGTCTCTTGCTTTCGTACATGATCTGTTACCTCCTGATTAGTCAACCCAAGCTTCAGGCTTCTGGGCAGCGTGGGGATGCTCGGTGCCCTTGAAAACCTTCAGGCGGCCCAGAGCGGCGCGGCCGAGGGTGTTCTTGGGAAGCATGCCCTTAACAGCGAGCTCCATTGCGAACTCAGGACGCTCAGCCATGAGGGTCTTGTACTTGGTCTCCTTCAGGCCGCCGATCCAGCCGGAGTGATGATCGTATTTCTTCTGATCCAGCTTCTTGCCGGTGAGGATTGCCTTGTCGGCATTGAGGACGATAACATAATCGCCACAGTCAACGTTGGGGGTGAAGTCAGCCTTCACTTTGCCGCGCAGGATATTGGCGACGGTGACAGCGGTACGGCCCAGGGGCTGGTTTGCTGCATCGACGATGTACCACTTGCGCTGCACATCTTCTTTTCTGACCAGGGTAGTGGACATGGATAATTCCTCCGAAAAATAAAATAAATATTTTGACAAACGAACAATTTATGCGTATAATCTACGCAAAGCCTATTCTTTATATCATATAAAAAACCCAATGTCAAGCCCTTTTTTATAAATTTTTACCGTATCCCACAAGAACTCTCGTTTTCTCTTGTTTTCTCTCGTATTCTCTTGTTTTCTCACTCTCCATTTTTTCTGAAAAGATCCAAGTTTGAAAGGAATGATTCCAAAATGCAAAAGATGATGGGCATGGTACGCCGCTGTGTGGATGACTACGCCATGATTTCTCCCAATGATAAAATCGCAGTCGGACTGTCCGGGGGAAAGGACTCCATTGCCCTGCTGTCTCTGTTGACAGCAATGCGGGAATATTATCCCCACCCCTATGAGCTGACAGCCATTTCCATTGATCTGGGCTTTGGCATGGACTTCTCTCCTATCTCCCGTCAGTGCGAAAGCTGGGGAGTACCCTTCACCGTGGTCAGAACGGAGATTGCCCCCATTATTTTTGATTATCGGAAGGAAAAGAACCCCTGCTCCATGTGTGCAAAAATGCGTCGGGGGGCGCTGAATCAAGCGTTGCTGGATCAAGGCTTTACAAAGATCGCCCTGGGGCATCACTACGATGATGCGGTAGAGACTTTCCTGATGAATCTGCTGTATGAAGGGCGGATCGGCTGTTTCCAGCCTGTGACTTATTTGGACCGTACGGGGGTGACCCAGATCCGTCCCATGATGTACCTTTCGGAAAAGACCATCACCAATTTCGTAGAGCGTGAGGCTCTGCCCATCGTCCACAACCGCTGTCCCGTGGATAAGCGCACCAAGCGTCAGGAAACCAAGGATCTAATCCTAAAATTACAGGAACAGTATCCCGACCTGAAAAACCGCATCTTCGGTGCTATGCAGAGACTGCCTTTGGTGGAATGGGACGTTAAAAGGTGATATTTGCTTCACAAGTGATGTTTGCTTCGCAAGTGGTGTTTCCTTCGGAAGTGATGTCGCTACGCTTGTGAATGTATCACCTTCGGTGATGGATTTAAAATTATGAGTCCGTAAACGACAGCCAATTCCGATTTATCGGTCTGAATGATGAATTATGAGTTACAAGCAAGTTGACAGTTGATAGTGGACAGTGGATAGTTCCAGAAATTGAAAATGGGGAATTACGGAAAATTCCGATTTATGGAACAGTTTTCCAAGCTTGCCGTAGGGGACGGGTTTCCCGTCCCAAATGGTTACGACACGAAAAATTCGATTTTCGAAGGTAGGGATTTCTGATTTAGAGCCTCCCTTGTGCCTACCATGCTATGGTCTGTTCGATAAACCAAGTTTATACATATTACGACTTTTTGGACGGGAAACCCGCCCCCTACCACCAAAATCCCAAGACCGAATCCCCCCTGACCAAGCCCCCGACACAACCTGCCAATTCCGACTTATCGAACAGTCTGCCGATCCTGCTGTAGGGATGCCCCGGGAGGGACGTCCCTACAAATAAGTCTGAAAGCCTGTGCTACAACAGCCCGACATACTGAAATTGGCATGGGGGGGAGAAGTTCATAAACGCAAAAAGCAGCTTCCGATCTGTGAGGGATCGGAAACTGCTGTTGTTTTATTTTGGGTAATTTTCCATTTTTAATTGTCAATTCGCTTTGGATTCCGTCTCAGTTAAGACTTTCAACCGTTCCGAGGAAGAGGAAGCAACCGTTGATTTTGTCGTAGATGCCCATGACGAAGGGGCGGTTGAGGATGACGGTTCTGGGGTTCAGTAGAACGCCCTTGGTGGCGAATTCCACTACAGTGGCGGCGCCGGCTTGGGTGCCGGCTTCGTCAAGGGTCAGGCTGGTTTTGTGGAGGAAGTTGCTGATATACAATTCCTTCCGATCCTCGATGCCGGAGAAGTCTGCCTCCATGGTAAAGGCTTCCGTCATGCCCAGATCGGACAGGATGCCTGCCAGATCCAAGTCACTTTCCACGGTGAACTTGGGAGTTTCCGTAATGACGGTGGTATTCTGTGCGGTTTCTATGAGGTGGGTGAGGCTTTCTCCCGTAAGAGATGCCACGTAGTCCTCCATGCTCATGCCCTCGGCGGGAAGGAGGGCCACGAAGCTGTAGCGGTTTCCTGCATAGTCCTTCATGAAGCCTGTGGTGTTTTCATCTTCCAGATACACGACCTCATCCGAGGAGAGGAAGTCTACGGTCTGCTCTCCCTGTGCGCCGTGGAAGCTGCCTTCGCGGATGTTGTTTTCCTCATAAATGTGCTCCCACTTGGCATCGAAGCTCAGGCAGTTCAGCAGGTACAGGGTGGCATTGGGATCCATTTCCCCCAAGGCTTGGGGGATTTTCCCTGCGGTGCTTTCCTCTGCCCACTTGTTGATAGCTTGCAGGGTGCTTTCCGTAAAGGGGGCGGAATAGACCCCTGCATCATAGAGGCCCGCAAGGCTTTGCAGGAAGCTGTCCTTAATGGCATAGTCTTCCTTTACCCACAGGGAATTGGAACTGCACAACTCCTGCCCGTGGCTTCCTTCCATGGCAGACAAATAACCGTTCATATCCTCCACAGACAGGCCCGTAAGGTCTTGGATCTGGGAAAGGGTTTCTCCTTGTGCGCCGTTTGCCACCATGGACAGAGTTACAAGGATGGAATAGGGAGCGATCAAACAATTTCCCCCTTCACCGTAGCCTCCTTGGAGCAGGGAAACCGCCAAATCGTTGGCACAGAGGCGGAAGGCCTCGTCGGCATCCTTGCTCACGGGCTTGGAGCCTTTCACGGTGCTTAAAAGATTCACCATGGTTTTCGTCTCCGCAAGGGTGGGGACTTCCTGTTTTCCGCATGCCACCAGACCTAAGAGCAGGGACAGACAGAGGATCAATGAGATCATTTTCATATTCGTCATCTCCTTTTTGGGATGGTTCTTATAAAGTTAGACGGCGGAAGGGGTGATTTTGTTCCCTTCCGCCGTAGCTTATGTTCTTCTCAGGAAAATCTCACCGCAACGACGGCAGACCACCTTGCTCTGTCCCAGTCCAGTGGGGACGGACTGTGCCGCACGACAGGCGGGACAGCGGAAGAAGCGTTTCTGCCGTCCGTAGCGCAGACGATCCTCCAAACGCGCTCTCCGCAATGTCCAGAAGGCAGACACTCGCTGTCTCATGTGCCGTCCTCCCTCTTGTAGGTCTTAGCCAGGCGGAGAATGTTGGTAAAATAGCTGAAATACATACAGAAGGACAGTAGGATCATTCCGGAGATCAACAGCACATCCGCCACTAGGAACCAGCGGGGAGCCGTATGCCAGATCATCAGCAGGAACAGGGAGAAATAAATGACCACGGTACAAATCTTTCCGTACCAGCCTGCGCTGAAGATTTTCCCCGTACGCTTCTTGGTCAGGAAGGTCAAAATACCGATGGTGATCTCCTTAAAGGCCATGACTGCCACCACCCACCACAGGTTCATAGGCATGACACACAGGAGCAGTGCCGCCTGTGTCAACTTGTCGGCAATGGGATCCAGAGCCTTTCCGAAATCCGAGACCAGATGGAAGGTCCTTGCGATCCAGCCGTCCACCACATCCGTCACTCCCGATAGGATCAGAAAGGCGACAGCCCAGCCGTAACGACCGTTCTCATAGCAGTGGACAATGACGGGGATCAGCGCCAGACGGAAAAAGCTGAGCAAATTGGGCAAGGTGAGGATGCGATCCGTATCTGCCCGCTGTGCTTGTTCCAATTGTTTGCGTTCTTCTTCAGACATGAAAATTCCTCCTTCCGGGTACAGTATGCCCTTATTTTCCCTCATCCTAACACAGAATTATCAACCCAACATCAACTGTTTATGAAATTTTATTGATTTTTCTTTTCAAACCCCAAAGAATATGATATAATGGTATACTGATAGAATATGCCGCAGGAAGGAGGAAGTTCCATGTTTCGAATCCTTGTAGCTGAGGACGACGGCGCTTTGCGGAATTTATTCTGTAAAGTCCTGCAAAATCATGGCTTCTCCCCCATCCCCGTGTCAGACGGGCAGGAGGCACTGGATATTCTGGAGAAGGACTATGTGGATCTGGTGATCTCCGATATTATGATGCCCCGTGTGGATGGCTACGGCTTGGTGAAGACCCTGCGACAGTCCGGGATCACCGTTCCCATCCTCATGATCACCGCCCGTGAGGGCTTCCGTGATATGGAGTTCGGCTTCCAAGTGGGAGCGGACGATTATATGGTCAAGCCCATCAATGTCAACGAACTTGTTCTGCGAGTCAATGCCCTCCTCCGCCGAGCCAAAATGGTAGCGGAACGACGGCAGATTGTGGGGGACACGGTACTGGACTACGATGCCTTCACCGTCCGCACCCATGGGAGGGAATACCTCCTGCCTCAGAAAGAATTCCAGCTTCTGTACAAGCTCCTCAGCTCTGCGGGGCAGATCTTCACCCGTCAACAGCTTATGGACGAGATCTGGGGTTATGACTCCCCTACCGAGCCACGGACTGTAGATGTACATATTAACCGCTTACGGGATCGTTTTCGGGAAAATCCGGACTTTGAGATCGTCACCGTTCGCGGGATCGGCTATAAGGCGGTGAAACACCATGAGAGCTAAGCATTATTCCCGTCGAACACGGGTATACTATTGGGTGATCGTTTTCGTGGTGGTTCTGCTGTCTTTCTTAGGCGTACTGAGCCTCATGTATGTTCTGGAGCAATGGGGCATCATTGAGAATCTCAGCCTTTTGACCCTGGCCTCTTTGTTGACGGTTTCCACCATTATTTGCGGATTTATGAGTTATTCCGTAGGCCGCAGGATCTTGAGCCCTATGGTCAAGCTCAGCCAGGCCTCCAAGGAGGTGGCACGGGGAAATTTCTCCGTACAGATCCACGATTCCAGTAAAATGGAAGAGGTGCAGACCACCTTCCGCAATTTTAATGCCATGGTCAGGCAGTTGGACAGCATTGCTACTCTCAGCAACGACTTTGTTTCCAATGTATCCCATGAATTCAAAACCCCTCTCAGTGCCGTAGAGGGCTATGCCACACTTCTGCAAGACCCGGAACTGACCCAAGAGGAACGGGAGGAATATCTGGAGCAGATCCTGAACAACAGCCGACGGCTGACGGAACTGGTGGGAGATATCCTCCTGCTGGCAAAGATCGAAAACAATTCCCTTGCAGATGCTTATACCACCTTCCCCTTGGACGAGCAGATCCGTCAGGCAGTCGTTCTCCTGCAGGAGCAGTGGACAAAGAAAGGTCTAAGCTTCGAAGCGGAATTGGACGAGGTCAACATCTGTGCCTGCCAAGGTCTTCTGGGACTGGTGTGGAACAACCTGATCTCCAATGCTATAAAATTCAGTCATGAGGGCGGTTTGATCGAGCTGAGGCTCTTGGATCAAACGGAGTGCGTGGTGTGTACCGTCCGTGACCACGGCTGTGGCATGAGTCCGGAAGTACAGAAACGAATTTTTGAAAAATTCTATCAGGGAGACCCCTCCCACAAGGGACAGGGTCACGGCTTGGGACTGCCCATGGTCAAACGTGCCGTAGAGCTGTCCGAAGGCATCATTGAGGTAGAAAGCCAAGAAGCTCAAGGCACAACCTTCCGCGTGATCCTGCCGAAAAACCTGTAAATTCCGGTTTATCGTGCTTCAGCACGATAATGAATTGCCCTGCCGGGCATGAATTGGCTATGCCATGATTTGCCTTACGGCATGATTTGTGCCTTACGGCACATTGTTTTTTGGCAATTCAAATCATGGAGCGTAGCGAGAAATCATGATGCCCCGCATCAATTCATGACACAAAGTGTCAAA
>JAZMZW010000040.1:0-2418 GCA_045586205.1 Faecousia sp. | reverse complement strand
TGCAAATTAGTGCCTCCCTCTGATGAGGGAGGTGGGCGTAGCCCGGAAGGAGAGAAGAAAGCCGAAGGTCTGTACAACTTATCGTAAACTCGTACAAGCTTGGAAGCTTTTCTCTCCTTCAGTCGCTCCGCGACAGCTTCCTCGTCAGAGGAAGCCGCTCATTGGAAGTCCCTACCTTTGGTTTTGATTCTTTGGATGATGAGAGTGCGTGCATCAACCATCGGTGATGGTTGCTACGGAGGTGGTTGTTTGACTGTGGAAAACTGACAGTGCGGGCAATTTTCAATTCCGGCAAGGTTCTACTGTCCACTGTCATCTCTGATCAACCGGACTGCTTGGGCTTGTACTGCTTGTACTGCTTGTACTTATTGTATCATCTTTGCTGTCCAATAAATGGGACTTTGTCAGCTTTATTTTTACGAAAGGGGAGAGGGTGTGGATAGAGAGGCGTATTTGATGGAGCATTGGGCGGATTTTTTCGCTGAGCCGAAAAGGCGAGGGGTGGGAAGATCTCTGATGTTCGGCATGCGGGAGGTGGAGGATGGAAAAGACCAGAGCCTACACAGCTCTGCCTCATGAATATCTGGAGGAAATGGAGGAGCTGAGCCATGAGGAATACGGCCGTTTGATCCGCATTCTCCAGCATTACAGTCAGACCGGGGAGATCCTTCCCTGTTCAGGGAATGAGCGGTTCTTCTTAAAACGTGTGATTAACCGAGAGGATCGGTATCAGAAGGAATTTCACAAATTAACGGAACAGCGATCTCAGAATGGCCGCAAAGGGGCTATGAAGCGTTGGGGAACGGTGGAGGAGACCGGGGAAGCGGATTTTAGGAACCCTTCCAAAGAGTCCGAACACAGAGATGAGGCAGATGCCCCAACCGGAGATCATGGCAAGGCTATGGCAACGGATAGCAAAAATGGCTATACCAATGCCGAAGCCAAAGCCAATTCCAATTCCGATACCGAGGAAGTAGCAGTAGCTACTTCTGCGCCCGAGGGGCTCACTGCGCCTTCTGCTACTAAGAAGGAGGACTTTGTGAATTTGGCCTGTAGGCGTTTGGGGATCGAGTTATCCCGTCACAGTGCCAAGGAATTACGGTCCCTGTATCACAAATTAGGCTTTGAGCTGTGCATGTATGCGGTAGACCGTTGCTTTGAGGAGGGGAAGAAGACCTGGAGTTATCTCCGTGGAATCCTCCGGGGCATGGTAAAGGGAGAGGTGCGGAATGTGGAGGAGGACATTCTCCAAGGGCAAAGGCTTTCTCCCGGAAAAGAAAAGAGCGTGAAGGATGACGGCTTCCAACGGCACGGGCAGACTCAATGCACGGCTATGGAACGGGAAACCATTCGCATGCTCATAAAAGAAGGATTTTTGGAGGGTGAATATGGAGGAGAATAAATCTGTGAAATGCCCCTTCTACAGACACCATGAACGTCATGGAATTATCTGTGAAGGGCCGGAGGACGAGGGCACGCTACAGCTGAATTTCCCCGCAAGGAAGAAACGAGGGGATTTTATGGACCGTTACTGCCGAAGCATGAGCTGGGAGCAGTGTCCCGTAGCCAAGCTGTTGTGTGCCAAATATGAATGAGAGGTGGGGCTATGACCGATTGGAATCAGGTAAAGGGGGCGTATATTACAGAGGTCTGCACCCTGAAGGAACTGGGGCAACGCTTCGGCATCTCTGCCTCAAGCATCGGAAAGCGGGCCTTACGGGAGGGTTGGCGAGAGCTTCGGGAAAAGCATCAAAAAGCAACCTTGGATCGGGCTTTGGACATGATGGAGCGATCTGGGGCGGAAAAATTGGCTCGGATGGAGCAGGTTTCCGGTAGGCTACTGGATCGGGTGGATGAGGCCATAGATCAGCTGGATCTGCAGGTTTTACGTGAGGTGCGGAAGGATCGGAACATTTTGTATGAAAACGAGCAAAGGCCGGACAAGCCCACCAGAGAGACCACCGTAGAATCTGAGATCCTGAGTCGGGAGAAGATCCCTGTGGATCGGAACGGCATAAAGCTACTGGCGGCAGCCTTGAAGGATATCAAGGAGGTGCAAATGCTCCGCACCGGGGCAGATGTACGGGAACAGGAGGCTAAGATCCATAAGCTCCTCGGTGAAGCCAACCGGGAAGAATCGGTAGACAGGGGGATCGAGGTGGTATTTTCAGCGGAAACGGAGGAACTGGCACAGTAGTGTGTTCCCTTCACAAAGTGATGTTGCTACGCCGGTTGTCGTATCTTCTTATGCGATGTATTAAAAATTGCAACTCCGGTTTATCGTGCTTTCAGCACGATAATGAATTGCCCTGCCGGGCATGAATTGGCTATGCCATGATTTGCCTTACGGCATGATTTGTGCCTTACGGCACATTGTATTTTGGCAATTCAAATCATGGAGCGTAGCGAGAAATCATG